>NZ_JBIUCH010000026.1:0-95757 GCF_044548625.1 Micromonospora sp. NPDC051925 | reverse complement strand
CCGTGTGAGTCCTCGCTCGTCCACCAGGGCAGCCAAACACAACCCAAAAAGCCCTACAAGCGACACACCGGAACAACCTAACAAAGCACTACTAGCCCGGGGCGGCGGACGGCGAGAACCTCTGATGATGGGGCGCGGGTGGGCCGGTCCTGCCGACCCACCCGACGGTGGTCAACGGTTGTCGGTGCTGTTCTCCGGCTTGGCGCCGTAGCGCGGCGGCGCGGACCACGGTGACTCGGTCCCCGCCCGCCGGGGCAGCGGCTCGGTGGGGGTGTCGAGATCGGGGTAGCCGAGGGTGAGCGGGGCGGTGTCCGGCTCGCTTCGGGCGGGCGGACCGGCCGGCGGCCAGTCGCTCGTGGCGTAGCTGGGCTGCGGCGAGGTGTCGCCGGCCGGGGTCAGCTCCGCCCCGGCGGCCGGCTGCGGCCAGCGCCGCCACCGCTGTGCGCTGAACACGGCCACCAGCAGCAGCAGGCCGACCAGGAACAGGGTGCCGTTCTGCACCGGCTGGCGCAGCGGCAGCGGGTCACCGAGCACCTTCCAGCCGGTCGGAATCCGGTCGAGCACGGTGAACGGGGCGATGAACATCCCGACGTACGGGGTGATCAGCAGCAGCCCGGCGACGAGCGGGCCGACCGGGGAGGTGCGTAGCGTGCCGACCAGGCCGAGCAGGATGCCGGCCACGCCGAGGTAGACGGCCGGCTCGATCAGGTTGGCCGTGTTGTACGTGCCGATCTCCACCCAGCGGTCCACGGTCCGGTTCGACCCGTCCTGCCCGAGAGTGATCAGCGCCCAGGTGATGGGCGCCACCACCAGCCCGGCGAGGAAGCTCCAGAGATGTCGCATTGGCGCACCGTACCGTTTCCGTCATGACCGAGCACCCCACCACCCCTCCCGGTAAACCGACGTCGTACTCCCGGGTCACGCTGAGTCGCATCATGACTGCTGTCGATGTAAATCTGTACGGCACCGTGCACGGTGGGGTGCTGATGAAGTTCGTCGACGACGTGGCCGGCGCGGCGGCGGCCCGGCACAGCGGCGGCACGGCGGTCACCGCCTCGATCGACGAGATCGTCTTCTCCGAACCGGTCCGGGTGGGTGACCTGGTGCACGCCCACGCCCAGGTCAACTGGACCGGCAACACCTCCATGGAGGTGGGGGTGAAGGTGGTCGCCGAGCGGTGGGACTCGGCCGAGGACGCGCCGGTCCGGGTGGCCACCGCCTACCTGGTCTTCGTCGGCGTCGACGTGGGCGGCGCACCCCGGACGGTCCGTCCGGTGCTCCCGGAGACCCCCGAAGACGAACGACGCTTCAAGGAAGCAGAAATCCGCCGAGCCCACCGCCTAGCAAAACGCCGCGCCATCCAAGCCCACCGCGCCACCTAACCCCCCACCCCCACCCCCACCCACCCCCACCCCCACCCTGCGTCTAGCCCCGGTGATCAAGAGGTTTGCGTCAGCTCCACGCCGAATGTTGACGTAAACCTCTTGATCACCGGGGTCGGTTGCAGCCCGGCGGGCGGGTGTGGGGGTGGGGTGGGGGCTTGGATTGTGTGCGCGGGGCACGTTTCGGGGGCGGGCCCCGGTGTGGATGATGGCGCTGCCAGGTAGGCAAGATGGCGGTACGGTCCGGCACAGTGTCGTGCGGGGGCTCAGGGAGGGTGGAGCGGTGGGTGACGTGCTGTGGACGCCGCCGGCGGACGTACGCGAGCGGTCCCGGATCGGGGGCTACCTGCGGTGGCTGCGGGAGCACCGGGGGCTGGACTTCGCCGACTACGACGCGCTGTGGCACTGGTCGGTCACCGACCTGGACGCCTTCTGGCGCTCGATCTGGGACCACTTCGAGGTGGTGGCGCACACCCCGCCGACGGCGACCCTGGCCGATGCGGCGATGCCCGGTGCCCGGTGGTTCCCCGGCGCGACGCTCAACTACGCCGAGAACGTGCTGCGGATGCCGGGCCGGGCCGACGACGACCCGGTGGTCGTCGCGTACGGCCAGACCCGCCCGCCGGTCACCCTGACCGCCGCCGAGCTGCGGGAACAGGTCCGTCGGGTGGCGGCCGGGCTGCGCCGGCTCGGCGTGGTCGCCGGGGACCGGGTGGCCGCGTACGCCCCGAACATCCCCGAGACGTACGTGCTGCTGTTGGCGACCGCCAGCCTCGGGGCGATCTTCTCGTCCTGCGCCCCGGAGTTCGGCACCCGTAGCGTCGTCGACCGCTGGCAGCAGATCGCCCCGAAGGTCCTGGTGGCCGTGGACGGCTACCGGTACGGCGACAAGCCGGTGGACCGGCGGGCCGAGGTGGCCGCGATCCGGGCCGCCCTGCCGTCGTTGACCCACACCGTCGACATCGCCTACCTGCACCCGGTCGACCCCGACCGCCATTCTCGAACCGGCCCCGGCGGCTCTGTTCCGACCGCCCCCGGCGGCTTCACCTCGGCCGGCTCTGGCGGCTCTGCCCCGGCAGCCGCGCTGCCCGGCACCCCCGTCGACCGCACGGAGGCCGCGTCGGACGGCGTACCGCAGAGCAGCCTGAGCTGGGCCGAGCTGGCGGCGGAGACCGCCGAGCCGCTGACCTTCACCCCGGTCCCGTTCGACCACCCGCTCTACGTGCTCTATTCCTCCGGCACCACCGGCCTGCCGAAGCCGATCGTGCACGGGCACGGCGGCATCCTGCTGGAGCACCTGAAGATGCTGGCCCTGCACCACGACCTGGGCCCGGCCGACCGGTTCTTCTGGTTCACCACCACCGGCTGGATGATGTGGAACTTCCTGGTCTCCGCCCCGGCCGTCGGGGCGACGATCGTGCTCTTCGACGGCAACCCCGGCCACCCGGACCTGGGCGCGCTGTGGCGGCTGGCCGAGGAGACCGGCACCACGTACTTCGGCACGTCCGCGCCGTTCCTGCTGGCCTGCCGCAAGGCCGGCCTGGTGCCGAGGGAGATCGCCGACCTGTCCGCGCTGCGCGGGGTCGGCTCCACCGGTGCGCCGCTGCCCGCCGAGGGCTTCACCTGGGTGTACGAGACGGTCGGCCGCGACCTCCAGCTCCAGTCGCTCTCCGGCGGCACCGACGTCTGCACCGGTTTCGTCGGTGGGGTGCCACTGCTGCCGGTGTACGCCGGTGAGATCACCTGCCGGGCGCTCGGCGCGAAGGTGGAGGCCCGCTCGGCCGACGGCACCCCGGTGATCGGGGAACTGGGCGAACTGGTGATCACCGCGCCGATGCCGAGCATGCCGGTGGGTTTCTGGAACGACCCGGACGGCCACCGCTACGCCGAGGCGTACTTCGACGTCTACCCCGGGGTGTGGCGGCACGGCGACTGGATCACCATCAACGAGCGGGGTGGCTGCGTGATCACCGGTCGCTCCGACGCCACCCTCAACCGGGGCGGCGTACGGCTCGGCACCGCTGAGTTCTATTCCGTGGTGGAGAGCCTCGACGAGGTGGTCGACTCGGTGGTGGTGCACCTGGAGGACGACGAAGGGGGTACCGGTGAGCTGCTGCTCTTCGTGGTCCTCGCCGAGGGACTGGAGCTCGACGACGCCCTTCGCAGGAAGATCGCCCGCGAACTCCGCACCGCCCTGTCCCCCCGCCACATCCCCGACGAGATCCACCAGGTGAAGGCCGTCCCCCGCACCCTGTCGTCGAAGAAGCTGGAAGTCCCGGTCAAGAAGATCCTCACCGGCACCCCCATCGAGTCGGCCGCCGCCCAGGGTGCCCTGGCCAACCCCGAATCCCTCACCGCCTTCGCCACCTTCGCCCAATCCCGCCCCACCCCCTAACCCCACGCTGCCTCGCGCCCCGTCGATCATGGAGTTGTGGTGCCCCGTAAAAGGGGTGAAAGGCTACTTTTCCCCCACCACTACTCCATGATCGACGGCGGGTGGGTGGGGCAGGGGAGGGGGGAGGCAGGGGAGGGGTGGGGTGGGGGTGTTGTTAGGGGAGGGTGTGGGTGATTTGTTCGGTGGTGGTGCGGGAGGGGAGGCGGGCGGGGTCGGAGTTGGCGGTCAGGACGATCGTGGCGTGGCGGAGCAGGGGGGCCAGGAGCCAGTCGCGGGGGTCGGGGTGGGTGGTCGCATCGATGAGGAGGCGGTCGCCGGGGGAGATGCCGAGGGCCGTCGCGCGGGCGTCGGCGTCGGCCAGCAGGGCGGCGTCGGTGGGGCCACCCTGGGGGGACGGGGTGAAGTGGTCACCCTGGGTGCGTACCTCGACGACGTAGTCGCTGAAACCGGCGGGGACCTCGCGTAGCGGGGCGGCGAACGGGGCGAGCGCCAGCGCGTACCGGTCGCCGGCCGGCCAGGCGTCCGCCTCGGCCACCCGGTCGGCAGCGGCGAAGAGGACGTCCACGTCGCCCGGCCCGTCACGCAGCGTCAACCCGGCCGACCAGCAGCCGAGCAGCACCGCGGCGGTCTGCCAGTGCGGTGGGAGCAGCACCCCGGCCGGGTCGCCGGGGCTCAGGGCCAGTTCGTCGACGAGCAGGTTGGCGGTCTTGGCCACCCAGTTCGCCAGGGTCGCGCCGGAGAGTTCGGTGCGCTCGCCGGTGGCGTCGTCGTACCAGGTCAGCAGGGGGCGGGCGGGGTCGGCCGCGATCGCGGCGGCGAACACCCGGGCAATGTTGTCGGCCATCGACGCGAACGATACGCCGCTGCCGTCCGTATCCGATGACGATGACAAGTCGGCGTACGGTCGGGTCGGAGTCAGCGTCCGCGCCGGGCTCCGGCGTAGGCTTGCCCGGAGTGTTGTTCCCCACAGGCCCGCCAGTTCAAGGAGTCGCCCCGTGACCGCCGGTCGCCCGCCCCGCGTGCTCATCGACGCCACGAGTGTCCCCGCCGACCGTGGCGGCGTCGGTAGATACGTCGATGGCCTGCTCGGAGCCCTCGGCACAGTCTGCGGGGAGACGGTCGACCTGGTCGTGGTGAGCCTCCGCACCGACCTGGAGCGCTACACCCGGATGCTGCCCGGCGCAGAGGTGATCCCCGCCCCGGCCGCCGTCGCCCACCGCCCGGCCCGGCTCGCCTGGGAGCAGACCGGTCTGCCGCTGCTCGCCCAGCAGGTCGGTGCGGAGGTGCTGCACTCGCCGTTCTACACCTGCCCGTTGCGGGCCGGCTGCCCGGTCACGGTGACCGTGCACGACGCGACGTTCTTCACCGAGCCGGAGCACTACGACAAGTCCCGCCGGACGTTCTTCCGCAGCGCGATCAAGACGTCGCTGCGCCGGGCCAGCCGGGTGATCGTGCCGAGCAAGGCCACCCGGGACGAGTTGATCCGACTGCTCGACGCCGACCCGACCCGGATCGACGTGGCCTACCACGGGGTCGACCAACAGGCCTTCCACGCCCCGGGCGAGGAGGAGAAGGCCCGGGTGCGGGCCCGGCTGGGGCTCGGCGGCAGCAGCTACATCGCCTTCCTCGGGGCCAAGGAGCCGCGCAAGAACGTACCCAACCTGATCCGGGGCTGGGCGCGGGCGGTGGGCGACCGGGAGAACCCGCCGGCCCTGGTCGTGGCCGGTGGCCAGGGCCACGACGACGACATCGACCGCGCGGTGGCCGAGGTCCCCTCCCACCTGCGGCTGCTGCGCCCCGGCTACCTGCGCTACGCCGACCTGCCCGGCTTCCTCGGCGGGGCCCTGGTCGCCGCCTACCCGTCGTACGGCGAGGGGTTCGGTCTGCCGATCCTGGAGGCGATGGCCTGCGCCGCTCCGGTGCTCACCACCCCCCGGCTCTCGCTGCCCGAGGTGGGCGGCGACGCGGTCGCCTACACCAGTGAGGACCCGGAGCAGATCGCCACCGACCTGGCCGCCCTGCTGGACGACGAGCAGCGCCGGTTGTCGCTGGCCAAGGCGGGCTTCGACCGGGCCAAGGAGTTCACCTGGGCGTCCAGCGCCGAGGTGCACATCGCCGCGTGGAGCCGGGCCCGTTCCTGAGTGGTCGCTGACCGTACGGCCGACCCGGCATCCGACCTGTGGCGGTTCGGGCATGATGTGCTGATGCTCTACGCCGTCATCCCGGCGGGTGGCAGCGGCACGAGGTTGTGGCCGCTGTCCCGCGCGGGGCACCCCAAGTTCCTCCACCCGCTCACCGGCACCGACGCGTCGCTGCTCCAGGCGACCGTGGACCGGCTGGCGCCGCTGACCACACCGGCGTGCACCCTGGTGGTCACCGGCGCCGCCCACGCGGCGGCGGTGGCCCGGCAACTGAGCGGGCTGCCCGAGGAGAACATCCTGGTGGAGCCGTCGCCCCGGGACTCCTGTGCGGCGATCGCCCTGGCGGCGGCCGTGATCGCGCGGCGGGACGGGTCGGCGGTGATGGGCTCCTTCGCCGCCGACCATCTCATCCGCGACCCCGCCGCCTGGGTGCAGACGGTCCGGGCGGCGGTCCGGGGTGCCGAGCAGGGCCTGCTGATGACGGTGGGGATCACCCCGACCCGGGCCGAGACCGGCTACGGCTACCTGGAAACCGGTGAGCCGACCGGCGACGGTCCGCTGCGTCCGGTGGTGGAGTTCAAGGAGAAGCCGGCTGCGCCGGTCGCCGAGGCGTACCTGCGTTCGGGGCGGCACCTCTGGAACGCCAGCATGTTCGTCTGGCGGGTGGACGTCTTCCTCGCCGAGCTGGCCCGCCAGCAGCCGGCCCTGCATGCCGGGGTCATCTCGATCGCGGCGGCCTGGGGCACCCCGGAGCAGGACGACGTCCTCGGCGCGGTCTGGCCGACGCTGCCGAAGATCTCCGTCGACTACGCGGTGATGGAGGGCGCGGCCACCGCCGGCCGGGTCGCCACCGTGCCGGGCGACTTCGGGTGGAACGACGTGGGCGACTTCCACACCCTCGGCGAGGTGTTGCCCGCCGACCCGGCCGGCAACGTGGTGCTGGGCGCGGACGCCAAGCCGGGAGTCCTGCTGCACGACGCCCACGACCTGGTGGTGGTGCCGCAGTCGGGCCGGCTGGTGGCCGCGCTCGGGGTCCGCGACCTGATCGTGGTGGACACCCCCGACGCGGTGCTGGTCTGCCCCCGGGACCGGGCCCAGGACGTCAAGGCGCTGGTCGACGAGCTGAAGGCCAGGGGCGAGGAAGGGCTGGTCTGACGGCTCGCCCTGCCCCGGCTCGGCCTGCGCCACCCCTGCCCCGGCTCGGCCTGCGCCGCCCCTGCGCCGGCTCGGCCTGCCCTGCCCCGGCCTGCCCTGCCCCGGCCTGCCCTGCCCCGTCCCGGCTCGGCACCCGCCGGCCCTGGCTCCCCGTCCGGCGGGTCCGGAGGCCGACGGTCAGCCGGGCCGGCGGGTGCGGGCGGCCAGGGCCGGGGTGACGAGCTGGGCGGTCCCGCTGGCCAGCGGCTCCGGCAACTGGTCGGTCGGGAACCAGCCGAGCGCCTCGGACTCGTCGCTGACCTGCTCGACCGCGCCCTCCGGGGCGAAGACCGCGAACCGGACGTCGTGGTGCAGCGAACCGCCCTGGCAGCTCACCGGATGGATGTCCACGTCGATCGGGACGGGGTCGATGACCAGGCCGTCGATGCCGGATTCCTCGGTGGCCTCGCGCAGCGCCGCCCCGGCCAGCGTGTCGTCGCCCCGCTCGCAGTGTCCGCCCAGCTGTACCCATCGGTGGAACTTGCCGTGCAGGCAGAGCAGCACCCGGGCACCTGCGGCGTCGAGGACCAGCGCGCTCGCGGTGAGGTGGCCGGGCAGGTGGCGGCGTTCCAACGCGGCCGGTCCGTCGGCGAGCAGGGCGAGGGTACGGTCCCGGGCCTCGGCGGCGGCCGGCCCGGTCGGCGTCCAGCCGGTCAGCACCGCGACCGCGTCGGCGTACAGCGCCACGTTCCCGTCACCTGTCGCCCCCGCCCCGATCGCGCCCGGCGACTCGGCGTAGCCGGCCGGTCCGGCGACGGCGGCCGGTCCGGCGACGGCGGCCGGTCCGGCGGTGGCCGCCGGTGGGGCGGTGCCAACCGGTGGGGCGGTGCTGGCGGGTGGGGCGGTGGGGAACGGGGTGCTGCCGGGGTGGGCGGCGGGCGAGGCGTCGGACATCCCGACACTCTACGAGCGTGCGCTCCGTACCCTGGCGCGGTGAACCTGAGACTTCTGGAGTTCGTGGTCGCCGGCAACGAGGCCAGCGACCTGTTGCCGGTCCGGTCCCGGTCGCTGCTGCGGGCACACGACGCCATCCGTGGTTTCTGGACGGTGCTCGACGAGGGGCCGGTGGAACACTGCCTGGCCCTGCTGCTGGAGCGCGCCGACGGCGAGTGGGTCGCCCATCACGTACCGGCCGACGCGGGGCCCGAGAACGGTCGCACCGAGGACGGCGAGGCGCTGGCCGAGCACGACGGCTGGGTGTACGTCTTCGGATCGCACTTCGGTTCCAAGGCCGGCCCGCTGCGCCCCCGCCGGGCGTTCGTGGCCCGGTTCCGTGAGGACGACGCGGCCACCGGAACGCTGCCGGTGCAGGTGGTCCGCAACCGGTTCCGGGTGCACCGGGCGGTCAACGACGCGCTGGTGAAGGCGGAGTTCACCCCGTTGCCGCCGGGCGACCGGGTCCGGGAGCGGTTCATCGTCGAGACGGTGTCCCGGGGCACGGCGCGGGCCAAGTCCTGGGTGAACCGGCTGGCCGACGACGACCTGCCGCTGAACGTGGAGGCGGCGGCGTTCACTCCGCAGGGGACGGTGCTGCTCGGGCTCCGCTTCCCGGTGACCGTGGACGGGGAACCGGTCCTGGTCGAGCTGGCCGGCGTGCCGGGGATGTTCACCCCGGGCGGCGGATGGCCGCGCGCCGGCCGGGCGTACGCGCTGACCGGGGTGACGCCGCCCGGCGCGTTGGTGGGTTTCCGCGCGGTCACCCCGACGGCTGACGGCGGGTACGCGGCGGTGGTCGGGTCGATCGACGCCCTCGGCAAGGGATCGGTGCTGTTGGACGATCATCCGGCCGGTGGCGGGGTGACCTCGCGGCACGTCCGGTTCCGGTGGGAGCCGACCGTCGACGGCCGGATCGCGGGCGAACTGGTGGCCGAGCTGGCGCCGTTCCGGCACGTCGAGGGGGTGGCCGAGGTGGACGGGCGCTGTTTCTACGTCACCGACGAGGACCATCGGGTGGCGCTCTGGATCGGCTGAGCCGACCCGTCCGAACGGGCGGGCGGTGGGGCCCGGGTGACACCTCTGCGGAACCAGGGCCGCAGACCCTCGTGGTGCCTCCCGGGCGCCACGTTCCCTGGGCCCCAGGTCACCCGGCGGACGGCGGGGTGACCCCCACGCGTCGTACCAGGCAGTAGGAGCATGCCAACCGGCGGGGCGGGCGTCGAGGTCTTTCAGCCCACGCTTAAAAGTGCAGATAGGTGCCGCCCGGTAGAGTTCATTGGTCGGCGGGCGTCCCCCTGTCCCGCCCCAGGAGCGCTCCATGCTGACCATCCACTTCTCCGAGGCGGACCTCCTCCGGACCCGGGTCGCCCCCGCCGCCGACCCGCTCTGGGAACTGGTCCTCAGCCTGCACCTGCTTCAGGGGCGAACCCGTGACCCGCTGATGGCGAACTGGCGGCGCGGGGTCGCCTCCGGGCTGCGCCGGGAGACCGCCAACGAGCAGTTCCGGCTGCTGTTCGCGCTGAACCCGCCGCGCGGCTACTTCCCCGACTTCCTCACCCCGTACCAGAGCCTGGACGGTTTCGAGGCGGGGCTGGACGCCGTCCGGTCCACCCCGGCCCCACTGCTGCACCGCGACCTGACGGTGTTGGCCGAGGCGAACCCGCTGCCGGCGTCGGCCGCCGCGCTGGCCCGGGGCGAGCCGGAGGTGCTGCGGTACCTGACGGACTCCATGACGCAGTACCGGTCGGTGGCGATCGACCCGTACTGGGGGCGGATCCGGGCCGCCGTGGAGGCCGATCGCGCGGTGCGGGCCCGTGCTCTGCTCGACGGTGGCACGGAGGGGCTGCTGGCGAGCCTGCGGCCGGGAATGCGCTGGGAATCCGGCGTACTGCAGGTCATGGACTATCCGAACCGTCGGGAGTTGCACCTGGACGGTCGGGGGCTGCTGCTGGTGCCGTCGTTCTTCTGTGCCCGTACCCCGGTCGCCCTGCTCGATCCGGCGCTGCCGCCGGTGCTGGTCTACCCGGCGGACCGGCTCGGTGGGTTGGACCCGTCCCCCGGTGCGGGCGACCGGCCCGCCGGCGGCGGGCGCGAGGCGCTGGCGGCGTTGCTGGGCCGTACCCGGGCCGCGGTGCTCGAAGTCAGCGACGACGGTGCCACCACCAGCGAGGTGGCCCGCCGCCTGCACATCTCGCCCGCCGCAGCCAGCCAGCACACCGCCGTGCTGCGCAACGCCGGGCTGCTGGTCAGCCGGCGGGACCGCAACACCGTGCTGCACACCCTGACCCCACTCGGCCGGGCCATGCTCGACGCCTGACCGGGTGCGCACGCGGTGCGGGCTCAGTTCCGCCGTCGGCGCGGCCGGGGTCGCGGGACGCTCAGAGGGCCAGGCAGGCGCTGGCGATGCTGCCGGTCGGCGGCGGCAGCAGGGTGGACGGAACCCCCTCGGCGGCCAGCGCGATGCGCAGCCGGTGCAGGTCGGCACCGAAGCGCACCAGGTCGGGCTGGTCGACGGGGGTGGGTGCCGTGCCGAGCACCAGGCCGGTGGCCCCGGTCGGCCAGCCGTCGACGCTCGCCGCGAGACCGGCGCGTACCTCGTCGTCGGTGATCCGGGTGAAGGTGGTGCCGGGGGTGACCACCTCGGCCACCGCGGCGATCGCCCGGTCGACCGCCGCCGGGTCGGCCGCTGCCTCGCCGGAGCCGTCGGCCAGCGTCGCGGCGGAGCGCAGCCCGGCCGCCATCGCCTCGGCGGTGCCGAGGGAGAACAGGTCCAACGCGCTCTCCCGGACCAGAGCCGCGGCCCCGACACCGTCGTCGGCCGGTCGGGCCGCAGGCAGAACGTCACGATCGTCGCTCGGGCGGGTCGCGGGCAGGTAGCCACGGACCACCGCCACCGGGACCTGGTCGCACTTGCCCTTGACCAGCTCCCCGGCGCCGGCCAGTTCGTCGACCACGGCCATCTGGGTCAGTTGCAGCTCGTTGCCGTACGGGTCGACCTCGCCCCGGTGGTCCCGGATGGCGGGCATCCCGGCGACACCGAGCGCCACGTCGGTCAGCCCGTTGCGCCACGGCCGGCCCATCGTGTCGCTGATGATCACCGCGACGTCGACCTGGTAACGGGCCCGCAGCGCGGCGCGCAGCGTCCGGGCCGACGCGTCCGGGTCCACCGGCAGCAGCACCAGCCGGGTCTTGTCGACGTTCGACGCGTCGATGCCGGCGGAGGCCATCACGAAGCCGTGGTGGGTCTGCACGATCCGGGTCGCCCCCCGGCTCGCCACCACCCGGGCGGTCTCGGCGGCCAGCACCTCGTCCCGGGCGGCGAGCCGCTCCGGCCCGTCGGCCGGGACGTCCACCAGCCGACCCTCCGCCTTGGACACGATCTTGCTGGTGACCACCAGCACGTCGCCGTCGCGTAGCCACGGCGCGGCCGTCCCGATCAGCACCGCCAGGTCGTCGCCCTCGGTCACGTCGCCGATGCCCGGCACCGGCAGGATCTCCAGCCTCACACCAACTCCATCGCGGCCCGCACCATCGCCACCGTCGCCGCCTCGTCGGTCATCCGCAGTGGGACCGACCGGACCGCCACCCCGGGCACCGTCAACCCGCCGTCCTCCGGCGCGACCAGCCAGCCGTCGAGCAGGCCGCCCTCGCTCCGGCCACCGTAGAGCCGGCCCACCCCGGCGGCGCTGCACTCCACGCCGAGCACCTCCAGACACCGGTCGGCCATGCCGCGTACCGGTGCGCCGCCGATGATCGGCGACACCCCGACCACCGGGGTGGGGCTGGTGGCGACCGCCTCGCGCAGGCCGGGGACCGCCAGCACCGGGGCGATGCTCACCACCGGGTTGCTCGGCGCGACAAGCACCACGTCGGCGGCGGCCAGCGCCTCGGTCACCCCGGGGGCCGGCTTGGCGGTGTCCGCGCCGACGAAGACGAACCGGTCGGTGGGGACACCGGCCCGGTACCGGACCCACCACTCCTGGAAGTGGATGGCCCGCCGGTCGCCGTCCAGGTCGACCACCGCGTGTGTCTCCAGCCGGTCGTCGGTGGCCGGGAGCAGCCGTACGCCGGGCTGCCACCGAGCGGCCAGCGCCTCGGTGACCTGCGACAGCGGGTATCCGGCGGTGATCATGGTGGTGCGCACCAGGTGGGTGGCGACGTCCTTGTCACCGAGCGAGAACCAGCCCGGCTCGGCACCGTACGCGGCCAACTCCTGCTTGATGGTCCAGCTCTCGCCGACCCGGCCCCAGCCGCGTTCCGGGTCGGCGCCACCGCCCAGGGTGTACAGGACGCTGTCCAGGTCGGGGCAGACCTTCAGGCCGTGCAGGTAGATGTCGTCGCCGACGTTGACCACAGCGGTCACCTCGGCGCCCACCTCGCGGGCGTACGCCCGGACGCCGAGCAGGAATCGGGCACCCCCGATCCCGCCGGTCAGAACCACGATGCGCATGTCGTCCATCCTCCCGTACGGGACGCGTGCAGCCGGTTGCCGGCCCGGGAGACTAGGCTCACGTCGGCATCTGTCCGTTTCGCCCCGAGGGAGAGTTCGTGACCAGCCCCGCAGAGCCCGCGTCGCACGACCCGTCGCGGGCCCGCCAGATCACCGCACCCCTGCGCGAACTCGCCGCGCTCGTCCTGCTCGGCGCGAACGCCGTGCTGCTCTTCGTCGGGTTCGTCCGGCTGCTCGTGCCGACGTCGGACTACAGCACCTTCTCGGGGCGGGCGGGGAGCGAGTTCTTCGCCTTCGCCGGTGTCGAGTCGACGGTGCTGCCGCTGCTGGCCGTGCTGCTGGTCACCCACCTCGCACCGGTGTCGGGCCGAGCGCGGCAGTTCACCCAGATCGCCCTCGGCGAGTACGCCTTCGCCGCGCTGTTCGGCGTGTTGACCTTCCTGATCTGGCTGGTCGGCCGGCTGGCCGAGGCGGAGGTGCTGGACGCCCTGCTCGGCATGCTGACCCGGACGGCCTGGTTGGCGCTCTTCGGGGTGGCCGCCTTCGTGGTGTACCGGATCTGGCGCACCCTCTACTACGTCCCGAAGCCGAAGCCCCAGCCCGGCGTCTACGGGCAGCCGCAGTCCGGCTGGCCGCAGCAGCCGGGTGGCTACCCGGGCGTGAGCTACCCGCCCCCGGGTCACCCCGGCGCGGGGCAGTACGGCCAGCCCGGGTTCGCCCCGCCACCGCAGTCCGCTTCGCCGTTCGGTGCGCCGCAGTCCGCGCCGCCGTTCGGGGTGGCACCGCAGTCCGCGCCGCCGGTGGGCGGACCGAACGTGGCCCCGCCGTTCGGGCAGCCCCCGTCGGCCGATCCGACCCAGGCGATTCCGCGCCAACCGGGAGAGCCGACCACCGGCACTGGTGACGTGGAGGCCGACCGCACCCAGCCGTTCCGCCGCGACGACCCGAACACCCCGCACTGACCCCGTCCCGGCCGGGTCGGTCGGCACCACGGCGTGCGACCCCGACCCGGCCGGGACGACCGGGCCCACACCGTCCGGCGTGACCGGACCTGTCCCGGCCGGATCGATCTGGCCCGTACCGTCCGGCGTGACCGGACCCGACCCCGGCCGGTGCGGTCGCCCGAGCCCGGTGCGGGTCGGGGGTGATGTCACACCGGGGTCGCATGCCTGCCGGACCGTCCCGGTCAGCGCCTAGGCTGGGCGAATGGCTGACCGCATCGATCCCGGCCCGACCTCGGCGAGTGTGCGCCGGGCGCTGCGCCGGGCCGCCACCGGGCGCGCGCTGGACGTCGACGAGGCCACCGCGCTGCTGACCGCCCGGGGCACCGAACTGGACGAACTGCTCCGGATCGCCGGTGAGGTCCGGGACGCCGGGCTGCGCGACGCAGGCCGGCCGGGCGTGGTGACGTACTCGAAGAAGGTCTTCATTCCGTTGACCCGGCTCTGCCGGGACCGGTGCCACTACTGCACCTTCGCCACCGTGCCGCACCGGCTACCGGCGGCCTTCCTGGAGACCGACGAGGTGCTGGCGATCGCCCGGCAGGGTGCGGCGCTGGGCTGCAAGGAGGCCCTGTTCACCCTCGGCGACCGGCCGGAGGAACGGTGGCCGGCGGCCCGCGCCTGGCTGGACGAGCGGGGTTACGACTCCACCGTGGACTATCTGCGGGCCTGCGCGGTGGCGGTGCTGGAGGAGACCGGGCTGCTGCCGCACCTCAACCCGGGCGTGCTCTCCTGGTCGGAGCTGCACCGGCTCAAGCCGGTCGCGCCGAGCATGGGGATGATGCTGGAGACCACCGCCACCCGGCTCTGGTCGGAGCCGGGTGGGCCGCACTTCGGCTCGCCGGACAAGGAGCCGGCGGTCCGGTTGCGGGTCCTCGACGACGCCGGCCGGGTCGGGGTGCCGTTCACCACCGGCATCCTGATCGGTATCGGCGAGACCCCGGCCGAGCGGGTCGACGCGATCTTCGCGATCCGCCGCTCGCACCGGGAGTACGGCCACCTCCAGGAGGTGATCGTGCAGAACTTCCGCGCCAAGCCGGACACCGCGATGGGTGGCCTGCCCGACGCCGAGCTGCACGACCTGGCGGCCACCGTGGCGGTGGCCCGGCTGCTGCTCGGCCCGAAGGCCCGGATCCAGGCCCCGCCCAACCTGATCGAGGGCGAGTACGACCTGCTGCTGCGGGCCGGCATCGACGACTGGGGTGGGGTCTCCCCGCTCACCCCGGACCATGTCAACCCGGAACGGCCGTGGCCGCAGCTCGACGAGCTGGCCCGGCAGACCGAACAGGCCGGCTTCACCCTGCGGGAGCGGCTGACGGTCTACCCGGAGTACGTCCGGGCGGGCGACCCGTGGCTCGATCCGCGGTTGCTGCCGCACGTCACCGCGCTCGCCGACCCGGCGACCGGGCTGGCCGTCGAGGCGGCCCGGCCGGTGGGCCGCCCGTGGCAGGAGCCGGAGGAGGTCTTCGGCGGCGGCCGGACCGACCTGCACACCACCATCGACACCACCGGCCGCACCGACGACCGGCGGGGTGACTTCGACAGCGTCTACGGTGACTGGGCGGAGGTCGCCGGCAAGGTGAGCCCCGCCGCGGCGGGCGTACCCGGGCAGACCCGGCCGGGGATGGACAGTGCGGTGCGGGCGGCCCTGCGGCTGGCCGTGGACGACCCGGCGGCGCTGCTGGAGGCGCGGCACGAGGCGTCGGCGTTGGCGCTGTTCGGCGCGGACGGCCCGGCCCTGGATGAGTTGTGCCGGCTCGCCGACGACGTGCGTCGGGAGGCCGTCGGCGACGACGTCACCTACGTGGTCAACCGCAACATCAACTTCAGCAACGTCTGCTATGTGGGCTGCCGGTTCTGCGCGTTCGCCCAGCGTGAGCGGGATGCCGACGCGTTCCGGCTGTCGGTGGAGCAGGTGGCCGACCGGGCCGAGGAGGCGTGGGCTGCCGGTGCCGGCGAGGTCTGCCTCCAGGGCGGCATCGACCCGAAGCTGCCGGTGACCGGTTACGCCGACATCGTCCGGGCGATCAAGGCCCGGGTGCCCGACATGCACGTGCACGCCTTCTCCCCGATGGAGATCGTCACCGCCGCCGCCAAGGCGGGCGTGCCGGTGCGGGACTGGCTGTCGATGCTGCGCGAGGCCGGCCTGGACACCATCCCGGGCACCGCCGCCGAGATCCTCGACGACGACGTGCGCTGGGTGCTCACCAAGGGCAAACTGCCGGCCGCCGCCTGGGTCGAGGTGGTCTCCACGGCCCACGAGCTGGGCATCCGGTCCAGCTCCACGATGATGTACGGCCACGTCGACCACCCCGGCCAGTGGTTGGCGCACTTCCGGGTGCTGGCCGGCGTGCAGGACCGCACCGGCGGGTTCACCGAGTTCGTGGCGTTGCCGTTCGTGCACACCAACGCGCCGATCTACCTGGCCGGCATCGCCCGGCCCGGCCCGACCTGGCGGGAGAACCGGGTGGTGCACGCGATGGCCCGGCTGCTGCTGCACGGGCGGATCGACAACATCCAGTGCTCCTGGGTGAAGCTCGGCGACGAGGGCACCGCCGCGATGCTCCGGGGCGGCTGCAACGACCTGGGCGGCACCCTGATGGAGGAGACCATCTCCCGGATGGCCGGCTCGGGCAATGGTTCGGCCCGAACCGAGGAGCAGTTGCGGGCGATCGCTGCCGCCGCCGGACGTCCGGCACGCAAGCGGACGACCGCGTACGGTCATCCGTCCCGATGACATCGAACCTTTCACGCGTGCGGGCCGTACCAGTGTTCGCCGGCGGCGGTTGAGGCGAGGGCCGCCGCCGGCGACCTCGCGCTCCACACCGCGCGCGCTCACGCGCCGCCGGAGGAAAGGTTCCCCATGACGAGCGAAGTGCGGAAGCGTTCCTGGCCCCGTCTGACCCGCCGCCAGACACTGACCGCCGCGGCGAGCGCCACGCTGGGCGCGGCTGCCCTGACCGTGACCGGCGTGTCGGCCGCGCAGAACTCCCCCTCGACCACGAGCGCGGAGGGCCCGATCGTGGTCCACCTGCGGGACGCCAAGTCCGGGACGATGGACGTCTTCGTCGGCACGTCCCGGATCGAGGTACGCGACCGAGGGCTGGCGGACCGACTGCGACGTGCCGCCGGGCGGGGCTGACCTGCCCGCTCCGCCGGGCGGGGCTGACCTGCCCGCTGCCGTCGGGCGGGATTGACCCGCCCGCGTTTCTTCCCCTTCACCGCCAGGCGCAGGCTCTCGGCGCCCGGTTCGTCATGCCCTGATTCCTCATGATTCCGCAAAGGTTGGTCCGCCATGTCGTCCCACCGCGAAGCACCGGAAATAAGCAAGGACCCGGTCGCCGACAGCTCCGACCTGTACGCCTTCGTCAGCCCCGACCGGCCGGACTCGGTGACGCTGATCGCCAACTACGTGCCGTTGCAGCTCCCCTCGGGCGGCCCGAACTTCTTCGAGTTCGGCGACGACGTGCGGTACGAGATCCATATCGACAACGACGGTGACGGCCATCCCGACGTGACCTACCGGTTCGAATTCCGTACCGAGATCACGAACGAGAACAGTTTTCTCTACAACACCGGGCCGATCGAGTCGCTGGACAGCAAGAACTGGAACCGGCGGCAGTTCTACAAGCTGACCCGGGTGACCGACGGCAGGGAGCACGTGCTCGCGCACAAGCTGCCCTGCCCGCCGTGCAACGTCGGGCCGCTGTCCATCCCCAAGTACAACGATCTGGTCCGGCAGGCGACGTACAAGCTGTCCACGGGGGAGAAGGTGTTCGCCGGGCAGCGCGCGGACGGCTTCTTCGTCGACCTGGGCGCGATCTTCGACCTGGGCACGCTCCGACCGTTCCAGCAGTTGCACGTGGCTGGCAAGAAGCTGTTCCGGGCCGAGGGCGAGCCGGTCAACGCGGTGGACCGGATGAACGTGCACAGCATCGCGGTGCAGGTGCCGCTGAGCAAGGTGCGCCGCAAGGCCAACCGGTACGGCGCGAGCGACCGGGCCTCGACGATCGGGGTGTGGACGACGGCCTCCCGGCAGCAGGTGCGGGTGCTCGGCGACAAGGTCGCGGCGGACACCGCCGCCGGCCCGTGGACCCAGGTGTCCCGACTGGGCAATCCGTTGTTCAACGAGGTCATCGTGCCGATGTCCAAGAAGGACCTGTGGAACACGTTGCCCCCGACCGAGGACAAGCGGTTCGCCCGGTTCGTCGAGCAGCCGGAGCTGGCCGCTCTGCTGCCGGTGCTCTATCCGGGCGTCTTCCCCAACCTGGACGCGCTCAACAAGTCCAAGAAGGCGCGGGCCGACCTGGTGGCCATCCTGCTCACCGGCATTCCGTCCGGGCTGATCGACGGCTTCACCAACCTCACCGGTGACGTGCAGGCCGACATGCTGCGGCTGAACACCGCGATCAAGCCGAGCAGCAAGCCGAACCAGTTCGGTCTGCTCGGGGGCGACCTGGCCGGCTTCCCCAATGGTCGACGGGTCGCCGACGACGTGGTGAGCATCGCCCTGCGGGCGGTGGCCGGGGTCACCGTTCCGCTGGTGGACAAGAAGTTCACCCCGGACGCGGCGGCCGGCGCGGTCACCCCCGGGCTGAGCGCCGCCGACGTGACGGCGCCCTTCCTGCGGGACTTCCCCTTCCTCGGCACGCCGTACGACGGGTTCAACAACCCGCCCGCGGCGAGTTCCTGACCGGACGGAGGTCGGCGTGAACGGACACCACCACCATCACCAGTACGGGCCGACGGAGAGCGGCACGGTGATGCTCGACGTCGGTGGCGAGACCGGTGCTCTGATCATCTACACCGGGCGCGACCAGCACGGCCGGGAGATCGAGATCAGCCGGGTCGACCAGGGCGGCGCGGTGCGTACGCACTCCGCCGTACGGGAGCGGATCGTCCGGGACGGGGTGTTCCACAGTGCGGTCTACCCGGACCTGACGGCGGGTCTGTATACCGTCTGGTGGGACGAGGAGACGTCCGCCGGGACGATTTCCGTCAACGGTGGGGCGATCGCCGAATTCGTCTGGCCGAGCAGCCCACCACGGTTGGCCTAGCACCGCAGCGGCCGTACCGACCCTCGCGCCCCGTCCACATTGTGGACGGGGCGCTGTCGTCGTTCACGGCCCGACGGGCGGTCCGGACCGAACCGGGTTAGCCTGTCCCCCACCATGCTCATGATCTTGGCGGGTCGACCGGTCCGAGCGTCCGTCGGCGTGCCCCGGCGGCGTCCGGGGCGGCGACGCCACAGCAGAAATCTGGGGCAACTCGCCGGAGAGGGCGTTACTCGCCCGGGGTCTGAATCGATAGGGCAGGTTGCGAGGGCCGGGTGGTCCGGGTGACCGTCCGGTGGCGTGTCGGGAGGGCGACTCCATTATCAAGTTCGGCTTGACGGCGCACGCATTACACGCGTGTAATTTCGATGGGGTTGTTCGCGCGGAACGCAGCAAATAGGGACCGGACGGACAAGCACGCCTTTCGCGTGGGGGGTTGCAGCGGCGGTGACGTCGGTGCGCGACAAGGAGGCATCTGATGGACGGCCAGCTTGAAGTGGCCGACCTGCTCGGAAACGCGCCGGAGTGGCAGGAGCGGGCGCTGTGCTCGCAGACCGACCCGGAAGCGTTCTTTCCCGAGAAGGGCGGCTCGACCCGCGAGGCGAAACGGATCTGTTCGCGGTGTGAGGTCAAGACGGAGTGCCTCGAATACGCTCTCGGCCACGACGAGCGGTTCGGCATCTGGGGAGGGCTCTCCGAGCGGGAGCGGCGCAAGCTCAAGCGGCGGGCCGCCTGAGTCGAAGGGTCGAGTCGGGGTGGTGGGGGCCGCCCGGCTCGGGCCCGACGAGGTCACGGGGGTGACCGGCGTCGGGGTGGCGGTGCGGGTCACCGACCTGCGGGTCGGTGGCCCGGGTCGCGAGGTGTTCGGTGTCGGTCCGGGACAGCGGCGCCGGTCAGGTCAGTTCGTCCGGGTCCACCCCGAGCAGGTTCGCCACCTGCTCGATGATCACGTCATGAACCAGGTCGGCCAGGTCCTCGCGGTCCATCGCGCGGAACTCCAACGGCCGGCGGTAGAGCACGATCCGGGGCGGCACCTCCTGCCGACCCGGACGGCCGGGCAGCAGCCGGGCCAGTGGCACCTCGCCGTCCTCCAGGACGTCGGAGTCGTAGACGTTCAGGTCCGGCGGGACGTCCTCGACGGCGAACTCGACCCCGGCCAGCTCCTTGGCGAACCGGCGTTCCAGCGTCTCCACGGTGTCCAGCACCAGGTCGTCGAAGACCTCGGCCTTGGTCCGGGCCAGCGGTACGGTGGCCGGCACCAGCCGCCCGCGCAGGCCACGCCCGTGGCGGTCGCGGTGGTTGCGCCGGCCGGAGCCGGGGCGGCGGTGTTCCGGGCTCGTCATGAGGCAAAGGGTAGCCCTCGGGACGACCCGGCTCGCGGCAGCGTGTGCTGACGGGCGCGGCGGGACGCACCAGGTGCGAATTGTGATCACGGTGATGGGCGTGTCGCAAAGCGAACCGGTGCGCCGGACCCGGTAATGGGGATACCCTGCCGCACGTGAGGTCCCCACGGCGCTGCTCCCGTAACGCCTGCCCCCGGCAAGCGGTCGCCACCCTGACCTATGTTTACAACGAGTCGACCGCCGTGGTGGGCCCATTGGCGGCATTCGCCGAGCCGCACACGTACGACCTGTGCGAGCAGCATGCCCGGAGCCTGACCGCCCCCCGGGGCTGGGACGTGGTCCGGCACGAGGGCGAGTTCGAGCCGCCACCACCCACCACCGACGACCTGGTCGCCCTGGCCGAGGCCGTCCGCGAGGCGGCCCGCCCGGTCGCCCCCCGCCCACCCCAGGACGACCACGACCCACACCCCCAGAACCCCCCCACCGGCCGCCGAGGCCACCTCCGAGTAATCCCCCCCAACCACTAACCCCCCACCCCCACCCCCACCCCCACCCCCCTGCGCCCCCGCCCCCACCCTCGCTGGCGTTCGGTGATCAAGAGGTTTGCGCGGTTTTTGATCTCCAACCTGACGCAAACCTCTTGATCACCGAGCGCCAGGCGGGGGTGGGGGGAGGGGTGGGGGTGGGGGTGGGGAGGGTGGGGGTTATAGGCGGGACCAGGCTTCGGTTAGTACGGTGCGGAGGATTTGTTCCATCTCGTCGAACTGGTCCTGCTCGGCGGTGAGTGGCGGGGCTAGCTGTACCACGGGGTCGCCCCGGTCGTCGGCGCGGCAGTAGAGCCCGGCGGCGAAGAGCGCCGACGACAGGAAGCCGCGTAGCAGCCGCTCCGACTCGGCCTCGTCGAAGGTGGCCTTCGTCGCCTTGTCCTTGACCAGCTCGATGCCGTAGAAGTAGCCGTCACCCCGGATGTCGCCGACGATCGGCAGGTCGGTGAGCTTCTCCAGGGTGGACCGGAAGGCGTCCTCGTGGGCGCGGACGTGGCCGACCAGGTCCTCCCGGGCGAACACCTCCAGGTTGGCCAGGGCCACCGCGCAGGAGACCGGGTGGCCGCCGAAGGTCACCCCGTGGGCGAACATGCCGGTCTCGGTGAGGAACGGCGCCATCAGCCGGTCGCTGGCGATCATCGCGCCGAGCGGGGCGTAGCCGGAGGTGATGCCCTTGGCGGTGGTGATGATGTCGGGCTGGTAGCCGTACCGGACGGCGCCGAAGTACTCGCCGAGCCGGCCCCAGGAGCAGATCACTTCGTCGGAGACGAGCAGCACGTCGTACGCGTCGCAGATCTCGCGTACCCGCGCGAAGTAGCCGGGCGGCGGCGGGAAGCAGCCGCCGGAGTTCTGCACCGGCTCCAGGAACACCGCCGCGACCGTGTCCGGCCCCTCCCGCTCGATGGCCCGGCCGATCTCCTCGGCGGCCCAGCGGCCGAACGCCTCGGGCGAGTCACCGTGCTCGGGGGCCCGGTAGAAGTTGGTGTTCGGCACCTTGATGCCGCCGGGCACCAGCGGCTCGAAGTCGGTCTTGATGCCGGGCAGCCCGGTGATCGACAGCGCGCCCATCGAGGTGCCGTGATAGGCCAGGTACCGGCTGACCACCTTGTGCTTGTTGGGCTTGCCGGTGCGCTTGAAGTAGGCGCGGGCCAGCTTCCACGCCGCCTCGACGGCCTCCGAGCCGCCGGTGGTGAAGAAGACCCGGTTCAGGTCGCCGGGGGTCAGCGAGGCGATCCTCTCGGCCAGTTCGATCGCCTTCGGGTGCGCGTACGACCAGAGCGGGAAGTACGCCAGCTCGCCGGCCTGCTTGGCGGCGGCCTCGGCCAGTTCGGTACGCCCGTGCCCGGCGTTGACGACGAACAACCCGGCGAGCCCGTCCAGGTAGCGACGACCCTGCGAGTCCCAGACGTACGTGCCCTCGCCGCGCACGATGGTGGGCACCTCACCGGCGGAGTAGCTGGCCATCCGGGTGAAGTGCATCCAGAGGTGGTCGGTGGCGTCGGCCATGTCAGCCTCATTTGGTCCTGGGCCGGATCAGGGGTGGCACCGGCCGCTCTGCCCACGGTTATCCCACAGCCTGACCGCGAAATGCAAGCCCACTTCGCCTTCGAGGCGACGGATTCAGCGCGACGGTGGGTAGTTGGCAACGGAATCCGCACACGCCTTGCGGCGGTGCGACCGACTCGATCTCTGCCGGGTCCATGACCGACTCAACATCGGCCAGGTTGCGGTATCCGGGCCACGGGACACCGCAACCTCGGCCCACCGGAGTAGACCAAGCGAGGCTGCGGGCCGCGCATGGGGCGTCCGGGTCGCGGGATGCTGCTACTACGGACCACGGGGGTGGACGAAGCGAGCCTGCGGGCTGGACGGTGGCGTCCGGGGCGTGGGGCAGCGCTACTCCGGTACCCCGGAGTGGTCCGGGTGGGAGGGGTGGACCGGGGTGGGGCATTTCCGGGGCACTTCCGGTGCACCTCGGGGGCTTTCGGAGAGGTCCCGGGTCGACACGCCGATGACGGGCGGACATCGACACGCACTGTCGCTAGGGTGCGCCGGATCGTGTCGATCGGGCGGGAGGAACTGCCGGTGAACGAGGTGCTTCGCGTAGCGATGGCCGAGCGTGGGGAGACCGTCGAGTCCCTCGCGCACCAGGTCGGTGTCGATCCGAAGACGGCTGGCCGTTGGCTCAGCGCCGGGCGGGTGCCGCATCCCCGGACCCGGGTCGCGGTGGCCGGGATTCTCGGTCGGGAACCCGCCGAACTCTGGCCCGAGCCCTACCGTCGCCGCGACCTGCCCTGGTTCCGCCCGTGGGCAGAGCTGGAGCAGGACGCCGCGTCGATCCGCTCGTACCAGTCATTGCTCGTGCCGGGCCTGCTCCAGACCGAGGAGTACGCCCGAGCGGTGTTGGGGACCGGCGGCCTGCTCCCGCCTGACGAGGTTGCGCAACTGGTGGGCGGGCGGTTGGAGCGACAGGTCCTGCTCGACCGTGACCCTCCGGCCCAGTTGGTCTTCGTGATCGACGAGGCGGTGCTACACCGAGTGGTCGGCGACCGCGTGACCATGGCCGGACAGGTGGCCCACTTGGCGGCCGTCGCCGGGCGGGAGCACGTGCAGGTGCGGGTAATTCCGCTCGGTGGACCCTGGCACACCGGTCTGGCCGGGCCGTTCATGCTGGCTCGGCTGCCCGACGGCAGCGAACTGGCCTATCTGGACAACCAGCTCCGTGGCGAGATGGTGACCGAGAGCGCCGACATTGCTAGCCTGGGTAGAAGGTGGGAGAGCGTGGCCGGCGAGGCGCTGCCCGCTCGTCGATCGAACGAGCTGATCCGGGAAGCGGTGGAGAGATGGACGTGATCGAGCCCCGCTGGCGGACCGCCAGCCGCAGCAGCAACAACGGCGGCGACTGCATCGAGGTGGCGGACAATCTGCCGGGTCGGGTGCTGGTGCGGGACAGCAAGGACCGGGCCGGCGGCACGCTGAGCTTCACCCCCGAGATCTGGCGCACCTTCGTCGCCGCTCAGAAGTGAGTGCCGCTGCTGTGGACGTGATCGAGCCCCGCTGGTGTACGGCTACCCGGAGCAGCAGCAACGGCGGCGACTGTGTCGAGGTGGCCGGCAATCTGGCGGGTCGGGTGCTGGTGCGGGACAGCAAGGACCGGGCCGGTGGCACGTTGAGCTTCACCCCCGATGCCTGGCGCGCCTTCGTCGCCGCCACCTCCCGCTGAACGCTCTTCACCCCGGCCGGCTCCGTACGCCGCCCCGTCGAGCGTGCCACCTTCCGTCCGACGAGGCTGCATGATCGACTCCATGTCGGCCACGTTGCGGTGTCCGGGTGTGCGGATACCGCTACCTCGGCCCACGGGAGTGGATCACGGTGGGCCGCAGGGGGCGAGGCTCAGGCCGTACCCCAGGTGTAGGTCTGTTTGCGCAGCTTGAGGTAGACGAACGCCTCGGTGGCGAGCACCCCGGGCACCGACCGCAGCCGTTGCAGGATCTCCAGCAGGTGGGCGTCGTTGCGGCAGACCACCTCGGCCAGCAGGTCGAACGAGCCGGCGGTGATCACCACGTAGTCGATCTCGTCGAATTCGGCGAGCCGGTCGGCGACCGTCTCCAGGTCGCCGTCGGTGCGTAGGCCGATCATGGCCTGCCGGGGGAAGCCGAGTTGGAGCGGGTCGGTCACCGCGACGATCTGCATCACCCCGGCGTCGAGCAGCCGCTGCACCCGTTGGCGCACCGCCGCCTCGGAGAGCCCGACCGCCTTGCCGATGGTCGCGTACGGTCGGCGGCCGTCCTCCTGCAACTGCTCGATGATCTGCTTCGCCACGTCGTCCAACAGTGCGTGGCTGGCACCGTCACGTACCGTGACACGCCGTCCGCCGGTGCCGGTCTCCTGCTGACGGGTCGTCATCCGTCGCTCCCCATGTCCGTTGCCGAGCTGAGCCTAGTGCCACCGGGCAGTCTGGCGTAATTCGTCGTCGGAGGCTATTCCCGCAACGGAATCCCTTGTGGGGTCGGTCACCTCATGTCACGATCAGTCGTCCTAGGCCCTGACCCCTCCCGCCGGCGCCGCAACCCCGTCCCCGCCGCCGACGGACGACCCCTTAGGAGTCGTCACATGCGTGTTCCCCACCGGTCCCTCACCCGGCGTGGACTGCTCACCGGCACCCTCGGATCGGCCGCCCTGATCGCCGCAGGCGGTAGCCTCGCCGGCTGCGGCACCAAGGCCGCGACCCAGACCGAGGCGGGCTGCCAGAGCGACGACCTGTCCACCACGGAGAAGACTCTCGCCTTCTCCAACTGGCCGCAGTACATGGACGTGGACGAGAAGGACGAGTCGAAGCGCCCCAGCCTCGACGCGTTCGTCGCCGCCAGCGGCATCAAGGTCACCTATACCGAGGACATCAACGACAACAACGAGTTCTTCGGCAAGGTGCAGAACCAGCTGGCCAGCTGCCAGAGCACCGGACGGGACATCATCGTCGTCACCGACTGGATGGCCGCCCGGATGATCCGGCTCGGCTGGATCCAGAAGCTCGACCCGGCGAAGCTGCCGAACGTGGCGGCCAACCTGCTGCCGTCCCTGCGTGGCCGCTCCTTCGACCCGGAGAACCGGATCTCCATCCCGTGGCAGTCCGGCCTCGCCGGGCTGGCCTACAACGGCAGCGTGACCGGGGAGATCCGGACCGTCGACGAGTTGCTCACCCGTCCCGACCTCAAGGGCAAGGTGACCGCCCTGTCGGAGATGCGGGACACCATGGGCCTGCTGCTCCAGTCGAACGGGCACGACCCGGCGAACTTCACGGCCGCCCAGTTCGACGACGCGCTCAACAAGCTCCGCAAGGCCGTCGAATCCCAACAGATCCGCAAGTTCACCGGCAACGACTACGCCCCCGACCTGGCCAAGGGTGACATCGCCGCGTGCGTCGGCTGGTCCGGCGACGTGATCCAGTTGGCCGGCGACAACCCCAAGGTCAAGTTCGTCGCGCCGGACTCGGGGGTGATGCTGTTCAGCGACAACATGCTGGTGCCGAACAAGGCCACCCACCGGGGCAACGCCGAAGCGCTGATCGACTACTACTACCAACCGGCGGTGGCCGCGAAACTCGCCGCGGCCGTCAACTACATCTGCCCGGTCAAGGGCGCCCAGGCGGAGATGGAGAAGATCGACCCGGAGCTGGCCGCCAACCCGCTGGTCTTCCCGGACGACGCCCTGCTGGCGAAGTCCAAGGTCTTCATGGCCCTGGACGAGAAGCAGGAGAAAGAGTACGAGTCCAAGTTCCAGCAGGTCATCGGCGCGTGATCGGGATGGCCCACGAGTCACCCGCCGGCGATCTTCGGCTGGCCCACCTGACCAAGCGGTTCGGCGTCTTCACCGCCGTCGACGACCTCAGCCTGACCGTCCCGCAGGGCTCCTTCTTCGCCCTGCTCGGGGCGTCCGGCTGCGGCAAGACGACCACCCTGCGGATGATCGCCGGCCTGGAGGAGCCCACCAGCGGGCAGGTGCTCCTCGGCGACCGGGACATCGCCCGGCTGCGGCCGTACAAACGGCCGGTCAACACGGTCTTCCAGAGCTACGCGCTCTTCCCGCACCTGGACATCGCCGAGAACGTGGCCTTCGGACTGCGGCGGCGGGGCATCCGCAGGGTCGACGACCAGGTCCGGCGGATGCTGTCGCTGGTGCAGCTCGACGGCTACGGCCGGCGTCGCCCGGCTCAGCTCTCCGGCGGCCAGCAGCAGCGGGTCGCGCTGGCCCGCGCCCTGATCAACCACCCGCAGGTGCTGCTGCTCGACGAGCCGCTCGGCGCGCTCGACCTGAAGCTGCGCCGGCAGATGCAGATCGAGCTGAAGCGCATCCAGACCGAGGTCGGCATCACCTTCGTGCACGTCACCCACGACCAGGAGGAGGCCATGACGATGGCCGACACGGTCGCGGTGATGAACGCCGGGCGGATCGAGCAGCTCGGCGCACCGGCCGACCTCTACGAGTATCCGGCCACCGCGTTCGTGGCGAGCTTCCTCGGCCAGTCCAACCTGCTCGCCGCCGAGGCCGCCGGCCCGGCCGGGTCCGAGGTGCCGGTCACCGCGCACGGCACCCGCTTCTCGGTGCCCGCCGGCCGCGCCCGCTCCGACCGGGGCCCCGTCTACCTGGGGGTACGTCCCGAGAAGCTGCACCTGGTCGACACCGCCGACCAGGTGCCCGCCGGCCACCAGCACGTCGCGGGCGTGGTCACCGACGCCTCCTACGTGGGGGTGAGCACCCAGTACCTGGTGCGTACCGGGTGGGGCAGCGAACTGTCCGCGTTCGCGGCGAACAGCGGCGTCGGCGGGCAGCACCCGGTCGGCGCGTCGGTGGTGGCCCACTGGAACCCTCGGCACGCCTTCCTGCTGCCCCGCGTACCGGGCCAGGACGACCGCACCGCCGGGCTGCTCGACGCGCCGGTCGGAACACCGTCGTGACCGCGCTGGCGCACGTCTCCGGCGGATCCCCACCGGCGGCGACACCGCCGCCGCCCCGGCGCGGGCGGCACCGGCTGCTGCCGTACCTGCTGTTGCTGCCCGGCGCGGCCTGGCTGCTCGTGTTCTTCGTCGTGCCGCTGCTCCAACTCGCCGCCGCCAGCCTCTACGACCCGACCGGTTCGCTCTCCACCGGGTACGTGCTGACCTGGGCGTTCGGCAACTACCCGGACGCGTTGCAGGCGTACTGGCCGCAGTTCGCCCGGTCGTTCGGCTACGCCGGGGCCGCGCTGGTGCTGGCCCTGCTGATGGGCTACCCGCTGGCGTACGCGATCGCGCAGAAGGCCGGCCGGTGGAAGAACCTGCTGCTGGTCTGCGTGGTCGCCCCGATGTTCACCAGCTTCCTGGTGCGCACCCTGGCCTGGAAGACCATCCTGTCGGACAACGGGGCCCTGGTCGGGCTGCTGCGCGACGTACACCTGCTCGGCCCGGACGGCCGCCTGCTCGCCACCCCGGTCGCGGTGGTGCTCGGGTTGACGTACAACTTCCTGCCCTTCCTGGTGCTGCCGCTGTACGCGAGCCTGGAACGGCTCGACTACCGGCTGCTGGAGGCGGCCAGCGACCTGTACGCCAGCCCGCTGCACGCCTTCCGGAAGGTCACCCTGCCGCTGTCGATGCCCGGCCTGATCGCCGGCACCCTGCTCTTCTTCATCCCGGCGACCGGCGACTACATCAACGCCGAACTGCTCGGCACCCCCAACGAGTACATGATCGGCAACGTCATCGACTCGGCGTTCCTGGTCCGGCTCGACTACCCGCAGGGCGCCGCCCTGTCGTTCCTGCTGATGGCGGCGATCCTCGCAGTGGTCTTCGGCTACCTGCGCCGCGCCGGCACGGAAGAGGTGCTCTGATGAGCGCGAGGAGTGCAGCGAAGCGGAGCCCCGCAGTCGCGAGTGACGGCCGGTCCGTGAGGGTGTCCCGGTGGTTGGCCGACCGGTGGGTGATGATCGTCGCCCTGCTGGTGCTCGGCTACCTGTTCCTGCCGATCGCCGTGGTCGCCGGCCTCTCCTTCAACCGGCCGTCCAGCCGGCTGTCGTACGACTTCAACGAGTTCACCCTGGACAACTGGCGGCAACCCTGCGCCACCTCCGAGATGTGCGACGCGGTGGTCCGCAGCGTGCAGATCGGGTTCATCGCCACCGTCGGCGCCACCCTGATCGGCACCCTGATGGCGTTCGCCCTGGTCCGGCACCGGTTCCGGGGGCGCAGCGGGATCAACCTGTTGATCTTCCTGCCGATGGCGACCCCGGAGCTGGTGCTGGGCACCTCGCTGCTTGCCCTTTTCGTCTCCGCCGGTGTGCCGCAGGGCTTCTGGACCATCGTCATCGCGCACGTGATGTTCTGCGTGTCGTTCGTGGTGGTCACGGTCAAGGCCCGGCTCGCCGGGATGGACCGGCGGCTGGAGGAGGCCGCGATGGACCTCTACGCCAGTGAGTGGCAGACCTTCCGGCTGATCACCCTGCCGCTGGTGCTTCCCGGCATCGTCGCCGCCGCGCTGCTCGCCTTCTCGCTCAGCTTCGACGACTTCATCGTCACGAACTTCAACGCCGGCACCACCGTCACCTTCCCCATGTACGTCTGGGGTGCCGCCCAGCGGGGCATCCCACCGCAGGTCAACGTCATCGGCACGGCGATGTTCGGGATCGCGCTGCTGCTCGTCGGGCTCAGCTCGCTACGTGGCCGACGGTCCCGACGCGCCGCACTCCCGCCCGCCCCGCCCGGCCGGCGGGCGACAGGCCCGTCATGACCCTCCGGCCTACCGGCCGGGCGCTGGCCCGCGCCGACCTGCACGAGGGCCGGCGCAACCCTTGGCTCCGTACGCTCGATCGTCTTGGTTTGGGGTTCGATTCCTGATGCGTATCCTGCTCGTCGGCGCCGGCGGGGTCGGCTCCGCCGCCGTCGCCATCGCCGCCCGCCGCTCCTTCTTCGACACCGTCGTCGTCGCCGACCATGACCTCACCCGGGCCGAGCGGGCCGTCGCCGGGCACGGCGACCGGTTCGTCGCCGCGCGGGTCGACGCCGCCACACCGGACGCGGTCGCTGCGCTCTGCCGGGAACACCGGATCACCCACGTGCTCAATGCGGTCGACCCGCGCTACGTCATGCCGATCTTCGACGGGGCGTTCGCCGCCGGGGCCGACTACCTGGACATGGCGATGTCGCTGTCCCATCCGCACCCGGCCCGGCCCCACACACAGACCGGGGTGAAGCTCGGCGACGCGCAGTTCGCCGCCGCCTCCGCCTGGGCCGACGCCGGCCGGCTGGCGCTGTGCGGCATCGGCGTCGAGCCGGGCCTGTCCGACGTGTTCGCCCGGTACGCCGCCGACGAACTCTTCGCCGAGATCGACGAGATCGGCATCCGCGACGGCGCGAACCTCACCGTCGACGGGTACGACTTCGCCCCGTCGTTCTCCATCTGGACCACCATCGAGGAGTGCCTGAACCCGCCGGTGATCTGGGAGAAGGACCGGGGCTGGTACACCACCGAGCCGTTCAGCGAACCGGAGATCTTCGACTTCCCGGCCGGCATCGGCCCGGTCGAGTGCGTCAACGTCGAGCACGAGGAGGTGCTGCTGATCCCGCGCTGGGTGAAGGCCAGCCGGGTCACCTTCAAGTACGGCCTCGGAAACGAGTTCATCGAGGTGCTGAAGGCGCTGCACAAGGTCGGCCTCGACTCGACCACCCCCGTGTCGGTGCGTGGCGTACAGGTCTCGCCCCGCGACGTGGTCGCCGCCAGCCTGCCCGACCCGGCCACCCTCGGCGACCGGATGCGCGGCAAGACCTGCGCCGGCACGTACGTCACCGGCACCGGGGTCGACGGCCGGCCCCGCCGGGTCTACCTCTACCACGTGGTCGACAACGAGTGGTCCATGCGGGAGTACGGCCACCAGGCGGTGGTCTGGCAGACCGCGATCAACCCGGTGGTGGCGCTGGAACTGCTGGCCACCGGCGAGTGGTCCGGCACCGGCGTGCTCGGCCCGGAGGCCCTGCCCCCACGCCCGTTCCTAGCCCTGCTCACCGCCTACGGCTCACCCTGGCACCTAGACGAACGCTGACCCGCCCACCCCCTGCAGGCCCCGCCCCACTCGCACCCCTCCCAACCCCCAAAGCCCCCCCGCCCCGCGTTGCGGGCCTGCCCCCGCCCCGCGTTGCGGGCCTGCCCCCGCCCCGTCGATCTTGGAGTTGTGGTGCCTCCAAAAGTAGCTAGATGCCGCATTTCACCCGCCACAACTCCATGATCGACGCGGAGGGGGTGGGGATGAGGTGGGGATGGTGGGGGTGGGGTGGAGTGGGGTAGCACGGTGGGGGGTGGGGTGGGGGGTTGTGCACAGGGGTGGGGGGTTGTCCACAGGGGGTGGATCGGGGAGGGGGTGATGGGCAGGGTTGGTGGGTGTGAGCGGGGAGCTTCTTCGGTACTCGGAGTTGGTGTCGGGCGGGTGGAGCCGGGAGGTGATCAGGCGGGAGGTCGGTGGTGGTGGGCTTCGGCGGTGGTGCCGAGGTGTCTACGGGCCGGCGGGGGAGGAGGACGTTCGGTGGCGAGCACTTTTCCGTCGGCTGCCGGAGGGTGCTGTCGTCGGCTTCCATTCCGGTGCGGGGCTGCACGGGTTCGGTGCCCTGCGCTGCGAGGACCTTCATGTGATCGTGCCGGCTGGCGGGCGGGTGCCGCAGATCCGTGGTGTGGTGGCGCACCAGTCGGTGCTTGCCGTACCCGATCCTGTTCTGGTGGCCGGGCTGCCGTGCGCTCCCGCCGAGCGGTGCGCGGTGGATCTGGCCCGGACGCTCCCCCGGATGGACGCACTACCGTTCCTCGATCTGTGCCTGCGCACCGGCGTCTGCCGGCCTGAGGAGCTATGTGCCGAGCTGGCGCGGCACGCACGGCTGCGCGGCGTGGGCCAGGCGCGGCAGTTGGTGCGGCTCGCCGACCCGAGGGCGGAGTGCCGGCAGGAGAGTCAACTACGGCTCGTCCTGATCGACGGTGGACTGCCCGCGCCTGAGCCACAACTCTGGGTTCCGGACGAGGCCGGATTCCTGCGGTACCGCCTGGACCTCGGCTATCGGCGCCTACGGATCGGCATCGAGTACGACGGCCTTTCCCACCTCGACCGTGACCGTCTCCGCCACGACCGCACCCGAATGAACTGGTTGTCCGCCCAAGGCTGGCGCATGCGCCACTACACAGCCCTCGACCTCTACCACCACCCCTCCCGCATAACCACCCAAATCGCAGCCCTCCTCCACGCCTGACCTGTCGATCATGGAGTTGTGGTGCCCAGCATTGGGCATCAATAGGGCTAATCCCCCACCACAACTCCATGATCCATAGTGGGGGTGGGGGCGGCGGGACGGGGGGGTTTGGGGGGTGGGGTGAACCGGGTGGGGGTGGGGGCCGTATCTGCGGGGGCAGGGTGATGAGGAAGACGGGGTCATGGAGGGGAGACGTGGTGAAGGTGCAGCGCAAGCACGTGCTGGCGGCGGGGGTGGCGGTGGTCGCCACGGCCGTGGTCGCGGTGGGGACCGGGTTCGGATTCGCCGACACCACGCCCACCCGGCCGAGCCTCTGCTCCGGGTCGGTCACCTTCTCGGCCGAGGGCGGGGGGCCCGCCGCGACGAGTGACCGGTTCCCGGTGGGGACACGGTTGCGGGTGACGAATCTGGACAACGGGAAGGTGGCGACGGTGACGGTGACCGGGCCGTCGGGCAGTTGTGTGCTGCTCAACGCCGCCGCGATGGACCTGGTCCGGGAGCCCGGCAAGAACGTGATCCGACGCAACGTGGTGGAGCGCTTCGACGGTGCCGCCCCGGCGGCACCCGCCCCCGGCGAGACCCGGCCCGGCGCCGCCCAGCCGCCCGCCGCCCAGCCACCGATTCGGCCATCGGTCAGCGCGGCTGCCCGGCCCAGCGCGTGCAGTGGGTCGATCACCTTCTCGGCCGAGGGTGGGGAACCCGCCGCGACGAGTGACCGGTTCCCGGTGGGGACACGGTTGCGGGTGACGAATCTGGACAACGGGAAGGTGGCGACGGTGACGGTGACCGGGCCGTCGGGCAGTTGTGTGCTGCTCAACGCCGCCGCGATGGACCTGGTCCGGGAGCCCGGCAAGAACCTGGTCCGGCGCAACGTGGTCGAGCTGCTGCGCTGACCGTCCCGCACGCGGGCGGGGTGGCGATGCGGCCGGCGACCGACGAGCCGGACGAGCGCGCCGACCCCCGCCCGGGGCGCGACACGGGACAGCGTTGTGGGGTCGGGTGCCCGGTGGTGTGCCACCGGCCCCTGCTGGGTGGTGGGCCAGGTCAGCCGAAGGCCGCGTCCAGGATGTCCATTCCACGGGTCAACTCGTCGTCGGAGATCACCAGCGGCGGCAGGAACCGCAACACGTTGCCGTACGTGCCGCAGGTGAGGGTGAGCAGACCGGCCGCGTGGCAGGCCGCCGAGACGGCTGCGGCGGCGGCCGGGTCCGGGACCAGGGTGCCCGGCCGGACCAGCTCCACGGCGAGCATCGCGCCCCGGCCGCGTACCTCGGCGATCCGGGGGTCGCGGGCGGCGATGGCGCGCAGCCGGTCGCCCAGCACCGACCCGATCCGCCGGGCGGCGGCGGCCAGGTCCAGCTCCCGCATGGTCTCGATGCTCGCCAGGGCCGCCGCGCAGGCGATCGGGTTGCCGCCGTAGGTGCCGCCGAGGCCGCCGACGTGCACCGCGTCCATCAGCTCCGCCCGGCCGGTCACCGCCGCCAGCGGCAGCCCACCCGCGATGCCCTTCGCCAGGGTCACCAGGTCCGGCACGACCCCCTCGTGGTCGCAGGCGAACCAGTCGCCGGTACGGCAGAAGCCGGTCTGGATCTCGTCGGCGACGAGGACCACCCCGGCCGCCGTCGCCCACTGTCGCAGCGCCGGTAGAAAACCCGCCGCCGGTACGACGAAACCGCCCTCGCCCTGGATCGGCTCGATCAGCAGCGCGGCCACGTTCTCCGCCCCGACCTGCTTCTCCACCGTGTCGATCGCCCGTGCCGCCGCCTCCGCCCCGGACAAACCGCCGTCGCGCAGCGGGTACGACATCGGCACCCGGTGGACCTCACCGGCGAACGGCCCGAACCGGTGCTTGTACGGCATGTTCTTCGCGGTCAACGCCATGGTCAGGTTGGTCCGACCGTGGTAGGCGTGGTCGAAGGCCACCACCGCCTGCCGTCCGGTGGCGTGCCGGGCGACCTTCACGGCGTTCTCGACCGCCTCGGCACCCGAGTTGAACAGCGCCGAACGCTTCTCGAACGTGCCCGGGGTCAGCGCGTTGAGCTGCTCGCACACCGCCACGTACGACTCGTACGGCGCGACCATGAAGCAGGTGTGGGTGAACCGTTCGACCTGGGCCCGTACCGCCTCGACCACGCGCGGGGCGGAGTTGCCGACGCTGGTGACCGCGATGCCGGCGGCGAAGTCGATCCACTCCCGCCCGTCGACGTCGGTGATGGTGCCGCCGCTCGCGGTGTCCACGTAGGAGCTGATGACGCTGCCGACACCCCTGGCCACCGCCGCGCCCCGCCGCTTGTGCAGCTCCTCCGAACCCGGCACGGCGTCACCCTCCGTTCGCGGCTGCGGGGCTCGCAGACCCGGCTCACTCCTCGCGCTCACCGGTCAGCCCTCGATGTGGTGCATGACGTGCTTGATCCGGGTGTAGTCCTCCAGGCTGTAGACCGACAGGTCCTTGCCGTGCCCGGAGTGCTTGAAGCCACCGTGCGGCATCTCCGACACGAACGGGATGTGGGTGTTCACCCATACACAGCCGAAGTCGAGGCGGCGGGTCATCCGCATCGCCCGGCTGTGGTCCTTCGTCCAGACCGAGGCGGACAGGCCGTAGTCGACGCCGTTGGCCCAGCGCACCGCCTCGTCCTCGTCGGTGAACCGCTGCACGGTAATGACCGGGCCGAACACCTCCTGCTGGATGATCTCGTCGGCCTGGCGTACCCCGGAGACCACGGTGGGGGAGTAGAAGTAGCCGCGCTCGCCCACCCGGGCCCCGCCGGTGTGCAGGCTGGCGTGGTCGGGCAGCCGGTCGACGAAGCCGCTGACCCGGGCGAGCTGGTTGGCGTTGTTCAACGGGCCGTAGAGCACGTCGGCGTCGTCCGGGGCGCCGGTCCTGGTGTTGCGGGCCTGCTCGGCGAGGGCCGCCACGAAGTCGTCGTGGACCCCGGGGCCGACCAGCACCCGGGTCGCGGCGGTGCAGTCCTGGCCGGCGTTGAAGTAGCCACCCACCGCGATCGCCTCGGCCGCCGCCGCCACGTCCGCGTCGTCGAAGACCACCACCGGGGCCTTGCCACCCAGCTCCAGGTGGGTCCGCTTGAGGTCCGGCGCGGCGGCGGAGGCGACCTCCATGCCCGCCCGGGTCGAGCCGGTGATCGACACCAGCTGCGGGGTCGGGTGCGCCACCAGGGTACGACCGGTGTCCCGGTCGCCACAGACCACGTTGAACACCCCCGGCGGGAAGAACTCGGCGGCGATCTCGGCCAGCAGCAGCGTCGACACCGGCGTGGTGTCCGACGGCTTCAACACCACGGTGTTGCCGGCCGCCAGCGCCGGGGCGATCTTCCAGACCGCCATCATCAGCGGGTAGTTCCACGGGGTGACCTGTGCGCAGACGCCGATCGGCTCGCGCCGCACGTACGAGGTGTGCCCGGCCAGGTACTCCCCGGCCGAGCGGCCCTCCAGCAGCCGGGCCGCCCCGGCGAAGAAGCGGAACTGGTCCACCGCCGGCGGCAGCTCCTCCTCGGCGGTGAGCTGACGGGGCTTGCCGGTGTTGCGTACCTCCGCGTCGACCAGCTCGGCGGCCCGGGACTCCACCGCGTCGGCGAGCTTCAGCATCGCCTTCTGCCGCTCGCCCGGAGTGGTGTCCCGCCAGGTCTCGAAGGCGGTGGCGGCGGCCCGCATCGCCGCGTCCACGTCCGCCGCCCCGGATACGGGTGCCTGGGCGAAGACGTCACCCGTGCAGGGGTCGATCAGGTCGGCGTAACCGCCGTCCACCGGGTCGACGTATGCGCCATCGACGAAGTTGCGCAGCTGCTGGTCGCTCATGGTGAGGTCTCTCCAGGGGTGGCCGGGAGTCAGGTCAGCGGAGGTAATCGCAATCTGACTGCCATCTTGGCCACTGAATTCGCGGCAGACAAGGGCTTGAGCGACTGTTTCCGTGCGACCTTGGGTCGTCTACGCTGCCGATGTGGAGCCGAGAGCCTTCTGGGTCGCCGGTCGTGCCGTCCACGGCGACGACGAGCTGACCGTCACCCACCCGTACGACGGACGGGCGGTGGGGCGTACCACCTGGGCCACGCCCGACCAGGTCGAGGCCGCGGTCGCGGCGGCGGCCCGGGTGGCGGCGGAGGCCGCGGCTCTGCCCGCGCACGTGCGGGCGGCGGCCCTGGACCACGTCTCGCGACAGCTCGCCGAGCGGGCGGCCGAGGTGGCCGACCTGATCACCGCCGAGAACGGCAAACCGATCAGGTGGGCGCGGGCCGAGGTGGGGCGGGCCGTGTCGACGTTCCGCTGGGCGGCCGAGGAGGCCCGACGGTTCTCCGGCGAGTTGCAGCGCCTCGACACCGACCCGGCCGCGACCGGACGGATCGCCCTGGTCCGGCGGGCGCCCCGTGGCCCGGTGCTGGGCATCGCCCCGTTCAACTTCCCGCTGAACCTGGTGGCGCACAAGGTCGCCCCGGCCCTCGCGGTGGGTGTGCCGATCATCGTGAAGCCCGCCCCGGCGACACCGCTGTCCGCGCTGCTGCTCGGCGAGATCCTGGCCGGCACGGAACTGCCGGCCGGAATGTTCTCGGTGCTGCCGCTGCCCAACGACCGCGCCGCCGAACTGGTCACCGAACCCCGACTGCCGGTCGTCTCGTTCACCGGTTCCGGGCCGGTCGGCGCGGCGATCCGCCGCCAGGTGCCGGAGAAGCACGTCACCCTGGAGTTGGGCGGCAACGCGGCGGCGGTGATCTGCGAGGACTGGGCGGCCGACGAGGACCTGACCTTCGCCGCGCAGCGGATCGCCACCTTCGCCAACTACCAGGCCGGGCAGTCCTGCATCGCCGTGCAGCGAGTCCTCGTGCACGAACGGCACTACGACGACTTTCTGCCCCGGTTGGTGGCCGCCGTCGCGGAACTGCGCACCGGCGACCCGGCCGCGGAGTCGACCGACGTGGGGCCGCTGGTCTCCGTCGAGGCCGCCCAGCGGGTCGAGGCGTGGGTGGACGAGGCCGTCGCCGCCGGGGCTACCGTGGAGGTCGGCGGCCGACGCGACGGCACCAGCTACCCGCCCACCGTACTGACCGGAGTGCCGTCGTCGGCGAAGGTCTGCGCCGAGGAGGTCTTCGGGCCGGTGCTGGTGGTCGCGAAGGCTGCCAGCGACGCCGCCGCCTTCGCCGCCGTCAACGACTCGGCGTACGGCTTGCAGGCCGGGGTGTTCACCCACCGCCTCGACGTGGCGTTCACCGCCGCGCGGGTGTTGGAGGTGGGCGGGGTGATCGTGGGCGACGTGCCGTCGTACCGGGCCGACCAGATGCCGTACGGGGGTGTCAAGGGCAGCGGGGTAGGCCGGGAAGGGGTGCGGTCGGCGATGGAGGACTACACCGAGCCGCGGGTGCTGGTGCTGACCGGGGTGCAGCTGTAGCTCGGTACCGACCGGGGCGATGACGGGGAGGTGCCCGGCTTTACCAGGTGCCGTCGTCACGGACCCGGGACGGGGCGAGGCCGAGGAGCAGGGTGGTCAGCGCGGCGTCGATGTCGTCGCCGAGAAACCACTCACCGGCCTGGTCCAGCGCGAAGACCCGGCCGTGCTCGTCGACGGCCAGGATGCCGTCCGGGTGCTCCGCGCCGATCGGGAAGAGCCGCACGCCGAGCACGGCACCGAAGTCCGCCAGGGTGTCGACGGTGTACGCGGCGTGCACGGGATCGATGGAGAACCGGGATATCCACACCTGCCGCCCCGGACCCCGCCGACTGCTCTCCAACGAGGGGAAGCGAGCCAACGCGTCCAGGGCCGCAGGGAGCTCAGGGTGTCCGAGGTTCAGCTCGCGGGCTTCCAGGATGGCCATTCTCGCCAGGTCTTCGTCGCCCCGGGTTGGCTGCCAGCCCCCATCAACCAGCGCGTGAGCGACCTCGGTGACGAAGCGGTCCACTTCGGGGGCCACCGCTGGATCGGGCCGCCACTCCTGGGTCAACGCCAGCTCCGACCACCCGATGACGCCGAAGTGCACCAGGAAGTTGACGCAGGAGTCACACGGGCGTTCGGCTGGGCCAGCGTTCGGATCGCCGGGTTCGCGGACCAGGAACACGTCCAGCCCGGTCGCGAAGAGCAGCGACTCCGCCTCGCGCATGGTCAGCGGGGGCTGGCCGGCGGCGGCGCGGCGGTGGTCGTACTCGTGGAGGACGTCGGAGACCACGATCAGTTCGGCGTGCCGGTCTCCACCGCGCACCAGGTGCCCCGGGGACAACTCGTCGAGGTAGGCCCGGACCAGCGGGTGGTGCCGCAGCTCCACGTCGCCCTTGACGCCGTGGCCGATGTGGGTACGGCCCTCGAGGGTCAGGTGCGCGGTGGTGGCGGGCGTCGACAGGCGGCGGATCTCGCGCAGCAGCAGGCTGGCCGGGTCGACGGTCCGAGGTGCGGGGACACCGGTCGGCCGGCTACGGCGGTACATCTGCTGCACCGTGGCCGCCGGCACGCGGGGCCAGGTGGTGACCTCGCCGGTCTCCTTGTCGATGACGGTGGTCGGCAGGTCGCCGGGGTTCGTGTCGACCGCGCGGTCGACGGTCGACCGGATCACGTAGCCGAGGTCGAATTCGTCGAGCGTGGCCCGGCACTCGTAGCCGAGGCGCTGCGAGTCACGCCGGGCCCACACGTCGGCGAGCTGCTCGGCCTGTTGGCGATCGATCACGGCCCGAAACTACCGGACCCCACGGAATCGTGGCGCCCGGTATGGTTCGCCTGACTGACGGTGACCGGGGAGGGGTGGCCTTGACCGAGAAGGTGGACCGGGACACGAACCAGGCGCTCCGGGCGCGGTTCGACGAGGTGTACGGCCAGTACCGGCGGTTGCGGTCCGGCATGGACGACCTCCGGTCCGAGCTGGCCGAGCTGCGGATCACCGAGCGTTCGGACGACGGCCAGGTCACCGCGACCGTGGGCGCACGGGGTGAGCTGATCTCGGTGGAACTGACCGGTGCCGTCTATCACGACCGCGATCACCAGGCGTTGAGCCGGAAGATCACCACGACCGTGCACCGGGCCACCGCCGCCGCAGCGACGGCCACCCAGGAGTTGGTCGCCGCGCACCTGCCGGCCGGGTCGGGGTCGGTGGAGTTCCTGCGTACGGGGGATTTCGGCGCGCTGCTCGGGCGGGCCGACGCGTTGCTCCGGCGGGAGGGGGAGCGGCATGACTGAGGGGCAGCTCTGGCTCGATCCGGGCCGGGCCCGGCGGGGCGGCAGCGATCTGCACCTGGCCGGCGAGTCGATGTCGGCCCGACGCGCCGCCCTCGGCGGCGAGATCGCGGCAGCCAGCGACGCCCGCCCGTGGGGCCGGGACGACATCGGCGCGGCCTTCGAGAAGAGCTACCGGTCATACGAGGAGACGTTGCTGCGTGCCTGGGCCGGCCTCGGCCGGTCGTTGGAAGGGCTCGGCACCGACGTGGTCACCTCGGTCGACGCCAACGTGCAGACCGACGCGGTGAGCGGCCGACGCCTCGACGGGGTGACCGCCCCCCGCGACCGCCGACGCTGAACTGCGGGGAAGAGTCGTGAGCGTGCTGCCGAGCCCGATCCCGCACCCCCTCGACTACAGCCCGTGGGATCTGCCGGGCTGGGCCTACGAGGCGCTCGACTGGGTGGTCGGCGTGGAATGGCCGGAGGGGAACGAACGCGCCGTCTGGGACCTCGCCGACCAGTGGTATGCCGTGGCGGGTGCCCTGGCCGGCCCGCGCGACGACGCGGTCGTCGCCGCCACCGAGGTACGCAGCGGATACGGCGGGGTCGGGGCGGTGCCCGAGGCGTTCGAGGCTGCCTGGCGGAGGTTGGCCGAGGGCGACGAGGCCCCGTTGCCGGTGCTGCTCGCGGTCAGCACCGATCTGGGCCGGCTGGTCGAGGAGTGCGGCTGCGACATCGAGGCCGCCAAGCTCGAGGTGTGGATCGAACTCGGCATCCTGGTCGTGGAGCTGCTGGCGCTCGCCGTCGCCGCCGCGCTCACCGCCGGGGCCGCCTCGCCCGCAGCCGGTGCGGCGGTCACCGCCAGCCGGCTGGTGGTCCAGCAGATCTTCCGTCGGCTGATGGCCCAACTGGCCAAGAAGGCGCTGCGGCAGGGCCTCAAGGAAGCGGGCGAGCGGGCCGCCAAGGAGGTGGCCAGGGACGGGATGCGCGGGCTCGGCAAGCGGGCGCTCAAGGGGGGCGTGTTCGAGGCGGGTGAGGAGGCCGGCGTCAGTCTGGCGACGCAGGCGTACCAGAACTCCACCGGAAGGCGGCACGGCCTTGACCTCGCCGATCTCGGTGCGTCGGCGCTCGGTGGGCTGGCCGGCGGCGCGGTCGCGCCGCTGGCGGGCCTCGGGCGGCATGCCACCGGGCGTGGGGCCCGGATCGGTGAGCACTTCGGCCGCGAGATGACCGGTGAGGTGCTCGCGGAGGGCGCGGCGGGCCTGGCCACCGGCCAGGGAGCGATGTCGCTGGAGGATGCGACCCGGGCCGCCGTCTCCGGGGTCAGCGGCTCGGCGACCGGCCAGGCGGATGCCGCGCTGCACGCCCGACTCGACGGTCGGCTGCACTCGCTGGCCGAGGCTTTCCAGGTGTCCGCCGACTTCCCGATCCCACCACCGCCGGTTCAGGTAGAAGGTCACGAGCGGACGTTGTCCGCGGGCGTTCCCGAGCAGCGCGACGCCGCGCCGGCCGCCCCGACCGTCGTAGCCGGTGGGGTGCGAGACGTTGTGGTCGAGACGCCCCAGCTGCGCGACGCGCTGGCGGCGACTGACGACAGCCGGACAACTGCTGGCGTCAGCCCGTTCGACGGGCAGGCGGGCCCGAACTCGGCAACGCCTCCCGCAGGGCACGAATCTGCTGTCCGTCCGCTGGTAGCCGCTGCTGCGGCGCCGATTGCAGAGTCGGTAGCGTCGAGTCCCACGCTGTTGTCGGTCACCGCCGACCAGGCGGCCTCCCCGCTCTCGGTAGCCCGACCCGCCGAGGCCGCGACGACGACGGCCGCTGCAGTCGCCGCACCTCGTGGCGTCGAAACTGCTCAGGGCAACCCGACTGGAAACCTGACGGCATCCGTCGTACCGCCGGTGGGAGCCGCTGCGGTGTCGACGCCGGCATCCGATTTCCACCCGGGACGGACGATCTCGACCGCCACCTCACCCGGACCAGCAGCCGGTGTCTCGCTCGGGTCGACACCGACGGCGAATTCAATGGCTCACGGCGCTCCACCAGTTACGGGGTCCGATGTCCCGCCGGCTGCCCGCGAGGCGGGGACGCCCGCCGTCGACAATGGCGGGGCTGACCGAGAGGGTGGCAGGCGGCTTCCACTTCTGGATGCGCTGGCACCCAGGCCGACAAACCCGTCGGCCACGCAGCCGGTCGCCCCGGTGCCGCCCGAGAGCGACGAGCCACCTCGCCCGAGGACACCCCAGTGGTACGCCGCCAGGTGGGCGGCTGAACGGGAAGCGCTCGAACGGCGCCGTTATCAGGGCTACTTCGAGTCGCAGCGACACTGGTTCGAAGACCGGCGGCGCACGGACGCAGCGACCCGCAGAAAGAAGGCGGCCCGCAGGCACGAGACAGTCGCGCAACGTGCTGCCCGTCGAGGCTTCGAACTCAGGCGCGAGGGCCGATCGGCGCTGGCCAACTGGTTCCAAGGGATTGCCAACCAGGCACAGCGTGACGCGAACGGCCAACGGGATCTCGCTGTGGACATCCTTGCCGGCAGGGTGGTCCCACAGGCGGTCTTCGTAGAGGATGCGGCTGACTTCTCCCGAATCAACGACGATGTGGCCGAGTTGGCGGTCGGTGGGGTCGAGACGGGGGACCGGTCGGCGCTGACCGGCGACGACGACCCGCCGCCCATCGACCGTTCTCGTCGGTACGGGCAGTTCGGCGGGCTACGGCCTCCGCTCGCCCTGCACCAGACGGACCTCGAACGGGCGATGCCTCGCCATCCGGACGGCAGTGTCGTGCGTACCGCCGATCCCCGGCAGGGTGGGTGGTTCGCGCTGGCCAACGACGGTGGGCCGCAGGCCGACCCGACCCGGGGCATCAACTGCCTGGACTGCACCCTGTCCCTGTACGAGACGTGGTTGCACGGCCGGCCCAGGGTGTCCGCGCCCCGTACCTTCGACGGCTACCTGCAGGGCGACATCCGGCGTCCGGTCAACGGCGAGTCCGGTGGACCCGGCCGGGTCGAGGAGGTCACCGGCGGACGCTTCCAGAAGCTGTTCGCGCTCGACGAGGGTGCCACGCCGGGGCCGGCAGCCTTGCGCCAGTCCGTCGAACGGGGCTACCGCAACCTGCATGACCAGCTCATCCTCGGCGGTCACGGCAGCTACGCCTTCCTGATCACCGAGTGGGAGGACGGCGGCTCGCACGCCTGGGTGGCGCTCAACCAGAACGGTACGGTGCTCTACCTCGACCCGCAGGGAGGAGCGGTTCAGGACCGCCCGCTCTATGCCCACGTCGGTCGCAGACACCCCGACAACGTCGTCGGCGTCGACGCGTTGGTGCTCGACAGGGACGGCCGCCCGATGCCGCTGGGCGGGCTGGCGCGGGGACGGTTCAGCGTCCATCCTGACCTGCCCGACCACCCTCCGGTGCCCGACGAGGAGCAGGGGTACGGCGACCCGTACATCAACCGGATGCACCTGCTCGATGGGCCTGGATCTGCCGAGCACCCGGGACCGCCACCCGGGACCAGCGATCAACCGCCGGAACCCGCTGCACCCCGTCCCGATGAGGAAGCGCAGCGGGCGGCCGATCAGCCGCCGCCGGGACGCTCTGCCAATCGGGTGCAGGAGTTGCTGTCCAGTGGCGCGGACCTCGACGGCGTCCTCAACGCTGGTCTGAGCCCTGCGGAGATTTCCGCACACGCAGACGCCCCGACGATCCAACGACTCGTCCCGCACCTGGACGAGTCCGGCGCGGCAGACGTGGCGAGGCTGCTCGGTGATCCGAGGGTCGTGCGGATGCTCGACGAGACCTGGCGAAACCCGCCCGACGGACAGCGGATGCTCGCCGAGACGCTCGTCCGGCAGTTGGCGCAGCGACCAGACCTCGCCCGCATGATCCTGGCAACGCCCGAACTGGCCAACTCGCTGACAGCACGCCCGTTGACCCTGCACCACCTCGCCGCTAACCCGCAAGCTTTGGAGGTCCTGGGTGCGGTGGCCGAGGACCTCGCCACCCGGCAAGTCGCGCCTCTGGTCGAGGACGGGCCAATGCCTATCCCCACCAGACTGACTGAAGCTCAGACGGCGCTTTCTCTTCGGATGTCGGCCTCTCGTCAGCCTGCCTATCAGGCGGGATTTGATCTGTCTCGACGGCACGACGAGGAATATCGAAACGGATACGTGTCACGTTTACTTGCTCACGCTGAGGAGGCGCAGCAGGAGCTCAACATTCTAGCCTCGGACCTAGCGGAAGGCCGTGGTCGAGCTGGCTGGCGGAGAGCGCCGAAGGGTCACCAGCGAGTCTTGGACAAGCTCGTCGAGTACGAGAACGACGCCTCAAAGCTCAAGGATCTCGCTGCCGCAAAGGTTGAGTTTCAGCATCTCGATGACGTATATGAAGCCCTGAAGGAGTTGTCGAGCAGGTTCGGAATCGTCGTGGTCAACATCAAGGATCGGTTCATGCGTCCACAGTTCAGCGGCTACCGCGACATTCTGTTGAGCTTGCGGATGTCCAACGGCCACATCGCCGAGTTGCGCTTTCATCTCGCCGCAGTGGATGGTGTGGCTGAGTGGGAGCATTCACTCTACGAGGTCAGACGTGATCTTGAGGCGATAGCGGAGGCTGACGGGCGTCCGTTGACTCCGCGGGAGAGGATGATCCGCGACGGTCTTCTGGTACGCGCGCAGCAGGCATTCTGGGCAGCGACGAGCGCTGGAAGGGAAGGCTGACATGGTGGGACAGGCGCATGGCCTGAGGCTTCCGATGTTCGTCAGCTACTACGAGTCTCCGGTCAAAATCGTGGAAACCCCTGAGGGGGGAGCCGCCGCGTGGCGACTGGCTACCGATGGTGGGAGTTGGTTGCCGGCGAACAGCCTTATCGACACGATTCTGTTCGGCCGTGACGACAACATCGACGTGCTGTCGCGTGACGAGTTCATCCAACTGACCGAGCAGGAGCGTGCCCGTCATCTAGAGGGTTCTGGTCCAGTTCACGCGTTGTACGAGACAGTCGCCGCAATCACCGACATGCAAGCACGTGAGGGCCGGTACCCCACTTCGCGGGAGATCGCCTTGGTGCAGGGAATCCGTCGTAAGACCTTTGTCATGTTCGAGGAACAGCTGCAGCGCGCCGGTGTCCCCGGTGCCGACCCCCACCTCGCGGAGGGGTGAGGCCCTGGCAGAGCAGAGAGTGGGCTGTGCGGGCGAAATGGGCTGTTTGCGGTGCCCGGATAGGGTGCAGCGATGACCGATCCCGCTGCCAGGAAGCGTCGGACCACCGCCTGGGTGGCGGGTCTGCTCCTCGGCATCGTCGTCGGGTGGATCATGTTTCAGGACGCCATCGGCGTGGCGTTCGGGATCTCCATCGGTACGGCCTTCGCCATCGCCTTCGGTGCCTTCGACAAGAAGAAGGACGAGGATGGGCGGAGCTGAGCCGGGCGTGCGACCGGAACCTGGGTGTGGCACCGGGCCACAGGAGTTGACGGTCGCCGAGGCGGTGGCCGTACAGGATCGGTTGCGACCGCGCGCGGACCTGGTCGGGCCGGGGCCCCGTCGGCCTGCGACGGTGGCCGGCCTCGATGTGGCGTACGCGGAGGGCGGTGACCTGCTCGCTGCGGCGGTGACCGTGCTCGATGCCGCGAACCTGGAGGTGGTCGACCGGGCGGTAAGCGTCGGCCGGCCCGCCTTCGGGTACGTGCCGGGGCTGTTCGCCTTCCGGGAACTGCCGGCGTTGCTGGCTGCCCTGGATCGGCTCACCACCCGTCCCGAGCTGCTGGTCTGTGACGGGCACGGGCTGGCCCACCCGCGCCGCTTCGGGTTGGCCTGCCACCTGGGGGTGGTGACCGGGCTCCCGGCGATCGGGGTGGGCAAGACCCCGCTGGTCGGCGAGTGGACCGGGCCAGGTCCGCGCCGGGGGGACGGTGCCCCGCTGGTCGACGGCGGTGAGGTGGTCGGGCGGGTGCTGCGTACCCGGGACGGGGTGAAGCCGGTCTTCGTCAGCGTCGGGCATCGGATGAGTCTGGACAACGCGGTCGACCAGGTGCTCGCGTTGACTCCGCGCTACCGACTGCCGGAGACCACCCGTACCGCCGACCGGCTCTGCCGCGACACCCTCGCCACCGCCACCGCCACCGATCAGGCCGGCGCCGGCCGAGCGGGCGAGCACCGCCGGCCCGGCCATCCGGCATCGCACCGGCGGCATGGTGGGTAATGCGGCACACATGCGGGGCGCTCTGCCGCCGGGAGGGCCGCTGACCTGGTAGTAACCTGACCGGCGGCCCCCGCCGGGGCCGGAGGGTGAGGTGGGAGATGTCCGTGCGTCGGCAGGTGACGCGGGCGCTGATCGTCGGCGCGCTGCTCGGTGGCCTGGTGGCGGTCGGCGCGTTCCCCGCGTATGCGGACTCGGACCGGGTGAAGGTCCGTGCCTCGGCTGGCTTCGCCGCCGGCGGCTCCCCGGGCGCGGTCTCCATCGAGGTGCGCAGACGCACCGACGGGTGCGTGCTGCTGCGGACCGGGCTGGGGCTGAGCCTGACCGGGGTTACCGCAGATCAGGTGCGGGTAGAGGTGAACGTCGGGGCGCGCTGGTCCGCCGTGCCCGTCTCCGGTGACGGTGGCGTGGTGCGGGTCTCCCGTACCTCGCCGGCAGATCCGACGTTGTGCAAGGGAAAGAGCATCACCGTCCGTTACCGGGTGGCGTTCCTCGCCGGAGCGCCGGCGGGTCGGCTGGACGTGGTCGGTGAGGCGACGACCGCGGTCGGCCGGCTGATCGGCCGGGGCGCCGACACGTCCAGGGTCGGCGGGCAGGCTGCCAGCACCCCGACCCCGAGTCCGACCCCGACCAGGAAGCCCACGTCCACCCCCGCCGCGACCACCGTTGCGCCCGCGACGGAGTTGGCGGCGACGCAGGCCGCGCTCGCCGTCCCGTCCGCCGGCCGGGCCGCCACCGCCGCACAGACCTGCGGAGGATCCATGATCATGTACGCCGGCATCGCCCTGGTGGTCCTGGGCGCCGGGCTCATCGTCCTGCTGATCTTCCGGTCCCGTGCCGACCGGTCCCGTGCCGCCGACCCGGGTGACTTCCCGGCCCTGCCGCAGCCCCGCAACCCGAGCCCGACCATCTACCGCTCCGGGGGCGCGGTGCCGAGCACGCCGCCGACGCCCTCCGGCCAGGTGTACGGGGGGCAGCAGCAGCCCACCCCGGCCCGCCCCGGTGGCCTGTACGGGGCGCCCGGCACCTACCCAGCCGTAGCACCCACCCCGCGTCCGGCCGGCGGCGTGTACGGCGCCCGCCCGGCCTCGCCCCCGCCGGCCTCGCCCCCGCCGGTCTCGGCTCCGCCTGCCCAGGGTCGGCCGGTCTCGGGCCCACCCGCTCAGGGTCGGCCGGTCTCGGCCCCGCCTGCCCAGGGTCGGCCGGTCTCGGCCCCACCCGCTCAGGGTCGGCCGGCCTCGACGCCCTCCACCGGCGGTGACGGGACGACGATCATGCCCCAGCTCCCCGGCTAGGACGGGGCGGACGCCGCCGCTCCGATACGCTCAGGGTCGTTGACGACCCCTGCCGAGGAGCTGACACCGGTGTCTGACCTGTCCCAGATCGTGAAGGCGTACGACGTCCGTGGGACGGTGCCCGACCAGTGGGACGAGCGGGCTGCCGAGGCCCTCGGGGCCGCCTTCACCCAGGTGCTCAACGCCGCCGACGAGCCCGGCGACGCCGTGCTGATCGCGCACGACATGCGGGACACCGGCCCGGGGCTGGCTGCCGCCTTCGCCGCAGGCGTCCGGGCCGAGGGGCGGGCCGTGATCGAGTTGGGGCTGGCCTCCACCGACATGCTCTACTACGCCTCCGGCGCGCTGGGCCTGCCCGGGGCGATGTTCACCGCCAGCCACAACCCGGCGCAGTACAACGGCATCAAGATGTGCCGCTCCGGGGCCCGTCCGATCGGCCAGGACAGCGGGCTGGCCGACATCCGGGTCCGGGCCCAGGCGCTGCTGGACGGCGGCACCCGGCCCACCGCCACCCCGACGGCCCCGGTCGACCGGCGCGACCTGCTTCCCGACTACGCGGCCCACCTGCGCAAGCTGGTCGACCTGTCGACCATCCGTCCGCTGAAGGTGGTGGTGGACGCGGGTAACGGCATGGGCGGCTACACGGTGCCGAGTGTGCTCGGCGACTCGGCGCTGCCGGCCCTGCCGCTGGAGATCGTTCCGCTCTACTTCGAGCTGGACGGCACCTTCCCCCACCACGAGGCCAACCCGCTCGACCCGAAGAACCTGGTCGACCTCCAGCGCGCGGTGGTGGCGCACTCCGCCGACCTCGGCCTGGCCTTCGACGGTGACGCCGACCGCTGCTTCGTGATCGACGAACGGGGCGAGCCGGTCTCCCCGTCGGCGATCACCGCCCTGGTCGCCGCCCGCGAGCTGGCCAAGCATCCGGGCTCCACGGTGATCCACAATCTGATCACCTCCCGGGCGGTGCCGGAGATCATCCGGGAGCACGGTGGTGAGCCGGTGGTGGCCCGGGTCGGTCACTCCTTCATCAAGGCCGAGATGGCCCGTACCAACGCGATCTTCGGTGGCGAGCACTCCGCGCACTACTACTTCCGGGACTTCTGGTTCGCCGACACCGGCATGCTCGCCGCCATGCACACCCTGGCCGCGCTGGGCGAGCAGTCCCAGCCGCTGTCGCTGTTGGCCAGCGTCTACGAACGGTACGTCGCCTCCGGTGAGATCAACTCCACGGTGACCGACCAGGCCGCCCGGGTCGCCGAGGTGCGCGCCGCGTACCCGGAGGCGGAGGTCGACGAGCTGGACGGGCTCACCCTGCGCTTCCCCGACGGCGCCTGGTTCAACCTGCGCGCGTCCAACACCGAGCCGTTGCTGCGACTCAACGTGGAGGGCCCGACCGAGGAGCGGATGACCTCGCTGCGCGACGAGGTGCTGGAGCGGGTTCGCCGATAAGATCCCCTGCGCCGGTCGGCACCGCCGACCGGCACAGACCACACACGTGGAAGGAGCCGCGCCGTGGCCCTGGACCCGCAGTTGCTCGAGATCCTCGCCTGCCCGGACACACACCACGCACCGCTGGACTACGACGCTCAGGCCCAGACCCTCACCTGCACGCAGTGCGGTCGCATCTTCGAGGTGCGCGACGACGTGCCGGTGCTGCTGCTGGACGAGGCGCGTGGCGGGCCGGAGGCGCAGCGGTGATGGACGGAACGGCCGGCGTCAGCGGCCGACGGGTGGCTGACGAATCGATCCTGGACAACCCGGACGCGGTGGCCACCCATGACCCGGGTGGGATGCTGCGCTTCACCGCCTCCGCCGGGGCCCAGGTGCGGGAGTCCGCCGCGCTGGCCGCCGAGGCCAACCTGGCGCTGCTGGAGGACGAGGGCCGCCCCCGGGCGGTCGTCATCGCCGGCATCGGCACCGCCGGGCGTACCGGGGACGTGCTCGCCACGGTCGCCGGGCCGCGCTGCCCGGTGCCGGTGATCCCGCACCGCAGCGCCGGGGTGCCCGGCTGGGTCGGTGCGGCCGACGTGGTGATCGCGGTCAGCGCCTCCGGTCGTAGCCCGGAGGCGTTGGGTGCCGCCGAGGCGGCGCACCGCCGGGGCGCCCGACTGGTCGCGGTCGGCGCACCCGACTCGCAGTTGCAGTCGGTGGCCGAGCGGGCCCGCGCGCCGTTCATCCCGGTGCCCCGTCGCGCCCCGGCCCGCGCCAGCCTCTGGGCGCTCACCGTGCCGGTCCTGCTCGCCGCCCGTACGCTCGGCCTGGTGAAGGTCAACGAGGCGGATCTGGCCGAGACGGCGGCCCGGCTGGACGCCGACGCCGACCGGTGTCGGTCGACCGCCGAGTCCTTCGTCAACCCGGCGAAGTCGCTGGCCCTCGGGCTGGCCGGGTCGATTCCGATCGTCTGGGGCTCGTCCCCGTTGGCCACCGTGGCGGCCCGCCGTTTCGGTGACACGCTGTCGGCCAACGCCCGCTACCCGGTGGTCACCGGTGCGCTGGGTGAGGCCGGCCGGGGCCGGGTCGGCCTACTCGACGGCGTCTTCGGCGGCCTGGTGGAGTCGACGCGGGACATCTTCGCCGACCCGGACGAGGTCGAACCCGACCCGACCCGGCTGCGGCTGGTGCTGCTGCGCGACGGTGGCCTCAACGCCGACGAGGACACCGACGAGCCGCTCGCCGTCGAGGAGCGCCGCGCCGACGCGGTGCAGACCCTCGCCGAACGGCGCGGCGTGCGCTGCGACGTGGTCACCGCCGAGGGCGGTTCCGCGCTGGAACGACTCGCCTCACTCGTCGCGGTGCCCGACTTCGCGTCGATCTATCTGGCCCTGGCCCACGGGCTGGACCCGATGGCCGTCCCGGCCGTCACCGAAATGAAGGAGCTGTCGAACCAGTGAACGAACGCAGGGACCGCGCCATGGGGCTCAGTAGCGCGGCGTGTCGCGTCGCCGCGTCGCGGAGCGGGGCGGCGGCGTGAGCGAGCGCAGCGAGCGAGCCATGGGGCTCAGTAGCGCGGCGTGTCACGTCGCCGCGTCGCGGAGCGGGGCGGCGACGTGAGCGCGAACGGCGGAACGAAGGCGATCATCGCCGCCCTGCTGGCGAACGTCGGCATCGCGATCACCAAGTTCATCGCGTTCCTGCTGACGAGTTCGTCGTCGATGCTGGCGGAGTCGATCCACTCGGTGGCCGACTCGGGCAACCAGGCGTTGCTGCTGCTCGGCGGCAAGCGGGCCAAGCGGGCGGCCACCCCGCAGCACCCCTTCGGGTACGGCCGGGAGCGCTACATCTACGCGTTCATCGTGTCGATCGTGCTGTTCAGCCTCGGTGGCCTCTTCGCGCTCTACGAGGCGTGGCACAAGGCGGCCGACCCGCACCCGATCACCGCGTGGCAGTGGGTGCCGGTGGCGGTGCTGCTGTCCGCCATCGTGATGGAGGGCTTCTCCTTCCGTACGGCGATCAAGGAGTCCAACCACACCCGGGGCAGCCAGTCCTGGGTGAACTTCATCCGTCGGGCGAAGGCGCCGGAGTTGCCGGTGGTGCTGCTGGAGGACCTCGGCGCGCTTGTCGGTCTGGTGCTGGCGCTGTTCGGCGTGGGGATGACGCTGATCACCGGCAACGGCATGTGGGACGCGGCCGGCACCGCGATGATCGGCGTACTGCTGGTGATCATCGCGATCGTGCTGGCGATCGAGACGAAGAGCCTCCTGCTCGGTGAGGGCGCCGACCCGGGCGACCTGGCGACCATCGAGCGGGCCGTCACCGGCGGCCCGGAGGTCGAGCGGATCATCCACATGAAGACGCTCTACCTCGGCCCGGAGGAGCTGATGGTGGCCGCGAAGATCGGCGTCCCGGCGTGTGAGAGCGCCGAGGAACTGGCCAGGGGGATCAACGCGGTCGAGGCGCGGATTCGCGCGGCCGTGCCGATCGCCCGGGTCATCTACCTGGAGCCGGACATCTACAGCGTCGCCGCCGAGCGGGCCGGCACCGGCACGGCCGCGCCGACCGCCGCGCAAGCGTCGCCGAGCGAGTCAGGTGAGGTGGCCGGGCGGGCCGGAGGCTGAGCGTGGAACTGCTGTACGGGTCGATCCGCGACTACGCCTGGGGATCCCGCTCGGCGATCGCCGAGTTGCAGGGGCGACCGGTGCCCAGCGCCGGCCCGGAGGCGGAGCTGTGGTTGGGTGCCCACCCGGGCGGCCCGGCCACGGTCGAGCGGGACGGTGAGCGGGTGATCCTGACCGACCTGCTGGTCGCCGAGCCGGGCCACTGGCTCGGCGACCAGGTGGTCGGCCGGTTCGGCACCCGACTGCCGTTCCTGTTGAAGGTGCTCGCCGCGGACGCCCCGTTGAGTCTCCAGGCCCATCCGGACGCCGAGCAGGCCCGGGTCGGGCACGCTGCGGAGGCGGGCCGGGCGAAGGGGCCGCGCAACTACGTCGATCCGTACCACAAGCCGGAGTTGCTGGTCGCGCTGACGCCGTTCGACGCGCTCTGCGGGTTCCGTGACCCGGAATTGTCGGCGGCGGCGCTGGCCGGGTTCGGCGTACCCGGGTTGGCCCCGGTGGTGGCCGCGCTGCGGGCCGGGCCGACGGGGCTGCGGGAGGCCGTACGGATGCTGCTGAGCTGGCCGGAAGCGGACCGTTCCGGGCTGGTCGACGCGGTGCGCACAGCGGACGTCGCGGGGCCGGATGCGGAGCTGGCCCGGGAGTTGGCCGCCCGCTACCCGGCCGACCCGGGGGTGCTGGTGGCGTTGCTGCTGCACCACGTCCGGCTGACGCCGGGGGAGGCGATCTGGATGCCGGCCGGCAACCTGCACGCCTACCTGCAGGGTAGCGGCGTGGAGATCATGGCAGCCAGTGACAACGTGCTGCGCGGGGGGCTGACCCCGAAGCACGTGGACGTCGACGAGTTGCTGCGGGTGCTGCGCTTCGAGGTGCTTGACGATCCGGTGCTCGTGGCGCGCCAGGTAGCTCCCGGGGTGATCTGCTGGCCGGTGCCGGTGGACGACTTCGCGCTGCATCGGGTGACGGTGGACGAGGAAGGCCCGGAGGCCCGGCTGCCGCTGCCCGGTCCCCGGGTGGTGCTCTGCCACCGGGGCAGGGTCGCGGCGGACGACGGGGCCGGCACGGTGACGCTGGGGCCGGGGCAGGCCGCCGTGGGCACGGCCGCCGGGGCGACCCTGGTCGTCTCCGGTGCGGGTGAGGCGTTCGTCGCCACCTGCGGCCTCTGACGGTACGGGCGACAGTCGGCCCGCAGCCCGAGCAACAGGCGACCGGTTCGTCGCAGCCAGCAGAAACTGGTGAAAACCCCGACACGCCACAAGTCCGACTTTCCCGAATTAGCTTGACGACGACGTGGCGCAATGTAACCCTATGTGTGCGCAGCGTTATCGCGACGAAGGTCCGGTGGCGCGCGGGGGAACCAAACCGGGGGGATGCACGGGGCGGCCGGCAGGTGGGCGGAGATTCTGTCCACCGCCGACCGCCCCGTGTGCTGTCCCGGGGCGGCCCGCCGTACGCCGTTCGGGCGCGAGCGTAAGGTGGATGGTCGCGCAGCCATCGTCCGACAGGAGCCTTCATGACCAGTACCCTCCCGGCGTCGCACAGCGGCGCCCGGCCGAGCACCCTCGCCGAGGGCGACTACAAGGTGGCGGATCTGTCGCTCGCCGAGTTCGGGCGCAAGGAGATCCGCCTCGCCGAGCACGAGATGCCCGGCCTGATGGCCATCCGCCGTGAATTCGCCGACGCCCAGCCGCTCGCCGGTGCCCGGATCACCGGTTCGCTGCACATGACCATTCAGACGGCCGTCCTGATCGAGACGCTGGTCGCCCTCGGCGCGCAGGTCCGGTGGGCGTCCTGCAACATCTTCTCCACCCAGGACCATGCCGCTGCGGCGATCGTGGTCGGCCCCGAGGGCACCCCCGAGGCGCCGGCTGGCGTCCCGGTCTACGCCTGGAAGGGCGAGAGCCTGGAGGAGTACTGGTGGTGCACCGAGCAGGTGCTCGCCTGGCCGGACGGGCAGGGCCCGAACATGATCCTCGACGACGGTGGTGACGCCACCCTGCTGGTCCACAAGGGCGTCGAGTTCGAGAAGGCCGGGGCGGTCCCGCCGGTCGAGTCCGCCGACTCCGAGGAGTTCGCGGTCATCCTCCAGGTGCTGCACCGCAGCCTCGCCGAGGACGACCAGCGCTGGACCCGGATCGCGTCCGGCATCAAGGGTGTCACCGAGGAGACCACCACCGGTGTGCACCGGCTCTACGAGATGCACCGGTCCGGCGGGCTGCTCTTCCCGGCCATCAACGTCAACGACTCGGTGACCAAGAGCAAGTTCGACAACAAGTACGGCTGCCGGCACTCGCTGATCGACGGCATCAACCGGGCCACCGACGTGCTGATCGGCGGCAAGATGGCCGTCGTGCTTGGCTACGGCGACGTGGGCAAGGGCTGCGCCGAGTCGCTGCGCGGCCAGGGCGCCCGGGTCGTGGTGACCGAGGTCGACCCGATCTGCGCGCTCCAGGCGGCGATGGACGGCTACCAGGTCGCCACCCTGGAGGACGTGGTCGAGCAGGCCGACATCTTCATCACCGCGACCGGCTGCTTCGACGTCATCACCAACGAGCACATGGCCCGGATGAAGCACCAGGCCATCGTCGGCAACATCGGCCACTTCGACAACGAGATCGACATGGCCGGCCTGATGAAGCGTTCGGACGTCACCCGGGAGAACATCAAGCCGCAGGTCGACGTGTGGCGCTTCGACGACGGCCACGCCATCATCGTGCTCTCCGAAGGCCGCCTGCTGAACCTGGGCAACGCCACCGGCCACCCGAGCTTCGTGATGTCGAACTCGTTCGCCAACCAGACGATCGCCCAGATCGAGCTGTTCACCAAGACCGACGAGTACCCGACCGGCGTCTACGTGCTCCCCAAGCACCTGGACGAGAAGGTCGCCCGGCTGCACCTGGGTGCGCTCGGCGCCCGCCTGACCGAGCTGACCAAGGAGCAGGCCGCCTACCTCGGGGTCTCCCAGGAAGGCCCGTTCAAGCCGGAGCACTACCGCTACTGAGCCACGCCATCATCTGACGGGGGACGGGGTCGGCCGCTATCGCGGCCGGCCCCGTCCCTTTCCGCGCCGTCCCGGTGCGGGGTCAGGGTGCTTCGGAGTTGCGGCGGGCCGGGCGGACCCAGGTCCACACGCACCACGCGAGCCAGGCGAGGGAGACGATCGCGGCCAGCGGGCGCAGCCGGAGCGCGTTGAGGACGATCACCAACGCGAGTACGGCCAGCCACGGGCCGAAGCCCTTCACCGGTGCCGTCCCGGCTGACAGTGGCGAAGCGCACACCGGGCGGGAGCCCCGGGCGGCGGGGTGCCCGGTGGGCGGCGGAGGGGGCTGCGGGGCGCGTCTGGCACGGGCCTGTCCTGTCCTGGGGGGTGTCCCGGATACTGCCACGTCAGGCTGCGGCTGCACAGCCTTCGGCGGCGGGTGGACGCTCTCGGGCGGTGGTGGATCGCCCTCGGCGGCGCGGGAGTTCCCGCAGGCGATGGCGGGACGGGCGGTGACGGCCTGCGGCGGGCGTCCCACAGGCCCCCGACCAGGAGGAAGCTGTCACGAACGACTTGACGCGATCCTGGATCAGGAGGAAGGTATGGCTGCCCTAAGTAACCTGAGGCATGCCTGACCACGACACGGAGTACCGATGTTCGCCACGTACCTGATCGGCCTGCGGGAGGGCCTGGAGGCGACGCTCGTCGTCAGCATCCTGGTCGCCTTTCTGGTCAAGTCGCAGCGGCGCGACCGGCTGCCCCAGGTCTGGGCCGGTGTCGGGTTCGCCGTGGCGCTCTCGGTCCTCTTCGGCTGGCTCATCGAGTACACCTCGACCTCGCTGCTCGCCCGCTCCGAGGACCGGGAGCTGTTCGAGGCCGTCACCTCGGTCGCCGCCGTCGTCTTCGTGACCTGGATGATCTTCTGGATGCGGCGGGCCGCCCGGACGATCGCCGGTGAGCTGCGCGGCAAACTGACCGAGGCGCTCGCCGTCGGCTCCCTCGCGGTGGCCGGGATGGCCTTCCTCGCGGTGGTCCGGGAGGGCCTGGAGACCGCCCTGATCTTCTACTCGGCGGCGCAGAGCGCGACCGGTGGCACCGGCTCCGGGCCGCTGCTGGCCCTGATCGGCGGCATCGTCACCGCCGTCGGGATCGGCTTCCTGCTCTACCGCAGCGCCCTGCGCATCAACCTGTCCACGTTCTTCACCTGGACCGGGGCGCTGTTGATCCTGGTCGCCGCCGGCATCCTCAAGTACGGCGTGCACGACTTCCAGGAGGCCGGCGTGCTGCCCGGCCTGAACGACCTGGCCTTCGACATCACCCCGGTGCTCGACCCCAGCACCTGGTACGCCGCCCTGCTCGCCGGCATGTTCAACGTCACCGCCGCGCCGAGCGTGCTGGAGACGGTCGCCTGGGTCGCCTACGCCGTACCGGTGCTGGTGCTGTTCCTGCGCAAGCCGGCGACCCCCGCGAAGCCCGCGCCCGCCACCGCGGCCGGGCGGCCCGCCAGCGCGGCCACCGACGAGGCCGGGTCGGCCGCGCCCGCCGTCGACCCGACCGGCGACGGTCCCGTCCCGGCCCCCACCACCGACGGCCCCACGACCACGGCCCAGCCGGCCGGGTCGCGACGCGTCTGATCCACCGCCCTTCCGAGGAGACAAGCAACGATGCGTACCACCCGTTTCCTGGTGCTCGCCGCCGTCGGCGCACTGGCCGTCACCGGCGTCACCGCCTGCGGCGGCAAGGACGACCAGCAGGACGCCGGCACCGGCAACGCGGTCAAGGTCAAGGCCACGGACAGCGCGTGCGAGGTCGACGTCACCGACCTGAACGCCGGCCAGGCGACCTTCACGGTGACCAACTCCGGTAGCAAGGTGAACGAGTTCTACGTCTACGCCGCCGGTGACCGGGTGATGGGCGAGGTGGAGAACATCGCCCCGGGGCTCAGCCGGGAGCTGCGGGTGGAACTGCCCGCGGGGACGTACGAGACGGCCTGCAAGCCGGGGATGAGCGGCCGGGGCATCCGGGGCGCGCTGAAGGTCAGCGGCACCGCCGCGACCGTCGCCCCGGACGCCGCACTGACCGAGGCGACCGCCAGCTACCAGCGGTACGTGACCAGCCAGACCGCCGCCCTGCTGACCAAGACCGAGGAGTTCGTCACCGCGGTCAAGGCCGGCGACGTGGCGAAGGCCAAGGCGCTGTACCCGGTGGCCCGCACCTACTGGGAGCGGATCGAGCCGGTCGCGGAGAGCTTCGGCGACCTCGACCCCAAGATCGACGGCCGGGAGGAGGTCATCGAGGAGGGGATGGAGTTCACCGGCTTCCACCGGATCGAGAAGGACCTCTGGACCACCGGCGACATCAGCAAGGACGGCCCGATCGCCGACCGGCTGCTGGCCGACGTCAAGGAGATCGTGGCGCGGGCCAACGCCGAGAAGCTCACCCCGCTCCAACTCGCCAACGGTGCCAAGGCATTGCTCGACGAGGTGGCCAGTGGGAAGATCACCGGTGAGGAGGAGCGGTACTCGCACACCGACCTCTGGGACTTCAACGCCAACCTGGAGGGTTCCAAGGCCGCCATCGCCGCGCTGCGCCCCGCGCTGGAGCAGCGCTCCCCGGAGTTGGTCACCCAACTCGACAAGGAGTTCGCCAACGTGGAGGCGGCGCTCGGCAAGCACCGCGACGGCGACGGCTGGAAGCTGCACCCCCAGCTGAGCAAGGCCGAGCTCAAGGAGCTGTCGGACAGCATCAACGCCCTCGCCGAGCCGATCAGCAAGGTCGCCGCCGCCGTCGCCCGGTGACGGCGGGTCAGCAAGGTCGCCGCCGCCCGATGGTGGCCGGTCCCGTCCAGGAGAGTCGATGAGCGAGCAGAGCAGCACCGCCGGCCGTGGTCGGCGGCGGCTGTCCCGGCGGCGGGCGATCACCCTCGCCGGGGTCGGGGTCGCCGGGGTGGCCGGGGTGGCCGCCGGAGCGGGCGCGTTGGCCCGCGACGGCGACCGGGCCGTCGCGAACGACGGGGCGGCCGGGGCGGTGCCGTTCCACGGAGAGCACCAGGCCGGGATCACCACCCCGGCCCAGGACCGACTGCACTTCGTCGCCTTCGACGTGGTCACCAAGGACCGGGACCGGCTGGTCGCGATGCTCCAGGAGTGGACGGCCGCCGCCGCCCGGATGACCAGCGGCAAGGACGCCGGGGTGATCGGTGCCGTCGGCGGTGCGCCGGAGGCCCCGCCGGACGACACCGGCGAGGCGCTGGGCCTGCCCCCGTCGCAGCTGACCCTGACCGTCGGCTTCGGCGCGACGCTGTTCCGCGACGCGCAGGGCCGGGACCGGTTCGGCATCGCCGGTCGGCGACCCGCCGGGCTCGCCGACCTGCCGCACTTCGCCGGCGACGCGCTGCTTCCGGAGATCTCCGGTGGCGACCTGTGTGTGCAGGCGTGCGCGAACGACCCGCAGGTGGCGGTGCACGCCGTCCGCAACCTGGCCCGGATCGGGATGGGCGTGGTGAGCGTCCGCTGGTCCCAGCTCGGCTTCGGGCGTACCTCGTCGACCGCGCAGGGCCAGGCCACCCCGCGTAACCTCTTCGGCTTCAAGGACGGCACCGCCAACCTGAAGGCCGAGGACGCCGGGCTGCTGCGCGACCAGCTCTGGGTCCAGCCGGACGACGGTACGAGCTGGATGACCGGCGGGTCCTACCTGGTCACCCGCAAGATCCGGATGCAGATCGAGACCTGGGACCGCAGTTCGCTGGCCGAGCAGGAACAGATCGTCGGCCGGACCAAGGGCAGCGGGGCTCCGCTGGGCCGCAAGGACGAGTTCGACAAGCCGGACTTCGCCGCGAAGGGCGACGACGGGAAGCCCGTGATCGCCGCGGACTCGCACGTGCGGCTCGCCCACCCCAGCAGTAACAACGGTGCCAGCCTGCTGCGTCGGGGCTACAACTACGTCGACGGTTCGGACGGGTTGGGTCGGCTCGACGCCGGGCTGTTCTTCATGGCGTACCAGCGGGATCCGCGCCGGCAGTTCGTGCCGATCCAGACCCAGCTCGCCCGCAACGACGCGATGAACGAGTACCTGCGGCACGTGTCCAGTGCCGTTTTCGCCTGCCCACCCGGGGTCCGGGACGCCACCGACTGGTGGGGTCGCGCCCTGTTCACCTGAGCGGCGACCCGGTGCTGTCCGTACCCACCCGGTCGGGGTCGGACCAGAGGGTGGCGGTGAGTGCCCGGTTGCGGCGCAGCCGCAGCGCGCCACGCCGGTTCCGTTCGGCCAGCACCGCCGCCAGCAGCAGCGACTCCGGTACGCCGGGCGGCGGCGTCGGGGAGGTCACCGCCGCCACCTCGCGCCACAGCTCCCGGGCCAACCGGCTCCGGTACGGTTCGACGATCTGATCGCCCCGGGTCAGGTACTGCCGTACGGCCAGGGCCAGCGCGTCGTCGAGCCGGGTCAGGTCCAGGGTGACCGCCCAGCCGGCCAACGGCGGAATGATCCGCGGGGCCGGTCGCCAGGTCTGCGTGGTCCGGGTGTGCACCACCATCGTGCCGGCCACCAGGTCGCCCAGCCGCCGGCCGCGCGGGTCGGTCAGCATCACCGTCGCCCCGGCCACCCAGCTCAGCAGCGGCAGCACCAGCCCCGGCCACTCCACGGCCGCCCCGACCAGCGCCCGGGTCAACGACTGGCGCAGCCCCACCGGCCCGCCGTCGGCGCTGACCACCCGGAGCCCCACCGCGAGCTTGCCGGGCGTACGGCCGTGGTTGAGGCGTTCCCAGGCAACCGGGTAGCCGACCACCACCAGCACCAGGCCGAGGGTCTCCAACGCGCCGGTGAGGGCCCGGTCCACCACCGGGTCGGGGAGCAGGATCAGCACCAGCGGGGTCAGGGTCAGGGCCAGCAGGGCCGCGCAGAGCAGTTGACCGACGACGTCGATCAGCAGCGCCAGCACCCGGGAACCGAGTCGCGCCGCCCGGACGTCCAGCTCGACGGCCTCGCCGCTGACCAGACCGGCGTCCGCCCAGCGGCCGGCCGGGCCGGTGCCGGCCGGCACCGGTGGTTGCGCTCTCACCGGGACAGTGAACACTATGGGCGCGGGACGGGGGAGGACCAGTGGATCTCGACGCGTACGTCGCCGAGCACAGTCACGAGTGGCGGCGGCTGGAGCTGTTCTGCGACCGCCGTCGGCTCGACGTCGACGAGATCGACGAGATGATCGTCCTCTACCAGCGCACCGCCACCCACCTGTCGGCGCTGCGCAGCCGGGCGCCCGACCCGGCCCTGGTCAGCCGGCTATCCCAGCTCGTGCTGCGGGCCCGCGCCCGGATCACCGGCCGCCGTCGGCCGTCCTGGGCCGCCGTCGGGCGGTTCGTCGCCGTCGGGTTCCCCGGCGCGGTGTACCGGGCCTGGCCGTGGTGGTGTGCGGTGGCGACCGGGTTCAGCCTGCTCAGCGGCTTCCTCATCTGGTATGTCGCGGCCAATCCGGGCACCGCTGCCGCGTTCATCGGCCGGGACGCCGCCGCCGACCTGGTCGACTCCGGCTTCGCCGGCTACTACACCGAGTTCTCCGCACCGACGTTCGCCTTCCACCTGTGGACCCACAACGCCTGGATCGCCGCCCAGTGCCTGGCGTCGGGGATCCTGGTCGTGCCGGTGTTCTACCTGCTGTGGCAGAACGTGCTGAACGTCGGCGTGGTGGGCGGGGTGATGGTCTCCTACGGCCGGGCCGACGTCTTCTTCGGACTGATCACCCCGCACGGGCTGCTGGAGCTGACCGGGGTCTTCGTCGCGGCCGGGGTGGGACTGCGGACCGCCTGGGCGTGGATCTCGCCCCCGGAGCACCTGGGCCGGGGCCGGGCGGTCGCCGAGGCGGGCCGGTCGGCGATCCTGGTCGCCGTGGGTCTGGTCGGGCTCTTCGCGATCTCCGCGCTGCTGGAGGCGTTCGTCACCCCGTCGCCGGCGCCGGTGGCCCTGCGGGTGGGCGTCGGCGCGACGGTGTGGCTGGGCTTCCTGGCGTACGTGGTGCTGCTCGGTCGCCGGGCGGTCGCCGCCGAACGCGTACCGGCCGAGCGGACCGACCCGTGGCTGGCCGAACTCTGGCCCACCCGCGCCTGACGCCCCACCCACCGCCCGTCCTGACCCTCAGAGCTGGCCGAGGGCCTTGAGGCGGAGGTAGGTGTCGGCCAGGGCGGGGGCGAGCCGGTCCGCCGGGGCGTCCACCACGGTCACGCCGTACCGGCCGAGGGCGGCGCGGACCCGGTCCCGCTCGGCGAGCGCCCGCCAGCCGGCCGCGGCGGCGTAGGCGTCCTCGCGGCGCACCGGCGTGCCGGTGGTCAGCGCGGTGAGCACCGGGTCGTGCACGGCTGCCACCACCACCCGGTGCCGGGCGGCCAGCCGGGGCAGCACCGGCAGCAGGCCGTCGGCGAGCGCACCCGCCTCCAGGGCGGTGAAGAGCACCACCAGGCTGCGTCGGCGGTCCCGCCGCAGGATCTCCGCGACGATCAGTTCGAAGTCGGTCTCCACCAGTGCCGGGTGCAGCGGCGCGAGCGCGTTCACCAGCCGGTTGAGCAGGGCCGGTCGGCCGCTGCCGGTGACCGTGGCCCGGATCCGGGCGTCGGCGGCGAGCAGGTCGACCCGGTCGCCGGCCCGGGAGGCCAGCGCGGTCAGCAGCAGCGCCGCGTCGATGGCGGTGTCCAGCCGGGGCTCGTCGCCGACGCGTACCGCCGAGGTGCGGCCGGTGTCCAACACGCAGACCAGCCGGCGGTCGCGCTCCGGCCGCCAGGTGCGGACCAGCACGTCCGAGCGGCGGGCGCTGGCCCGCCAGTCGATCGACCGGACGTCGTCGCCGACCACGTACTCGCGCAGGGTGTCGAACTCGGTGCCCTGGCCCCGCCCCCGGGCGACCTGGGTGCCGTCGATGACCCGCAGCCGGGACAGCTTCTCCGGCAGGTACCGACGCGAGTCGAACCGGGGTAGCACCCGCAGCGTCCAGCCGGGGGCGGCCGGTCGGCCGGACCGCTGCCGGAACGCCAACCCGAGCGGCCCGAGCGAGCGCACCGCCACGGTCACCGCCGGCCGGTCGCCGCGTCGGGTGGGGGTGAGCCGGCTGGGCAGCACCAGCACCCCGCCGGGTCCGACCCGGGACACCCGGTGCGGTGGTACGTCCGGACGGGCCCCGGCGGACGGCACCCAGACGTCGCGTACCTGGGCGCGCAGCGTGCGGCCGGAGGTGTTGGTCAGGCGCAGCGCGACGGTCGCGGGGTGGCCGAGCCGGACGGCGCGGTCACCCTCCCGGTCGACGGTGACGCCGTGCAGCGGGGCGGCGAGCGTCCAGTCCACGGCGGTGAGCAGCAGCACCGCACCGGTCATCACGGCCACCCCGGACAACGGGTCCGGCCAGAGCGGCAGGGTGGGCACGCCCGCCAGCAGCAGGAGGGCCGCCCGCCAGGTCATCGCGGGGTCGGCACGGTGGCCAGCACCGTGTCCAGCACCGCGTCGACCCCGACCCCCTCCAGCTCCACCTCGGGGCGCAGCCGCAGCCGGTGCCGCAGCGTGGGGCGGGCGGTGGCCTTCACGTCGTCGGGGGTGACGTGGTCCCGGCCGGCCAGCCAGGCCCACGCCTTCGCCGTGCTCAGCAGCCCGGTCGCACCCCGGGGCGACGCGCCCAGCTCCAGCGCCGGGGTGGCCCGGGTGGCCCGGCACAGGTCCACGATGTAGCCGAGCACCGGCTCGGCCACGTGCACCCGGCCGACCGACTCCCGGGCGGCGGCCAGGTCGGCCGCGCCGGCCACCGGGCGTACGCCGGCCGCGCCGAGGTCACGCGGGTCGAAGCCGGCGTGGTGGGCGCGCAGCACTCCCAACTCCTCGTCCCGGTTGGGCAGCGGCACGGTCAGCTTGAGCAGGAACCGGTCCAGCTGCGCCTCGGGAAGGGGGTAGGTGCCCTCGTACTCGACGGGATTCTGGGTGGCGGCCACGATGAACGGGTCCGGCAGCGGCCGGCGGGCGCCCTCGACCGACACCTGGCGCTCCTCCATCACCTCCAGCAGCGCCGACTGGGTCTTGGGTGGCGTCCGGTTGATCTCGTCGGCGAGCAGCAGGTTGGTGAAGACCGGCCCTTCCCGGAAGGTGAACGCGGCGGTGCGCGGGTCGAAGATCAGCGAACCGGTGACGTCGCCGGGCATCAGGTCGGGGGTGAACTGGACCCGCTTGGAGTCCAGGTCGAGGGCGGTGGCGACGGTCCGGATCAGCAGCGTCTTGGCCACCCCCGGCACCCCCTCCAGCAGCACGTGGCCCCGGCAGAGCAGGGCGATCACCAGGCCGGTGACCACGGCGTCCTGGCCGACGACCGCCTTGGCCACCTCGGTGCGCAGCCGGTGCAGGGCGGCCCGTGCGTCGTCCGGGCCGGCTGTGGGCTCGGCGGTGGTGGCGGGTCGGGTCACCGGGGGTCTCCTTCGGTCGGACGGTCGGCGGGTGCCGCCACGGTACGGGCCAGCCGGTCCAGCGACCGGGCCAGCTCCAGCAGTTCGGCGTCGGTCTGCGGCGGCGCGCCGTACAGCAGCTCGCGGATCTGCGCCGGGGTGCCGCCGGCCCGCTCGGCCACCCGGGCGGCCAACTCCTCGTGGGTGGTGGTGGCGGGCAGGTCGAGCCGACCGCGCAGCCGGTCCAGCGCGGCGGCACGCAGGGTGGCGGCGGCCGGGCCCCGGGCGCGGGCCTGCTGGTAGAGCCGGGCCCGACCGAGGACGGTCTCGGTGGAGCGGACCTCGACCGGCAGCGGCTCGCTGACCGGCGGGCCGAGCCGGCGCGCCCGCCAGAGCACGACCAGCAGGGCGACCAGGGCGAGCTGGATCAGCAGTGCCCAGAACCAGGGCGGGAAGGCGTCCAGCAGCGGGTGGCGGTCCGGTGGTGGGCCGCCTGCCGAGTCCGGCGCGTCGCCCGGCCCGCCCCGGTTGCCGGAGGAGGTGCCGGAACCGTCGGGTTCCCCCTCGGCGGTGCCGGTGCCGCCGTCGTACTCGGTCGAGCCGCCGGGGGTGGGTGACCAGGCGGGCTCTCCACTGCCGTCGGTACGGCCGAACGTCGGTGCCGGTGCCGGACCGTCCAGGTCCAGCCAGACCACCCGGTCGTGTACGCCGAGCAGGCCGGTGCCGAGCGCCTCGTTGCCCCGTTCGGCGATCCGGTCGTTGCGGAACGGGTCGCTGGCACCGATCACCACCACCTCGGTCCGGCCGGGGAGCCGGACCAGGCCGGCGGAGTAGCAACGATCGAGGGTGACCGGCACGTCGGGCGCGGCGGCGTACCGCTGGAGCTCGGCGGCGGCGACGCCGGCCCGGGTCGCCTCGGGCAGCGGGCAGGGCCGGCCGTCGGTCGCCGGTCCGACCGCCCGGGTGGCCCACCGACGGTTCGTCGGCACCAGCGGCAGGTCGGCAGCTTCCAGCACCCGGCGGGACGGGTCGACGAGGACCAGTCGACGCCCGGCCGGCAGCTCGTCCAGTGCGCCGAGGGTGTCCGGGTGCAGCAGTTCCGGGGCCGGGACGAAGAGGGTGGCCGGACCGTCGTCGAGGGCGAGCAGCGCAGGCAGCAGGCCGGTCTCCCGCTGGACGGTGACGCCCCGGGTGCGCAGCGCGTCGGCCAGCCGGCTGCCACCGTCGTCGTCGGTGGCGACCGGGGACAGGAAGCCGGGATCGGTCGGGTCGGGCTGGTCCAGGGCGTGGGCACCGAGCGTGCCGACGATCAGCGCGGCGGCCAACGCCAGCGGAAGGATCACCCGGTGCCGGCGTCGCCGCTGCCGGACCGGTGCGGCCGTCCGGGCGGCTGTGGGGAGTGGCCCGGCCGTCGGGGCGGCTGTGGGGAGAGGGCCGGCCGTCGGGGCGGCTGTGGGGAGAGGGCCGGCCGGCGGGGCGGCCGGTGGGGGACCGGCGGTGGGCCGGGTCACGGCGTGCCCCCGTCCGCCGGTGGGGTGGCGAGCGCCCGGTCCAGCTCGTCGGCGAGTTCCCGCATCCGCCGGTCGTGCCCGGCGGCGGCCGGACGCTGGGCGTACCACAGCTCGGCGAAGATCGCCCCGGCGGCGCGCAGCGGCGGGTCGACCAGGGGGCGGGCGCGGGCCGCCGCGTCGGTCAGCTCGGTAACGGTCATCCCGGGGCGGGGTGCGACCGCACCGACGGCGACCAGCCGGCGGACCATGTCGCGCAGCCGTTCCCGGACGGCTTCGGCGTACCGGCCCTCGGCGGCCAGCCGGTCGGCCAGGGAGCGCCCGGGGCCGGCGGGGGTGGCGTCGTCGCCGGCCCGGGGACGGGGCAGCCCGGCAGTGGCCGTGGCGCTGGCGGGCCGCTCCGTCCGGCGTCGACGCCGCCAGCGGGGCAGCCGGAGCCGGGGCAGTCGCCAGCGGGGCAGTCGACGGGGTACCCAGGCCGGGAAGTGGTACCAGGCGAGCGCGGCCAGACCGGCGACCAGCACCAGCAGCAGCGCCGCCAGCGGCAGCGGCAGGACGTCGCCGAGCGCCGCGACGGCCTCCGTCCACCATCGGCTCACCGGTCGGCCGCCGGCAGGCCGGCCGCGACGAGCCCGGCAGGGGTACGGGCGAGCTGGATGTCCAGCCCTTCGGTGCGCATCCGGGTGTCCAGGTGGACCACCGCGTCCAGGCAGGCCAGGGCGGGGTAGGCGACGCTGTTCACCGCCGCCCAGGCGAGCATCGTGGCGGCGACGCGGACGGTCGGGTCGGTCAGGTCGATCAGGTGCAGCGAGTCGACGCCGAAGAAGAGGCCGAGGGCCAGGCCGACCCGCAGCACCCACCAGCCGAGGTAGCCGAGCACCCGGACGGCGGCGACCCGACCCCGCATCGCGATGCGGGCCGCCCGGACCACCGCCGACGCCCCGGGCCTCCGGTCCAGCACCACCGCCGCGGCGACCGAGCCGAGCAGGCCGTAGCCGACCAGCCAGGCCGGGCCGAGCAGCGCCGCGATCAGCATCAGCAGGCCGACCACCGGGGCGAGCAGCAGGGTGACGCCCCAGCGCGCCCCGGCCGGGCGGAGCAGTTCCCCGACGCCGACCCGGCGACCGAGCAACGCCGCGCCGGCCGCCCGCGCGGCCGGGTTGCCGAGCAGCAGGACGATCACCGCCTCGCTGGCGGCGCCCACCGCGAGCAGTAGCCACCAGAGGGGAAACGCCCCGCTGTCGCTCCACCACACCGGGGGTACGGCGTCGGCGAGCCGGCGCAGCGGGAGCAGCAGCAGTTGTTCACCGGCGGCGAGCAGGACGGCCAGCGGGACCAGCACCCGGCCCTGGGCCCGCAGCAGCAGTACGGCGGAGTCGAGCAGTTCGCCGACGGTGAGCGGACGCCGGGGGAGCACGGCGGTCGGGCCGACGTCGGGCACGCGTACTCCTGCGGATGGTGGCTGGCGGGCGGCGACCTGCCCGGGGATCATGGTGACACGACCTGACCGGCCGGGTGGCACCACCGTACGGCCCACCGATGCGGGCATCGGGGGAGATATCGCGCGTGGGACGTGCGGTGGCACCTCTCCCGGCAGTACCGTGCCATCCAGACGCCGATCCCACCAACTGAACGGGGATGGAAACATAAACCCCATGAGAGCCCGGGTACTGGTGGTCGACGACGACCCCGCGCTCGCCGAGATGCTCGGCATCGTCCTGCGCAGCGAGGGCTTCCTGCCCTCCTTCGTCGCCGACGGGGAACGGGCGTTGGCCGCGTTCCGCGACAGTCGTCCCGATATTGTGTTGCTTGACCTGATGTTGCCCGGAATGAGCGGTATCGACGTGGCGCGGGCCATCCGTGGCGAGTCGGGCGTGCCGATCGTCATGCTGACCGCCAAGAGCGACACCGTCGACGTGGTGCTCGGCCTCGAGTCCGGTGCCGACGACTACGTGGTCAAGCCGTTCAAGCCCAAGGAGCTGGTGGCCCGGATGCGGGCCCGGCTGCGCCGGGGCGAAGACGTCGCACCGGAGATGCTGACCATCGGCCCGCCCGGCAACCAGATCACCATCGACGTGCCGGCGCACACCGTCAGCCGGGACGGCGAGGAGGTGAAGCTGACGCCGCTGGAGTTCGACCTGCTGGTCGCGCTCGCCCGCAAGCCGCGTCAGGTCTTCACCCGGGAGGTCCTGCTGGAGCAGGTCTGGGGTTACCGGCACGCGGCGGACACCCGGCTGGTCAACGTGCACGTGCAACGGCTCCGGGCCAAGATCGAACCGGACCCGGAGCGGCCGGAAATCATCCTGACCGTGCGGGGCGTGGGCTACAAGGCGGGCACCGGATAGCCTGGTCTGCACCGTGACCAGCGCACCGCACCCCACCCCCGAGCACCCCGCCGGCTGGCGTCCCGCCGCGCGGGCGCTGCGCCGTGTGCTGGTGGGGCGCTCCCTGCGGGTGACCGCCGGCCTGCGTCAGACCTGGCGGCGGTCCTTGCAGGTCCGGGTGGTGACCATCACGCTTGTGGTGTCCAGCCTGCTGGTCGGCGGCTTCGCGTACCTGATCGCCGACAAGATCACCAACATCCTGCTCGACAACGCCGAGACCGACGTGCTGCTGCGGCTGCGCAACGGCAGCGACTACTCGGCCAAGCAGTTCAACCTTTACAGCCAGCCGCAGGAGGCGCAGCTCCAGGACACCATCGAGGGCACGGTCAACTACCTGGCCGGGGGCGACCCGCAGCAGACCAGCGGAGTGGTGGTGGCGATCACCGCCGACAACTACGCCGGCATCATCGAGACCCGCACCTCCCCGGCGATGGACGTCCGGCCACTGGTCAGCCGGGAGCTGCGGGCCGCCGTCGCCGACGGCAAGGTGGCCCACCAGGTCCGGACCGGCCGGCTCACCGGTGGGCGGACCAAATACCTGGTCTACGGCTCCCCGGTGCCGACCCGCTTCGGCCAGCTGGAGCTGTACTACCTCGTCCCGCTCAACCGGCAGGACGCCACCGCCGCCGACGCCCGGTCCACCGTGCTGGCCACCGGGGTGGCCCTGGTGCTCCTGCTCGGCCTGCTCGCCGCCCTGGTCACCCGGCTGGTGGTGACCCCGGTCCGGGTGGCCGCGCGGACCGCCCAGCGGCTCTCCGCCGGACTGCTCGACCAGCGGATGGTGGTCAACGGCGAGGACGATCTCGCCCTGCTCGCCGCCTCCTTCAACCAGATGGCGACCAACCTGCAACGGCAGATCCTGCGCCTGGAGGAGATGTCCCGCCTCCAGCGCCGGTTCACCTCCGACGTGTCGCACGAGCTGCGTACCCCGCTGACCACCGTCCGGATGGCCGCCGACCTGATCTTCGCCGAGCGGGACGAGTTCGACCCGGCCGTGGCACGCAGCGCCGAGCTGCTCCAGGCGGAGCTGGACCGGTTCGAGGAACTGCTCACCGACCTGCTGGAGATCAGCCGCTTCGACGCCGGCTTCGCCATGCTCGACTCCGAGCCGACCGACCTGGTGCCGGTGGTGCACCGGGTCGCCGACCGCCTCGCCGGGCTCGCCGAACGGGTCGGCGTCACCATCGAGCTGGACGTGCCGACCACCCCGGTGATCGCCGAGGTGGACCCGCGCCGGGTCGAGCGGGTGCTGCGCAACCTGGTCGGCAACGCCGTCGAGCACGGGGAGGCGAAGCCGGTGGTGATCACCCTGGGCGTCGACCAGACCGCCGTCGCGGTCACCGTGCGCGACCACGGCGTCGGGCTCAAACCGGGCGAGGAGAAGCTGGTCTTCAGCCGGTTCTGGCGGGCCGACCCGTCCCGCGCCCGGCAGACCGGCGGTACGGGGCTGGGCCTGTCGATCAGCCTGGAGGACGCCCGGCTGCACGGTGGCTGGCTGGAGGCGTGGGGCGCCCCCGGGCAGGGCGCCCAGTTCCGACTCACCCTGCCGGTCCGCTCCGGCGACCGGCTCACCACCTCACCACTGCGGCTGGTGCCGGCCGACGCCACCCTGCCCTTCGGTGGCCCCCGCGACGGCGACGTGCTGGCCATCGGCCCCGGCGGCGGTGGCGTCCTGGCCATCGGCCCGGGGCCGGCCGCTGCGGCCGACGAGCGTGCGCAGGCCCGGTCGTGAGCCGCCGGAGAGCCCTGGCCGGGCTGCTCTGCGCCGCGCTGCTGGCGCTCGTCCCGGCCGGCTGTGGTATCCCCGACCAGACCGACGTGCAGGTGGACGGGTCCGGGCCCGCCGTCTCGGCGGGCACGTCCAGCTCCGGCCGTGGCGAACCGCCCACCCGGGCGGCCAGCGGCACCGACCGCGAGATCTTCGTCCGTAACTTCCTGGCTGCCGCCGCCGGCGAGCCGGAGCGGGCGTACGCGCGGGTGAAGCAGTTCATCGCCCGGGAGGACCGTAACCGGCTCGCGGAGAAGCAGGGCAGCGAGGTCGCGATCAACGTGGTCCGGCTGACCGAGAAGCCGGTGATCACCGAGAACGCCAGTGGGTTGCTCACCGTCCGGGTGCTGGTGCAACAGGTGGGGCTGCTGCGGGCCAACGGGGTGCTCGGCCCGCCGGTGGTGACCGACACGGAGTACCAGTTCTCGTTGCGTGGCTCCGCCGAGCCGGGCGACGAGGGCGAGGAGAGCGGCGGCTACTACGTCACCGATCCACCCAGCGTGCTGCTGCTGGACACGCTGGCGTTGCGGCAGTACTACCAGACCCGCACGATCTACTTCTGGAACTCCGACTCCACCCGGCTGGTCGCCGACCAGCGCTACCTGCCGCTCGCCGTGCCGGCCGAGCGGCTGGTCAGCGAGGCGGTCAAGTGGCTGATCGCCGGGCCGTCGGACTGGCTCCGGCAGGGCGTGAGCGGGCTGCCGGACCGGACCGCCCTGATCAACAACGCGGTCAAGACCGACGGCCGTTGGGAGGTGAACCTCGACCTGCCCGGGGACGACCGTCGCAAGCTGGAGAAACTCGGCATCCAGCTGTCCTGGTCGCTGTCCGACCTGGACGGGCCGCTCCAGCTCACCACCCGCAACCAGTCCCGGGTGACCATCGACGACCTGGCCGCCCACCGCAACGCCAATCCGGTCTACCCGCTCGCCGAGGCGCCGCAGCGGTTCACCGTCTACGACGGGGCGATCCACCCGCTCGTCTTCGAGGCCGAGACGATCGGCGTCGTGCCGATCCGCGCGGAGGACAACCGCAACGTCGTCTCGGCGGCCCTCCGGCGGGCCGAGGAGAAGACCCTCGCCGCCCTGGTGACCACCGCCTCCGGCGGCCGGCAGCGGCTGGTGGTCGGGTCGGGCGTCGCGCCGGTGCAGGTGATGACCCCGGGGACGCAGACCTTCACGGCGATCGGGCGGCCGGTCTGGCTGCGCCCGCTCGGGGCGGCCCAGCCGTACGGGTTGGTGGTGGCCGACGGGCGGCTCTACCGCTTCGACGACCGGGCCCGGATGGTCCAGGTGCCGGTGGGCGTCCCGGGCCAGGTCAGCGCGGTGGCCGTCTCACTGGACGGGCACCGGATCGCGCTGATCGTCGACGGTCGGCTCTACCTCTGCGCGGCGAGCCTCGACGGCGGGGTGGTCTCGCTCGGCCCGGTGCGGCAGGTCGCCACCACGTTGACCGACCTGTCGGCGGTGGACTGGGCGCAGGAGAACACCCTGGCCGTGGCCGGTTCGACCAACCGCTCGGCGGTGTACGAGGTGGGCGTGGACGGGGCGCAGCAGGCCGCGCTGGTCACCGACGTCGGCGCTCGGGTGACCCACCTCGCGGTGTATCCGGCCAACCCGACGTACGTGCTGCCCGCCGTCATGATGATGTACGAGGCCAACGGTGTCGCCTACCGCTACCGGTCGCCCTCGGCCGAGACGATCCGGCGCGAGCAGGTGCTGAACGTGACGCCCCCGCCCGCAGGTGGTCGGCCGGGCAGTCCGACCGCGCCGTTCTTCGTGTTCTGAGCCGGCCGTGCGGGACGTCGGTGGACTCTGGGCGGACCTGACCGACCTGGTCCTCCCCACCGGGTGCGCGGGCTGCGGGCGGCGGGACGGGCCCCTGCGACAGGGCTGCTGCCCGGACTGCGCCCGCCTGCTCGCCGCACTGCGGCCGGCTCCGGCCAGGCCCACCCCGGCCCCGCCCGACCTGCCGCCCTGTCACGCCCTCGGCCCGTACGCGGGCCCGCTGCGGGAGGCGCTGCTGGCGTACAAGGAACGGGGCCGGCACGGGCTGGCCCGGCCGCTGGGTGGGCTGCTGGCGGAGGTGGTGGCGGCGTCGGTGGGGTCGGCCCGCCCGGTGCTGCTGGTGCCGGTGCCGGACCGGGCGGCGGCGGCCAGGGCGCGCTACGGCGACCATCTGACCCGGTTGGCGCGGCACGCGGCGGCCCGGTTGCGGCGGGCCGGCTGGGACGCCCGGACGGCGGTGCCGGTGCGGGCGTTGCCCCGACCGGACTCGGTGGAGCTGGACCGGGCGGGACGGGCCGAGGCGGCGGCGTCGGCGTTCCGGCTGCGGCCCGGGTGGGCCGGTCGGGGCGCGGGTGGCCGGACGGTGGTGGTGCTGGACGACATCCTGACGACCGGGGCGACCCTGGCCGCGGTGAGTCGGACCTTGCGCGCGGCGGGAATGACACCAAACGGCGCGGCTGTGCTGGGTGCAACGCAAAAGCGGTGGCATGGGTGACGCTTCGTGTTTCCGTTTCACCCCATGGTGTTGGTTGCTGTTAATTCTCTGGGGTTTCCCGCAACCGGGGGTGACTGTCGGCCGAACAGGAGTTAGCGTTTTCGTGTCGGGGGTAGGAAGAGTTTCCCACCCGCCCCCGACGGTGGAAGGAGGCGCAGCCGTACATGACCGGTCGACGCTCCCAGGGGCCCTCCCGAGGCGCTCGACCGGATTCCGAAGATCAGCCGACCATCCGGAAAAGGGAGGTCACGTGGACATCGTGGTCAAGGGTCGAAACGTCGAAGTGCCGGACCATTACCGGGTACACGTAGCGGAGAAACTCGCGAAAATCGAACGCTACGATCACAAGCTCATCCGGGTCGATGTGGAGCTGTTCCACGAACGCAATCCCCGCCAGTCCGACACCTGCCAGCGAGTGGAGATCACCTGTGTCTCCCGCGGGCCGGTGATCCGGGCCGAGGCCTGCACGAACGACTTCTACAGCGCACTGGACGCCGCCATCGCCAAGCTGGACACCCGACTGCGCCGGGCGGCCGACCGCCGCCGCGTACACCGGGGCCGGCACGCGCCGATCTCCGTCGCCGCCGCCACCGCCGGCCTGCCGGTGGCCGGCCTGGACGACGTCCCCGCTCCCTCCGGCGGCACGGCCACCGCCACCGCCACCGCCGTCGAGGAGCGCCCGGAGGAGTACGACGATCAGCCCTGGCACATCGCCCGGGCCAAGCTGCACCCCGCCGATCCGATGACCGTCGACGACGCCCTGTTCCAGATGGAGCTGGTCGGCCACGACTTCTACCTGTTCCACGACAAGGAGTCCGGCCGCCCCAGCGTCGTCTACCGCCGCCACGCCTACGACTACGGCATCATCTCCCTCGACACCTGACACCCCCGCGCCACCGGCCACCCGGCCGCCAGCGGTGATCAAGAGGTTTGCGTCCGTCCGATCTCCACGGATGACGCAAACCTCTTGATCGTTGTCGGGGGGCGTGCCGGGGCACGGGGGGGTGAGGGGTCAGTGGGGGTCGGTGGGGAGTAGGGACCAGAGGACCGTGTCGGCGCGGGTGCCGTCCCGGCCGGGGAGTCGGCCGCGCATCAGCCCCTCCCGCCGGAAGCCGGCCCGTTCCAGTACCCGCTGCGAGGGGTGGTTCCAGGGTGCGGTGCCGGCCCAGAGCCGGGCCAGCCCCACCGGCCCGAACGCCCAGCCGGCAAGCAGCCGGACCGCCCGGGTGGTCAGCCCCCGGCCCCGCGCCTCGGGCAGCAGGCTGTAGCCGATCATCGCCTGACCGGTGGCCGGCTCGTCGTAGACCAGGGCACAGCCGCCGGCCAGCGCGCCGGTCGCCGCGTCGAGCAGCGCGAAGTCGGCCGAGCCGCCGGTGAGCCAGTCGCTCTCGGCCACCGCGCAGCGCCGCGCGATCGCCGCCCGGGTCGGCGGGACCGGACGGACCCGGGTGGCCACCACCTCGGGGAGCGTGTGCAGCCGATACAGCGGGTCGGTGTCCGCGGGCGCGAGCCGGCGCAGCGTCACCACGCCGTCGGTGAGCCGGCCGTCGGGCAGATCCGGCAGCCGGCGGGGGGTGGGGCCGGCCGGATCGTCGGCGAGGCGTACCCAGGCGAGCAGGTCGTGCCGGCCGCCGTCACGGCTCCGGCCGGCGGCGCGGCGTACCCCCTCGGGGTGGAAGCCGGCGGCCAGCGCGACCCGCTGGCTGGCCGGGTTCTCGACGTCGGTGAGCAGCTCCAGCCGGGCCAGGCCGGCCCGGAACGCGGCGGTCGCCAGGGCCCGGGTGGCGGCGGTGGCGACCCCGCGCCGCCGGGCCCGGGGCGTGACCCAGTAGCCCACCTCGGCCTGACCGTGGGCCGGCACCAGGTTGCTGATCCCGATGCCGCCGACCAGCAGGTCGGTGCCGGCGTCGGCGATCGCGTACGCGGCCCCGCCGGCCCGCCAGGCCGCCGGGGCGCCCTCGGTGATCCACCAGTGGGCGGCGGTGACGGTGTACGGCTGCGGCATCGTCGGGTTGAACCGGAGGTTCACCGGGTCGCCGCAGCCGACGGCCAGCTCGTCGGCGTCGTCGGGGCGGTACGGCCGCAGCCGCACCCGGCCGGCCTCGACGACCTCCGGGGTCACGTCAGGTCCTCGGCGAGCAGCCCGCCGATCCAGACGTCGATCCGGGTGCCCCGGTGGGACAGCCCGCCCCGGAGGGTGCCCTCGACGGTGAAGCCGGCCTTCTCGGCGACCCGGCGGGAGGCGGTGTTGCCGACGTGGGCCTTCCACTCGATCCGGGCCAGGCCGAGGCCGGTGACGCCCCACGCTCCGAGCGCTCCGAGCGCGGCCGGCATCCAACCTCGCCCCCGGGCGTGCGGCGCGGTCATGAAGCCGACGTCGGCCAGCAGCGGGTCGGTGGGGCTCACCCGCAGGTCGACGGTGCCGGCATAGGCGTCGTCGGGGCCGGCCAAGGCGAAGGCGGCGGCGCTGCCCCGGGCCCAGGCCAGCTCGGCGAAGGTCAGGTAGTCCTCGGCGTCGGTCCGCTGGTACGGGTGCGGCACGCTGGTCCACCGGACGGTCTGCTGGTCCCGGCAGGTCGTCACGACCTCGTCCAGGTCGCGCTCCTCCAGCGGACGCAGCCGCAGTTCGGTGTCCCCGGCGGTGGCGAACAGGACGGGCTGCGGCCGGCCGAACACGGCGGCCCGCCGGGCGTCCAGGGTGCCCGTCCCGGCGGGGCCGGGCGTACCGACGGCCGGCACCTCGCCGGGCAGCAGCGAGCCGACCCAGCCCTCGGCCCGGCCGCCCCCGGCGGGACGGGCGAGCCGTAGTTCGCCGGAGACCTGGAAACCGGCCCGCAGCGCGACCAGCCGGGAGGCGTGGTTGCCGACCTCGGCCTGCCAGACCAGCCGGCGCAGCGCCAGCGCGTCGAAGGCCCAGCGGGCGACCGCCCGGACGGCGCGGACGGTGACCCCCCGGCCCCGGGCCCAGGGGGCGGTCCAGTAGCCGATCTCGCCGGAGCCGAGGGCGCGGTCGATCGAGACCAGGCCGCAGGAGCCGAGCAGGTCACCGGTGGCCGCGTCGCAGACCGCGAACGGCGCACCGGTGCCGTCGGCCCAGGAGCGGGGCGCGATCCCGGTGACGAAGCCGTGGGCGTGTTCGGACCGGTACGGACGCGGTACGGTGGTCCAGCGCTGGATGTCCGGGTCCTGGCAAGCCCGGTGCACGTCGTCCGCGTCCGAGGCGAGCCACGGACGCAGTAGCAGGCCGTCCTCGATGATCTCCACAGGCTCCATCCGAGTCATCGTGCCGGATCGTTCGCGGTGGGCGTAACCGGATAACCGCCGGGTGGCGGGCCGAGCCGAGTGTTATGTCGGTTTAGTCGGTCCGGACCGCCGCCACCAGTGACCATCGCGCCGACGGAGCGCCTACGATGGTTCGAGACTGTCTAGGGGAGCGTTGATCCGTGTCGATTCTGGAAAAGGTCCTCCGCGCGGGCGAGGGCCGTATGGTGCGCCGGCTGAAGGCCATCGCTGCCGCCGTCAACTCGATCGAGGACGACTACGTCAACCTCACCGACGACGAGCTGCGGTCACTGACCGATCAGTACCGGGAGCGGCTCGCCGACGGTGAGACCCTCGACGACCTGCTGCCCGAGGCGTTCGCCACGGTGCGCGAGGCGGCTGCCCGGGTGCTCGGTCAGCGGCCGTACGACGTCCAGGTGATGGGTGGCGCGGCGCTGCACTTCGGCAACATCGCCGAGATGAAGACCGGTGAGGGCAAGACGCTGACCTCGGTCATGGCGGTCTACCTCAACGCGCTCTCCGGCAAGGGCGTGCACGTGGTCACCGTCAACGACTACCTGGCCCAGCGCGACGCCGCCTGGATGGGCCAGGTGCACGAGTTCCTCGGCCTGACCGTCGGCGTGGTGCTGCCCAACCGGCCGGCCACCGAGCACAAGGCCGCCTACGAGTGCGACATCACCTACGGCACCAACAACGAGTTCGGCTTCGACTACCTGCGCGACAACATGGCCTGGTCCCGCGACGAGCTGGTCCAGCGCGGGCACAACTTCGCCGTGGTCGACGAGGTCGACTCGATCCTGATCGACGAGGCCCGGACCCCGCTGATCATCTCCGGCCCGGCCGAGCACTCCGCCCGCTGGTACGGCGAGTTCGCCGGCGTGGTGGCCCGCCTCCAGTCCGGCAAGGACGGCGAGGGCGACTACGAGGTCGACTACGCCAAGCGCACCATCGCGGTCACCGAGCGCGGGGTGGCCAAGGTGGAGGACCGGCTCGGCATCGACAACCTCTACGAGTCGGTGAACACCCCGCTGGTCGGCTACCTCAACAACGCGATCAAGGCCAAGGAGCTCTACAAGCGCGACAAGGACTACATCGTCAGCGACGGCGAGGTCCTGATCGTCGACGAGTTCACCGGGCGCATCCTGCACGGCCGCCGCTACAACGAGGGCATGCACCAGGCGATCGAGGCCAAGGAGGGGGTGGAGATCAAGCAGGAAAACCAGACCCTGGCCACCATCACCCTCCAGAACTACTTCCGCCTCTACGAGAAGCTCTCCGGCATGACCGGTACCGCCCAGACCGAGGCGGGCGAGTTCAACAAGGTCTACAAGGTCGGCGTGGTGACCATCCCGACGCACCGGCCGATGGTCCGGATGGACAAGGCCGACGTCATCTACAAAACCGAGAAGGCCAAGTTCAACGCGGTCATCGAGGACATCGCCGAGCGGCACCAGGCCGGCCAGCCGGTGCTGGTCGGCACCGTCTCGGTGGAGAACTCCGAGATCCTGTCCACCCTGCTGCGCCGCCGGGGCATCCCGCACTCGGTGCTGAACGCGAAGTTCCACGCCCGCGAGGCCGAGATCGTCGCCCAGGCCGGCCGCAAGGGCGCGGTCACCGTCGCCACCAACATGGCCGGCCGGGGCACCGACATCCTGCTCGGCGGCAACGCCGAGTTCCTCGCCGCCAGCGAGCTGCGCCAGCGCGGCCTCGACCCGGTGGAGCAGGAGGACGAGTACGCCAAGGCGTTGGAGGAGGTCCTGCCCACCTGGAAGCAGGCGTGCGTGGCCGAGGCCGAGGAGGTCGCCGCCGCCGGTGGCCTCTACGTGCTCGGCACCGAGCGGCACGAGTCCCGCCGGATCGACAACCAGCTGCGCGGTCGGGCCGGCCGGCAGGGTGACCCGGGCGAGTCCCGGTTCTACCTGTCGCTGCAGGACGAGTTGATGAAGCGGTTCCGGGCCGGCGCGGTCGAGGCGGTGATGGAGCGGTTCAACATCCCGGAGGACGTGCCCATCGAGTCGAAGATGGTCACCCGGCAGATCAAGAACGCCCAGGCGCAGATCGAGGGTCAGAACGCCGAGATCCGCAAGAACGTCCTGAAGTACGACGAGGTGCTCAACAAGCAGCGCCAGGTGATCTACGCCGAGCGACTGCGGGTGCTCAACGGCGAGGATCTCTCCGACCAGGTCCGCAACATGATCGACGACACCGTCGGCGCGTACGTGGTGGGGGCCACCAGCGACGGTTACGCCGAGGACTGGGACCTCGACCAGCTCTGGACGAGCCTCAAGCAGCTCTACCCGGTGGGCGTCACCGTCGAGGAGTTGGAGGAGGAGGTCGGCTCCCGGGCCGGCCTGGACCAGGACTTCCTGCTCGCCCGCCTCAGGGAGGACGCGAACGCCGCGTACGACCGGCGCGAGGAGAGCCTCGGCGAGGAGGCCACCCGCCAGCTCGAGCGGATGGTGCTGCTCCAGGTCATCGACCGCAAGTGGCGCGAGCACCTCTACGAGATGGACTACCTCCAGGAGGGCATCAGCCTGCGGGCGTACGCCCAGCGCGACCCGGTCATCGAGTACCAGCGCGAAGGCTTCGACATGTTCGCCACCATGATGGAGGGCATCAAGGAGGAGACGGTCGGCTTCCTCTACAACCTGGAGGTGCAGGTCCAGGAACCGGAGCCGGAGGCCGAGGAGGTCCAGCTGCTGGAGAAGCCGGTCGAGATCCGGGCCAAGGGCCTCAACCGCGCGCCGCAGCAGCAGGGCCTGCAATACTCCGCCCCGACCATCGACGGTGAGGCGGGGGCGGGTGCGGTGGCCGTGGAGCGTCCCGAGCAGCAGGCACCGGCCCTCGGCCTCGGGGGAGGGCAGTCCCCGGCCCGGCCCGCTGCCGGCCCGCCGCGTCGCCCGGCTGCCGTCGGGGCGAGCGGTCAGGCCACCGCGGCCAACACCGCCGGGCGTACCGGCCCGGTCGACCGGGCGGCGGAGGGCGGCCCGTCCCGCAACGCACCCTGCCCGTGCGGCTCCGGCCGCAAGTACAAGCGCTGCCACGGCGCCCCCAACGGCGGCGCCTGACCCCAACCCCAAGGCCGCCCGCCCGCTCTCCCGAGCGGACGGGCGTCCTCCCGTTCCCACCCCCTACCCCCCACCCCCGCCCGCTGCGGTGATCAAGAGGTTTGCGTCAGTTGGATCTCCACGGATGACCTGAACCTCTTGATCAGCACCGCCGAGCCCGGTGGGGGTGGGGTGGGGGTGGGGGTTAGAGGACCTGGAGGGTGGTGCAGAGCCAGCGGCCTTGGCGGTGTTCCAGGCGGAGCGCCATGGCCCAGCTCCGGCCGCCGCCGGTGAGCACGGCGGCCACCTCGACGGCCGCCGTGCGCGGCTCGCAGACCCGCAGCCGGCGCAGGTGGACGGCCGGCCGGGTGGACCGACGACGCGCCGGCGGGGTGCGGGACGCGGCGCGGGCGAGCTGCTCGGTCACCTCGACGATGCGTCCCGGCTCGACCAGAGCCCGGATCTGGCCGGGTGGCCGGTAGCCGTTGAGGATCTCCAGGCAGGTGCCGACGAAGCGGTGGGCCGCGCGGGTCGCCTCCGGGGTGGCGGTGGCGGGTGGGGGCAGTGGCGGGGCGGTCGGGTGCCCGGGACGGGGTCGGGATTCGGGTCGGCGGCCGGCCGGGCGGCCGGGCGGCTGCCCCGTACCGAACAGGTCCAGGGCGAGCTGGCCGGGTGGCCGGGGCCAGAGATCCGGCACCTCGTCGACATAGGGAGGATCGGCGACGGGGGCCGGGCGCAACCGGATCGGCGGTCGGGTCGGCCCCGGACGGCGGGAGTCGGCCATCGCTACACCCTCGTTCTTTACGTTTGCCTTCGTTTGCTTCCGACAACCTCGATTGTCGAGCATGGCAACGTTCGGGGTCAATGGCTCAGCGGGGCCGTGCGATCACTCTGGGTCGCGGTCGGTGAGCGGGTTGCCGCGTACCCACTCGGCGGTCTCGGCGTACTTGAGCTGGATGTACTCCTCCAGCCGGGCGCGCTCCACCCGCCACTGACCCCGTCCACCGATCTTGATGGCGGGCAGTTCTCCGCTGCGCACCATGTGGTAGACCTGCGAGTCCGACACGTTCAGCTCGGCGGCCACGTCGGAGAGCAGGAGAAACCTCGGCTCCACGGAAACCCCTCGGCTTGGCGTCGTTCGGCTCAGTTTGCCACCGACAGCCTCCCCAGCCCAGCCCGGCGTCGGTGCGGCGGATGGCGACGAGGGATGGTCGCCGGTCGGTGCGGCGGCTTCCGCCGGGGCGGTGCGCGGTGTATGACGGTTTCGGCGTACGGCATGATCGGCGTTCGGGACGGCCGCCGGCCGTCGCGGGAACGGGCAGGACCGGGAACGGGCAGGACCGGGAACGAGTAGGGGAGACGACGGTGGGCGACGAGCTGGTCCGGGTGTACGTGCCGGCGACCGTGCCGATGTTGGCCCTGCTGCGGGAGCAGGGCCTGCCGGCAAGCGGCGGGCACGCGGTCACCCCCGCGCTGCGCGAGTGGTACGCCGAGGGTGACGAGGAGGAGTTGGAGTACGTCGCCTTCACCCGTGCCGCCCAGGACGCCCTGCAACTGCTGCGCGAAGACGCGGTCGCGCCCCGCCGTCGAGTGGTGGTCTCGGTGGACCTGCCCGCCAAGGCCGTCGGTCGGGGCGACGGCGAGCTGGGCTCCAGCGTGGTGGAACTCGACGGGCCGGTGCCGGAGTCGGCGGTGGCCGCGTTGCACGTGGACGGGGCCGAGGCGGTCGAGGACGTGGCCGCCGCCGTCGACGTGGTGGCCGAGGCGCTCGCCGGTGACCCGGACGCCCAGTTCACCGTCGACGGGGTCGAGGACCACGAGTTGGAGTGGTACGACACCTCCGAGTGGGAACTGCTGCTCCGTTCCGCTTCCTGATCCGACGCCGGGACGGCGTGGTGGGTGCGGTGGTGGCCGGCGACACCCCGGGCCGGGCTCAGTCCTCGACGGCCTCGGGCTCGTCGTCGCGGGGGGTCGGGCCGAGGGTGCGGCCGAAGAGGATGACCGCGGTCAACGCGCCCACGAAGAGCACCCAGATGCCGTTGTCGACCCGGGAGGTGCCCAGGCTGGTCTGGGCCACCGCGTCCGCTTCGCTCAGCGCGCCGGCCAGGTCCAGCAGGGTCCGGCCGCCGACCCGGATGATCACCTCGGCGAGCAGCAGGAGCAGGCCGGGGCCGGCCCCGGCGAGCAGGTAGGCGGGCCAGCGCGGGGCCGGGGCGTCGGGGGCGTGCCGGACGGCCCGGCGGCGGGCCCAGGTGAGGTAGCCGAAGGCCAGTAGCCCGGCCAGTAGCCCGGCCAGCAGCGACTCGGTGCGGGAGACCCACTTCGCGGCGCCGACCAGCGACGCCTGGGAGTCGTCGGCGCCGAACAGGTCGAACAGCGGGTCGCGGGCCTGGCTGAACAGCACCACGAAGATCAGGGTGCCGAGCGCGGCGGTGACCATCGCGCCGACCGGTGCCGGGGTACGCGCTCCGGCGAGCGCCCCGCCGATGATGGCCGCCGCCGCGCTGGTGCCGGCGATGGTGTTGGTGGTGGCGTTGTCGGCGTACGTCAGGTTGACGGCCAGGGCGGTGCCCAGCCCGACCAGCATGCCGGCGCCGATCGCCGCCGCGAAGCGCAGCGAGGCGCGGTCGCCGAGCCGGCGGGCGGCCAACTCGCTCGCGGCCAGCGCGACGGCCGCCCCGGCGACCAGCGCGGCGGAGATCACCCCGGGCAGGGCGTAGGCGGAGAGGGTGATCGCGGTGAGACCGACCGCAGCCGAGTGGATCGCCTCCCGGGCGGACCACAGCATCGCCGCCAGCCAGCCGACCGCCAGCACCGCCAGGACGGGCGTGCCCGGCGCGTACCCCGTCCGCCCTGCCGGTTCGTCAGGCGCCTGGTCGATGGACGCAGCCGTCGAACTGCCGGGCTGGTTGCTCATCGTCTCCCCTTCGACACCGCGCCACCCCGGCACCGGGACGGGCCTTTCCTCGCGCGAACCAGCGTACGCGGGCGGACAGGACCGACCCGGGCTGGGCGTGGACCGCGGCGGGATCACGGCGGGCCCGGTGCGAACGCCCTCGGCGGGCCGTGGAACCGGAGGGCGCACCGCCGCACCGGGGACGGGACGGTACCGCCGACCTGACCTGCTTTTCTTCGGCTTCTCGCCGTTCTACAAGTGGAATCGTCGCCCGACGGGCGTTGGGGCCTAGTGATCAATGGTGCGGAGTGGGCGGGGGCGAGAGTCGGCCGGGGCGGGCGTGGGACAATCGCCGGAGGTCCCGCCGCCGCGACAGGTTCGCCCGCGTGGCGTCCGGCGTCCGGCCGTCCGGTCGGTGCCTGCGGGTCCGATTTCGCCGCCGCTGTCGAGATCGCCCAGGAGCCTGTGATGGACGCCGTGTTCTCCGTACCCGAGCCGCACAACGAGCCGGTACGCACCTACGAGCCGGGCAGCGCCGACCGGGAGCGGCTCCAGCGCCGGCTGACCGAGCTGGCCGCCGAGCGGATCGACCTGCCGATGACCATCGCCGGGGCGCAGCGGATGGCCGGCGGCGACCCGATCGACGTGGTCCAGCCGCACCGGCACGCGCACGTGCTCGGGGTCACCGGTCACGCCACCCACGACGACGCCCGCGCCGCGGTGCGGGCCGCCAAGGACGCCGCGCCGATGTGGCGGGCGCTGCCGTTCGAGGAGCGGGCCGCGATCTTCCTGCGCGCCGCCGAGTTGCTCGCCGGCCCGTGGCGGGACACCCTCAACGCGGCCACCATGCTCGGCCAGTCGAAGACCGCCGTCCAGGCCGAGATCGACTCGGCCTGCGAGTTCATCGACTTCCTCCGGTTCAACGTGCATTTCGCCCGCGAGCTGCTGGCGGCCCAGCCGCAGTCCTCGCCGGGGGTGTGGAACCGGTTCGACCACCGCCCGCTCGAAGGCTTCGTCTACGCGGTCACCCCGTTCAACTTCACCGCGATCGCCGGCAACCTGCCCTCCGCGCCGGCCCTGCTCGGCAACACCGTGGTCTGGAAGCCGGGCCCGACCCAGCAGTTCGCCGCGCACTTCACCATGCGGCTGTTCGAGGCGGCCGGCCTGCCGCCCGGCGTGATCAACATGGTCACCGGGCGGGGTGAGGAGGTCTCCGACGTGGTGCTCGCCGATCCGGACCTGGCCGGCATCCACTTCACCGGCTCGACGAAGGTGTTCCAGTCGCTGTGGCGCACCGTCGGCGAGAACATCGCCTCCTACCGGGGCTACCCCCGGCTGGTCGGCGAGACCGGCGGCAAGGACTTCGTCGTCGCGCACGCCAGCGCCGACGTCGACGCCCTGCACACCGCGCTGATCCGGGGCGCCTACGAGTACCAGGGTCAGAAGTGTTCGGCCGCCTCGCGGGCGTACGTCCCCCGGTCGCTGTGGGAGGGTGGGCTGCGGGACCGGTTGGCCGCCACCGCCGACTCGCTGACCTACGGCGACGTCACCGAATTCGGCAACTTCGGCGGCGCGGTGATCGACGCCAGGGCGTTCGCCCGGCACACCGCCGCGCTGGAGTTGATCTCCGGTAACGACAGCTGCCGGGTGCTGGCCGGTGGCACCGCCGACGACTCGGTCGGGTACTTCGTCCGGCCGACGCTGTTCGAGTGCGCCGACGCCGGGCACGAGACCTTCACCACCGAGTACTTCGGCCCGATCCTCGGCGTGCACGTCTTCGACGACGCCCGGTTCGACGAGGTGGTCGCCCAGGCCGAGTCGATCGCCCCGTACGCGCTGACCGGGTCGATCTTCGCCACCGACCGCCGGGTGGTCGACGCGGTGGCCGAGAAGATGCGGTACGCGGCCGGCAACTTCTACATCAACGACAAGCCGACCGGGGCGGTGGTCGGGCAGCAGCCCTTCGGCGGTGCCCGCGCCAGCGGCACCAACGACAAGGCCGGGTCGTGGCACAACCTGGTCCGCTGGATGTCGCCCCGGACGATCAAGGAGACGTTCGTGCCGCCGACCGACCACACGTACCCGCACATGGGCTGAACCGGCGACGGCCGGCGGTGGCCCGCGAACCGGGTCCACCGTCGGCCGAGCCGACCGGCAGGGCTGACCGGGCGACCTCTGGTCCCGGCGCGACCCGGCCGGCGCTTCCCGGGTGCCCGCCGATCGTCCCGGTCGACGGGGCGGCCGGCCCGGCCCAGGTCACCGCCGGCCGGGTCGTCCGGCGGGGTGGTCGGGGGCGGTCCTGGGAGCACTGTCGTCGGCCGACAGTGCACATTGGAAATCCTCCCGGGTGGCAAATCCGGAAATCCTGGACGCCGGGACGGCAAAGTGGCAGCTTAGAGGGCATGGCGGATTCCGGAGTCAACCCCACCGCGGCGGCCCTGCTGGGGTTGTTGCACGAGGGGCCGATGACAGGTGGCCAACTGATGGCCGCCGCTGAGCGCCGACTGGCGCCGTACTGGTCGATGACACGCAGTCAGGTCTACCGTGAGTTGCCGGTGCTGGCTGAGCGTGGTTTCGTGCGGCTGGGCAAGCCCGGCCCACGGATGAGTCAACCCTACGCGATCACCGCGTCAGGGAAGCGGACCTTCTCCCGTTGGCTGGCGGAGAATCCCGGTCGGGACACCATCCGCAACCCGATCGCCCTACGGATCGCGTTCGGCAACCTGCACTCGGCCAGTCAGCTCAAGAACCTGTACACCTCGGCCAACGAATACCACACCGAGGCCCTCGCGTACGTCCGGGAGCAGGTGAAGACCGCCAAGAAGGAGGGCGACGACTACGACGCCAGCGCGCTGGAGTTCGCCGTCGCCTACCACAAGGCCGCCCTGTCCTGGCTCAAGACCGCCCCGGTCGGCTGATCATCCGCCCTGGTAGGTGGTGTGACGTGAGCGGACCGCCGCACGCACAGTACGCTTGTCTGTCGTGACCGCTGCCGATTACGCCGAACAACTCAAGGAACTCGACGCGACCCTGCGCAACATCGAGTCGGTGCTCAACCTCGACCGCCTGCGGGAGGAGAAGGCCCGGCTGGAGGAGCAGGCGTCCGCGCCGGATCTCTGGGACGACCAGGCCCGGGCACAGCAGGTGACCTCGCAGTTGTCGTACGTCAACGGCGAGATCAGCAAGCTGGGCAGCCTGCGGTCCGGGCTGGACGACGCCCGGGTGCTGCTGGAGCTGGCCGAGGACGAGGCCGACTCCGGGGTGCTGGGCGAGGTCGAGTCCGAGATCGCCGGGCTGACCAAGGCCATCCAGGAGATGGAGGTCCGCACCCTGCTCTCCGGCGAGTACGACTCCCGGGAGGCGCTGGTCGCCATCCGGGCGGGCGCCGGTGGGGTGGACGCCGCCGACTTCGCCGAGATGCTGCTGCGGATGTACCTGCGGTGGGCCGAGCGGCACGGCTACCCGACGGAGGTCTACGAGACCTCGTACGCCGAGGAGGCGGGCCTCAAGTCCGCCACCTTCACGGTGAAGGTCCCGTACGCCTACGGCACGCTCAGCGTCGAGTCGGGCACCCACCGGCTGGTCCGGATCAGCCCGTTCGACAACCAGGGCCGTCGGCAGACCAGCTTCGCCGGGGTCGAGGTGCTGCCGGTCACCGAGCAGACCGACCACATCGACATCCCGGAGAACGAGGTACGGGTGGACGTCTACCGCTCCTCCGGCCCGGGTGGGCAGAGCGTCAACACCACCGACTCGGCGGTGCGGCTCACCCACATCCCCACCGGCATCGTGGTGACCTGCCAGAACGAGAAGTCCCAGCTCCAGAACAAGGCCTCCGCGATGCGGGTGCTCCAGTCCCGGCTGCTGGAGCGCAAGCGGCAGGAGGAGGAGGCGAAGCTGGCCGGCCTGAAGACCGGCAGCACCAGCTCCTGGGGCGACCAGATGCGCTCCTACGTGCTGCACCCGTATCAGATGGTGAAGGATCTGCGAACCGAGCAGGAGACCGGCAATCCGTCGTCGGTCTTCGACGGCGAACTGGACAGCTTCATCGAAGCCGGTATCCGTTGGCGCAAGCAGCAGCAGCTCGCCAACGACGCTGCGTGATCGACCGTGGACGGGGCGCGTCATCGATCTCGGTTTGACCGGGTGAATCGATGACGCGTCTCGCATCGCCGGGGCGTGGCACTTGGCTCTGCGGTTACACCGCGTAGACTCACCACCCGTGATTCAGCTTGAGCAAGTGACGAAGACGTACCCGAAGGCGTCCCGGCCTTCGCTCGACAACGTGTCCGTCTCGATCGAGAAGGGCGAGTTCGTCTTCTTCATCGGGCCCTCCGGCTCCGGCAAGTCCACGATCATCAAGATGCTGCTGCACGAGGTCGCCCCCAACAAGGGTCGGGTCGTCGTCAACGGCAAGGACGTCACCTCGATGCGTTCCTGGAAGCGACCCCACTTCCGGCGTTCCATCGGCTGCGTCTTCCAGGACTTCCGGCTGCTGCCGAACCGCACCGCCTACGAGAACGTGGCGTTCGCCCTGGAGGTGATCGGCAAGACCAAGGCGGTGGCCCGCCGGGTCGTGCCCGAGGTGCTGGAACTGGTCGGTCTCGGTGGCAAGGAGCACCGCTATCCGCACGAGCTCTCCGGTGGTGAGCAGCAGCGGGTCGCCGTCGCGCGGGCGTTCGTGAACCGTCCACTGATCCTGCTGGCCGACGAGCCGACCGGAAACCTGGACCCGGACACCTCGATCGAGATCATGCGCCTGCTGGACCGGATCAACCGCACCGGCACGACCGTCGTGATGGTCACGCACGACTCCAACATCGTGAACCAGATGCGCCGTCGGGTCGTCGAGATCGAGAGCGGCCGCATCGTGCGCGACCAGGCCCGCGGCGTCTACGGGTGAGCCGGCGCTCCACCCCTGCCGTACGACCTGACGACGAACACCTCACGCCGGAGAGCCGGAGGAACACCCGATGCGGATGAAGTACGTCCTGTCCGAGGTACTGGTCGGACTGTGGCGCAACGTCACCATGACCGTCGCGATGATCATCACGATGGCGGTCTCACTGACCATGCTCGGCGCCAGTGGCCTGATGTACAAACAGGTCGGCGACATGAAGGACCTCTACTACAAGAACGTCGAAGTCTCGATCTTCCTGAAGACCGACGTCACCGAGCAGCAGCGCACCGACCTCGATGCCAAGTTGAAGAGCGACCCCCTGGTCAAGGAGGTCCTCTACGTCAACAAGGACGAGGCGTACAAGACCTTCAAGGAGATGTACCAGGACGCGCCCGACCTGGTGAACGCCGTGAAGCCGGATCTGCTGCCCGAGTCGTTCCGGCTGAAGCTGGTCAACCCGGAGCAGTACAAGGACATCTACGACCAGTACCAGGGCTCCGAGGGGGTCGACGTGATCGTCGACCAGAGCCGGCTGCTGGACAAGATCTTCAACGTGCTCACCGCCATCCAGAACATCGCGCTGGCCGCTGCGGTGGTGATGGCCATCGCCGCGTTGCTGCTGGTGGCGAACACCATCCAGGTGGCCGCGTACAGCAAGCGACGTGAGGTCGCGGTCATGAAGCTGGTCGGCGCGTCCAACTGGTTCATCCAGGCGCCGTTCGTGTTGGAGGCGGTGGTCGCCGGCCTGATCGGCTCGTTGCTGGGCCTGGTCGCGCTGATCGGTGCGAAGCAGTTGCTGTTCAGCGGCTCGTTGAAGGCGTTGGAGGGGCTGCTCTCGCCGATCCAGTGGTCGGACATCTTCCTGATGTTCCCGTTGATGGCCGGCGTCGGTGGCCTGATCAGCGCCGCCACCGCCTGGGTCACGCTCCGCTTCTACCTGCGGGTCTAGTCACCCTGAGGTGTTGACGTGAGGGCCCTCCCGCGCCGGGAACAAATGGCGCGGGAGGGCCCTTGTCGTTCGGGTAGCATGATCCCCGCTCACCGGCCGGACGGCCGGCGGGCGTAACGGGAGGGAGGTGGCGGGCGGATGCCACGGGAAAAGGGTCGCAAGGTGGTCGCCTCCAACAGGAAGGCCCGCCACGACTACGCCATCCTCGACACCTACGAGGCGGGCATGGCGTTGACCGGCACCGAGGTGAAGTCGCTGCGGGCGGGGCGGGCCTCGCTGGTCGACGCCTTCGCCCAGGAGCGCGACGGCGAGCTGTACCTGCACGGCATGCACATTCCGGAGTACACCCAGGGCACCTGGACCAACCACGAGCCCCGGCGTACCCGCAAACTGTTGTTGAAGCGGCTGGAGATCGACCGGCTGATCGGCAAGACCCGTGAGGGCGGCCTGACCATGGTCCCGTTGCAGGTCTACTTCAACGACGGCTGGGCCAAGGTGGAGATCGCCCTGGCCAAGGGCAAGAAGTCGTACGACAAGCGGCAGGACCTAGCCAAGCGGGACGCCGACCGGGAGATCGCCCGGGTGTCCGGTCGACGCGGCAAGGGCATCGACGACTAGTTCATCCCGTTTGTCCGGGTCGGCGCGTCGGCGCGGACCTCGGGATGAAACCCGTTGCGGCAGGCGTTAGTCTTGTCAGTGCCGCCACATCGGCGGCCCGTCGAGGGGGTGACTGGTTTCGACTTCGTACGCAGCGACAGGGGAAGCGAGCCGAGGAAGCCGACGTCGTCTCGAGAATCGGTCGTCGGAAACTTATAAGCGCCAAGAACAATCGCGCTGACTTCGCTCTCGCCGCCTGAGGCGAGTAGCTGAGTCTGTCGGTCTGGGAACGCCTTCGTCCCAGTAACCGGCATCAGTTAGGAGGCTGGCCAATCGGACCCGGTCGCGGGGTCCGTGCGGCGAGATCAATCAGCGACTGGGCCCGTCACACCAACTTGCTCGCGTGAGCGGTGGGGCCGAGTAGAGGCATAGCGAGCTGCGCTCGGAGAAGCCCTGACAAACCGGCGAAGGACCCGGGTTCGATTCCCGGCACCTCCACTCCCACGTGTGCGCCCCGGTCCCCCGGACCGGGGCGCACACGCATCTCCCCCCGCCCCGCCTCCCCCTCCCCTCCCGTCCGCTCCGGTGATCAAGAGGTTTGCGTCATCCGCCGCGTGATCCTTGACGCAAACCTCTTGATCACCGGGGAGGGGTGGGGAGGGGTGAGGGCGGGAGGGGGCAGGGGCGGGGTGAGATGGGGTGGGGTGGGTGGGAACCGGGTGGGTGGGGGGTGCGTCTGAGGGGGATGGGTCGACGTTTTAGGGTGATGGTTCTGCCTCTCCTGGTCATCGTGGCTGCTTGTGCTCCGGCGGGGTCGGGGCCGGGGGGTGGGGGGTCTGGCGGTGGGCCGGGGCAGTCTCGGGAGGCGTTCGCGCAGCGGGCCGCCGAGGTCGCCGGGGCGTGGCGGCCCGGCCCCGGCTGGTCGACCGGGTACCTGCCGTTGCAGGACGCCACGGTGCTCACCGGCGACCCCGGCTTCAACGCCGACACCGAGGCGGCCTTCCGCTCCGGCTGGTACCGGGACCAGATCGAGCTGCCGAGCACCGTCCCCGCCGACGCGGCGATCCGCTTTCCGGACGGCACCCTGACCGTCCCGCTGGTCAGCGCGGCCGAGGCGTACCGGCAACTGGACCGGGGCGACCCACCGCCGTGCGAGGGGCGGCCCCGGGCGGCGCGGACCGCCGCACCGACCGCCGGCACCCGGCCGGACGACCCAGTCTCCACCCAGGCCGCCACCGCCTGCCTCCCCCTTACCGTCACCGGGGTGACCCTCGGCACCGCCGAGGTGCGCACCAGCCGGGGCGTCGCCGCCGTGCCGGCCTGGCTGTTCACCGTGGCGGAGCTGACCAGCACGGTGGCCCGGCTCGCGGTGGCGCCCCGGGCGGTCACCGCCGTGCCCGAGCCGGCCGCCCCGACCCGACCCCTGCCGGGCGGCGTGGTCGGCGCCGATCAGCTCCGGCAGGTCGACGGCGTCCGGTTGACCTACACGGTCGCCACGGGCGCCTGCGACAGCGGGACCACCGGGTGGGTGCGGGAGCAGGACGACGTGGTGGTGGTCGGCGGCGGGGTGGTCCAGGGCACCGGGGAGTGCATCGAGCTCGCCGTGCTCACGCCGGTCACGGTGACGTTGCGGGCACCCCTCGGCGCGCGCCCCGTGCTCGACGTCGCCAGCGGCCGGGTGCTCACCCTCGGCGACCGCTGAGGCGCGGGACCTCAGAGGAGCTTCGGTACGTCCGTGCTGATCGGAACGGCCAGCACGGTCGGCCCGTCGGCGCGCAACGCCCCGGCCAGCGCGCCGCCCAGCTCGTCCAGCGCGTCGACGACCCTGGTGGCGCAGCCGTAGCCCCGGGCGATCGCGGTGAGATCCAACCCCGGCAGGTCCAGTCCGGGCACCCCCGGGGTGGACTTCAGCGCCGCGAACGCCTTCAGGATGGCGTACTGCTGGTTCACCGGGACCAGCACCACCACCGGCAGCCGCAGCCGCGCGGCGGTCCACAGCGCCTGCACCGAGTAGTGGAACGAACCGTCCCCGATCACCGCGACCACCGGGCGGCCCCGCCCGGTGTCCCGCTCCGCGAGGGCGATGCCGACCGCCGCCGGCAGCCCGTAGCCGAGCCCGCCGCTGGCCATGGTGAAGTACGACGCCGGACGGGTCACCGGTAGCCGACGACGCAGCGCTGCGAGGTTGGACGGCGACTCCTGCACCAGCACCCCGTCGGTGGGCCAGCAGGCGGCCAGCGCGGCGAAGAGCGCGTCCGCGTCCGGTGGATCACCGGGCTCCGGTGGTGGCGGGGCGGGACGGGGTGCCGGCGGCGGCCGGTCGGCGGCCGGGAGCAGGTCCAGCAGCGCGGCCAGGGTCAGCCCGGCATCACCGAGCAGGCTGTCGCCCACCGGGGCGCGGGCCGCCTCGTCCGAGTCGTCGGTGACGTGCAGCAGCCGGGCCCCGGGCGGCAGGTGGTCGCCGGGCACGTGCGGGTAGTAGCGGAACACCGGAGCGCCGACCACCAGCACGACGTCGTGCCCGGTGAGCTTCTCGGCCAGCGGGGCGATCGCGTACGGCAGCACCCCCCGGTAGTGCGGGTGGTGCTCCGGGAAGGCGGCCCGCTCCGGTGCCGGCGCGGACCAGACCGGCGCGGCGAGCCGCTCCGCCACCGCCGCCGCCACCGGCCAGGCGGTGGCCCGGTCGACCGCCGCGCCGAGCACCAGCACCGGGTTGCGGCTGGCTGCCAGGAGCGCGGCGAACTCCCGCAGCCGACGCGGGTCGGGGGCGAACCGGGTGGCCACCGTCCGCACCTGCGGCGGCGGGTCCGCCGGCTGGTGCCAGTCGTCCAGGGGCAGGGAGAGGTAGACCGGGCCGGTCGGCGGTTGCGCCGCCGTGGCGTACGCCCGCATGAACGCCGCCGGGATGTCCTGCGCCCGGCTCGGCTCGTGGCTCCACTTCACGTACGGCTGGGGTAGTTCGGTCGGCTGCCGGCTGGCCAGCCGGGGCTCCATCAGCAGCATCTCCCGGCTCTGCTGGCCGGCGGTGACGATCAGCGGGGTCCGGTTGTGCCAGGCGGTGACGAGGTTGCCCATGGCGTTGCCGGTGCCCGGGGCGGTGTGCAGGTTGACGTGCGCCGGTCGCCCGGTGGCCTGGGCGTAGCCGTCGGCCATCGCCACCGCCGACGCCTCCTGCAGGGCGTGCACGTAGTGGAAGTCGGCCGGGAAGTCCTGGAGGAACGGCTCCTCGGTCGAACCGGGGTTGCCGAAGATCGTCGTCAGGCCGAGGGCGCGGAGCAGATCGTAGGTGGTCTCCCGGACGGTCGCCATCGCTCCCCGCCTCCGTGTCCCGGCCCGTGCCGTTGTCTGCCGGGACCGGGTGACCCGCCCCCCGACCTGCCGAATCTATCGGGCAATAGGCGGAATTTCGGGTTCTTTGCCGGCTATCTCCTCGGGGCCGTGCCGGCGGGAGCGGTGCGGCGCGACGCGCGGGAGCGGTGAGTGGTGCGGTAGTGGGGGTGGGGGCCGGCTCAGGGCAGCGGGAACGGGGTGCTGATGCCGTCCAGCGCGTGGCCGCAGGGGCAGGCGCGGTCGCCGGGTAGGGCGGCCACCGCGTCCAGCAGCACCCCGCGCAGCCGGTCGGTGTTCTCGCCGAAGACCCGGAACACCTCCTCCTGGGTGACCGAGTCGCCGGCCTCGATCCCGGCGTCCAGGTCGGTGACCAGGGCGATGGAGGTGTAGCAGAGGGCCAGTTCGCGGGCGAGCACGGCCTCCGGGTGGCCGGTCATGTTCACCACGGTGCCGCCCATCGAGGCGTACCAGCGGGATTCCGCGCGGGTGGAGAAGCGGGGCCCCTCGACCACCACCACCGTGCCGCCGTCCACCGCCGGCACGTCCCGCCCGGCCGCCGCGTCGAGCAGGGTACGCCGGCCCACCGGGCAGTACGGGTCACCGAACGCCACGTGCACCGCGCCCTGGTCGTAGTAGGTCTGGACCCGGCCGCTCGTCCGGTCGATCAGCTGGTCGGGCACCACGAACGTGCCCGGACCCAGCTCGGGGCGGAGCCCGCCGACCGCGCACGGGGCGAGCACCTGGCGTACCCCCATGGCGCGCAGCGCCCACAGATTCGCCCGGTAGGGGATCAGGTGCGGCGGGTGGCGATGGTCACGCCCGTGGCGGGGCAGGAAGGCCACCGGCCGGCCGCCCACCGAGGCGACCGTGATCACGTCCGACGGTGCCCCGTACGGGGTCTCCACCTGGTGTTCCGTCGCGTCGTCGAGCAGCGCGTAGAGCCCCGAACCGCCGATCACCGCGATGTCCGCCGTCGGACCCATCGACCCTCCCCGGACCGCCCTCGATCACCTGTCGGTCAGACCTTAGCCACCGAACCGGGTGCAGGCTATGGTGCCAGGCATGGCGGTGACAGCACGGATGGTCGGTGGTGCCCGGTTGTCGGACCCGGTGCGCGGCTGACGATGTCCGAGACGCAGGGGGAGGGACCGGCGATCAGCGGTCGTGCCGTGGAGTCGATGACCGGGCGGCTGCTGGTCGCGACGCCGGCCCTCAAGGACCCGAACTTCGACCGTACGGTGGTGCTGCTGGTCGCCCACGAAGCCGGTGGGGCGCTCGGGGTGGTGCTCAACCGGGCCACCGAGGTCCCCGTCGCGGACGTCCTCGGCGAGTGGAGCGACCTCGCCCGCCACCCGGCGGTGCTCTTCGAGGGTGGCCCGGTGCAGCCGGAATCGGCGATCTGCCTGGCCCGGATGCGCCACCCGATGCGGCGGCTGAAGGGTTTCCAGCCGATCTCCGGCGCGGTCGGCACCGTCGACCTGTCGGCCGACCCGGAGCGGATGCGGGACAGCATCGGCGGCATCCGGGTCTTCGCCGGCTACTCCGGCTGGGGTTCCGGGCAGCTGGAGCAGGAGATCGAGGACGGGTCCTGGTTCGTGCTCGACGCACTGCCCGGCGACGCCTTCGTCGACCGTCCGGACGACCTCTGGCCGATGGTGCTGCGGCGGCAGGGCGGCATGATGGCGGCGGTCGCGCACTTCCCGCCGGACGTCGCGCTGAACTGATCCGCAGGACCCTCCCGGGACCGATCCGGGTGACCCCCCGTGAGATGACCATGCTCGGCCGCGTGTGTATAGTTCTCTCCGTGCCCGGGTGACCGGGACGACCGCAAGGGGCCGTGGCGCAGCTGGTAGCGCACCACACTGGCAGTGTGGGGGTCAGGGGTTCGAGTCCCCTCGGCTCCACTTGCGTTTTTGCAGGTCAAGCGGCATTTCTCATTGAGAGATGCCGCTTTTCTTGATCTTTTGGTCACAGATTCGGTCACAGTTGCGCCCCACACTCCCACCCGGGCGACAAGATCGGCAACCGGGTCCGGACCGCGCACTACCTGGTGTTTTATGTGGCTGGTGGTGCCAAAAAGCTTGCAGAGGTGAGAATGTGGGGCGCGGTTACGCCGTGAAGGTACTCGCTGAGTTGCCCGCCGTGCGCAGCATCGAGTTCGCCGTCCACGCCGGTCAGTTCGTGTCGGTGGTGGGCCCCTCCGGCTGTGGCAAGACCACCCTCATGATGTGCATCGCCGGGCTCCTGCCTATATCCGGCGGCCAGGTGATGTTCCGTGGGGAGAGCATGTCCGGCCCCCGCGACGGGTGGCGGTCGTCTTCCAGGACTACAGCCGGTCGCTGTTCCCCTGGTTGACAGTCGAGAAGAACGTCGCCTTTCCCCTGCGGGACCGGGGTCTGCCCCGTGCCGAGATCCGGCAGCGGGTGCAGGAGTCGCTGGAGATGGTGGGCCTGGCCCACGCGGCCGGGTTGCACCCGTGGCAACTCTCCGGCGGGATGCAGCAGCGGGTGGCCATCGCCCGGGGGCTCGCCGTCCGGCCGGAAATGCTGATTATGGACGAGCCCTTCGCCACGGTGGACGCCCAGACCCGGGCCAGCCTGGAGGACCTGCTGCTCAAGGTCTGGGCGGAGACGGGTACGACGGTGTTGTTCGTGACCCACGACATCGATGAGGCGGTGTATCTCTCCGACCGGGTGGTCGTGCTGTCGCAGGGCCCCTCCGTCGTCGTGGCGGACCTGCCGGTCACCCTCGACCGAACCCGCGACCAGATCGCGACCAAGCAGACCCCGTTCTTCGGTGAACTCCGCGAGTACGTCTACTCCCTGGTCATGGCCTCGCAGCGGCGGACCTCCCTGTCGGGGGAGCCGAGCTGATTGGGTGACCGGGCCGCGCCGACGCGGCTTACGGGCGGGCCGGGCCCCTCGCCCTCGGGGGATGCCCGTCCCGCCCTTCCGTAGTGCTCTGCTGTTCAGGATGCGCCAGGACTCGCCATGCGAGAACGACCGGTTCAGGGCAGGGGCGCTGGGGCTGAGCTGAGGACGAATTGCTCGTCTGACGATTCCCCGACGCGCTGAGGCGACAGCTGACGGCTGTAGACCTATCAGATCGTCGGCTGGGCTACGACGACGCTGCGAACCTGACCTCCATAACGTCACCGACCGGCGCGGTCACGAGCAACACCTACGACGCCGTCGGTGACCTCATTCGCACCACTGCCCCGAACGGCGCGATCACCCACTTCGGATACGACTACTTCGGACGGAAGGTCCGGGTCTCCGACGGGTTGGGTCGCACCACCCGTGCCAGTTACGACCTCTTCGGCAATCTGACCAGCGACGCCAATCTCAATGCCGATGGCGACGTGCTGCGCACCCAGAGATACGGGTACGACGAGGCCGGAAACGTGATCTCCTCGAAGGACCCCTACAACGTCGTCACCACCTACCAGTACGACGCCGGGAACCGCCTGGTCAGGCAGATCGAACCGGTAACCGACACCGAATCGATCACCACCAGCTTCGGCTACGATGCGGCCGGTAACCGCACCCGCTACACCGACGGGCGCGGCAACGCCACCATCTACACCTTCAACACCCTCGGTCTGCCAGAGTCAGCCATCGAGCCATCCACCGCCAGCCACCCCACCACCCCCGACCGCACCTGGACGGTGGGCTACGACGCCGAAGGACGCGCCACCCGCATCAGCGCCCCCGGTGAGGCCAGCCGCCAGCGCACCTACGACGCCGCCGGGCGACTCACCGCAGAAACCGGCTCCGGCGGAGAGTCCACCACCGCTGCCCGCAGCCTCGGCTACGACAAGGCCGGCCGGCTCACCAGCGTCAGCGCCCCCACCGGCACGAACACCTACACCTACGACGACCGCGGTGCGGTGCTGTCGACCTCAGGCCCCTCCGGCACCGCCACCTTCGGCTACGACGACGACGGGCAGATGACCACCCGCACCGACGTCACTGGCACCGCAACCTTCGGCTACGTCAAGGGCCGCCTCGCCTCCCTCACCGACTCGATCACCGAACAACGTCAGAACCTGACGTACGACGCCGCAGGCGAGGTGAAGACGATCGACTACGGCGCCGGGCGCATCCGCACCTTCGGCTACGACGACCTCGGTCGGGTCAACAGCGACACTCTGAAGAACGCCACCAACGCCGTCGTCGCCTCCGTCTCCTACGGCTTCGACCTGAACGGGCATCTGACCAGCAAGGACACCAGCGGCACCGCTGGTGCGGGCAACAACACCTACACCTACGACAAGGCCGGCAGGCTCACCGGCTGGACCAGCCCGGCGGGCACCGTCACCTACGCCTGGGATGCCAACGGCAACCGGATTCGCGCCGGCAGCAAGACCGCCACCTACGACGCACGCAACCGGCTGCTCACCGACGGGGACTACACCTACACCTATTCACCACGTGGCACCCTCCGGTCGCGCACCAGCTCCGGCCTCAGCGAGCAGTACGCCTTCGACGCCTTCGACCGTCTCACCACCGCCATCACCCAGACGTACCAGTACGACGGCCTGGACCGGGTGGTGGCTCGTACCGGTACCACCTTCACCTATGCAGGCCTGGGTGACGATGTCGTCGCCGACGGTGTCGACTACTTCGCCCGCGGTCCCGCGGACGAACTGCTGGCCACCGGGCAGGGCTCGGACGAGCAGCTCTCACTCACCGACGCCCACGGCGACGTCGTCGCCGCGTTCGACCCCGCCAACACCAGCCTGACCACCCTGAACGACTCCACCTCGTACGACCCGTTCGGCAAGAAGATCACCAGCACCGGAGACACCGGCCACCTCGGCTTCCAGGGTGACTGGACCGACCCCCAAACCGGCCAGGTCGACATGGGTGCCCGGTGGTACGACCCGGGAACCGGCACCTTCACCTCCCGCGACAGCGCCAGCTACACCAGCGGTGACTCGATCTTGGCCAACCGGTACGCCTACGCCGCCGGCGCACCCCTGGACTTCGACGACCCTGACGGTCACTGGCCCAACTGGCTCAAGCGGGCCGCCCGCTCGGTCAGCAACGGCTACCACGCCGCCACGAACTTCGTCAGCAGCGCCGCCTCCTGGGCATGGAACTACGGAACCCGGCTCTGGAACCAGGGCATCTCCGCCCTCAGATCATTCGGGAAGATGCTCTACAACGGCGCCACCAGGCTCTACAACAAGGCCAAGACCGCCGTCGGAAACACCTACCGCAACATCAAGGAGGGCGTCACAAACCTCCGTACCAACGCCACCAACTGGGCCAAAGAACAAGCCCGTGCCGCGGCGCAACGAATATACGAAGCCAAGAAGGCGGTAACGAACGCCGCGAAGGCCGCTGTCCGGCAGGCGATCAAGTTCACCAAACTGCCGGTGGTGGCCGCGCTCACCAAGCCGCTGTTGGCGGGAGTCAAGCTGGTGTCCGGCGGCATCAAGGTCATGGCGAGCGTCGTCGCCGTCACGCAGCAAGCCATCCGTGACCCGGACAAGTTCCGGCAGAAGTTGTTCCTCGAGGCAGCTCAGCGCCTTGCCCCACTTGTCGAGGGCGCGAACGAGATGTGGGACAAGGCGACTCAGTTCGTCGAGGACCACGCCGCTGAGATCGCCGGTATCGCCGTCGGTGCGGTCGTCGGCATCGGCTGCGGGGCTGCGATCGGCTGGACCGGTGTCGGCGCCGTCGCCTGCGGTGCCCTGGCGGGAGCGGTCGGCTCCGCCGTCACCGGATACATGAACGGCAAACGCGGATGGGATCTCGCCGGCGAGACCGCGCTCGGCGGGCTCTTCGGTGCCGCTGGTGGGGCTGCCGGGGCTGTCGGAGGCGCGGCCCTCGGTGCAGGGCTCCGCGCTCTGGGCGGGGGAATGAGAGCAGCCGGCGGTAAGGCTGTCAGCGCAGGTCTCGGTGAGGCGCGCACCATCGGACGCGGGCTCATGGGCCGGAGCGGCGGCTGCCTCGGCAACAGCTTCACCGGCGACACGAAGGTCCTGATGGCCGATGGCAGCCACAAGCCCATCCGTGATGTGAGGATCGGCGACAGGGTCCTGGCCACCGACCCGACCAGCGGGCGGACCGCGCCGCGAGTAGTCACCGCTCTGATCGTCGGTAGTGGCACCAAGCAGCTTGTCGACATCACCGTCACCGTCGACGGCCCGCAGGGCAGCCGCGCCGAGACGATCACCGCCACCGCCGGGCACCCCTTCTGGATCGCCGACCAGCAACAGTGGCGAGAAGCCAAGGACCTCAAACCTGGCTACACCTTCGAGACCGCCGACCACCGACCAGCAGCCGTAGCCGCCACACACCACCGCACCCAACCCGAGGTGGTACACAACCTCACCGTCGACACCCTCCACACGTACTATGTGGTGGCCGGCAACACCCCGGTCCTCGTACACAACTGCGGGGGCCCTGTCCGGCTTACAGATGACGTAATCGACACGCACATTCTTCCGCGGCACGGTCCGGGTACTCCGGCTGCGGGTACGAAATTCCATGAGGATCTCGATCCGGACGATTTTGGATCGCTTGCGAATGAGGCGGTTAGCGGGTCACCGGTACCGAGTCGCGTCGATTCTGTGACTGGAAATCATGCACATGATCATGGTTTTGGACCTGGAAGAGTAATTGGCGAGAATGGAAGCACGAGGATGCGCGTCTGGGTTGACCCGGAGGGTAACGTTCGCACCATGCACCCGCTATAGCCGAAAGGTAGGGCATGTCGCTAAAGATCAACCACAGGCGGGAGGCGCGGCCTGATCCGGTTGGCTGGGAGCATCGTCGTTCCCCTGACCAGGCCAGCAACGCCGATTTGCTTTGGTACTTTTTTCCAGGTGACATTGAAATACTCTCTGGTGGAACGGTGTTGGCTTCCGAGGTCGGGTCCGTGCCGGCGCTTCATTTCGTTGCCGCTATGATCGGAGCCCGGGATGCCCTTGGTCTTGATATAGACTCCAGTTACTCGTACACCTTCACGGAGGCCGACCAGAGCATCAATTTTCAGAGGACTAATGACGAAGTTCGCATCGAATGCAGCTTCTCGACGAATGTGCTGACCGTCTCGATAGACGATTTTTTGCGCGAGATTTGTCTATTTTCCAGGCGCGAAATCGAAGACTTGGGGGGCGGCTATCCTGCATTATTGGTGCACCCACTTGTAAACGATCTCCTGCGTAAATGTGGCGACGAGGGAGAGGCTGCTGCGTCGTGACCGTGTGGGGTTGACCCGGTTTGACGGACAGGGTCGGTAAGTTGATCTCACGCTACCTTGCTCGCTGGCCTGCGGGAATAGGCCGTCGCCTCATACTCGG
>NZ_JBIUCH010000025.1:0-99556 GCF_044548625.1 Micromonospora sp. NPDC051925 | reverse complement strand
ACGCCCGGTCACATTCCGAACCCGGAAGCTAAGCCCTCCAGCGCCGATGGTACTGCACTCGGGAGGGTGTGGGAGAGTAGGACACCGCCGGACAACCCTTTCACCAGTAGGCCCACCCCACCACGGGGCGGGCCTACTGGCATTTGACCACCACCACACGATGACATGACCACCCGACCAATGGGCGGGGACCGCTCGACGTTGGCGTGGGCGAGCCGGTCCACGGATCATGACGACGGAGAGCCCTCGAACTCGGGCCGGGAAGAGGCGACAGGGGCGTTCAGCCTCGGGTCTGGACGCCGTCGCGAATCTGGCGGAACAGGCCGGCCGACTCGTCGACGGCACGGTTGGCGAACATGCCCATCGCCACGCTGCCGTGATCCGCCCAACCGCAGATCGCGAAGTCGCCCCCGTCGCCGCTGGTCCGGCCGCACTTCATCACGCCGCCGTACCTACCGGCCGGCACGTCGCGGAGGTCGGTCACCCGGCCGGTCTCGTCGGCCATCAGTCCGAAAAGGCTGTCCAGGTCACGTTCCGGCTGCCAGAGCAGGGTGGTGCCGCCGAAGAGCAGCACCGCCCGCTTCGCGTCGGCCGGATCGCGGTAGACCGTACCGAAGCTGCGGTCCAGCTCGATATCGGCGGCGAAGCCGCTGCGCAGGTAGTCGGCGGTGCTGCGGGCCTCTTCCGAGTCGTCGCGGTGGAGACCGGCCACATGGTCGGGCGTACCGAGCCGGACGTCCTTCTCCTGGGCGATGCGCCACCCCGCGACGCCCAGCGCGGCGGCGCCGGCCAGGCCGACCACGAGCGCGACGGTCAGCGCGATCCGCCGGCGTCGGGACGCCCGGGGCCGCTGCTGCGGGTCGTGCTCCGGGTCGTGGTTGCTCAACCGGATGGGCTCGTCGGTCAGCTCGACCGGTTCCGGGCCCTCGATGAGCTGACGCTCGGTGAGATGTGCGTCGGACATGTCGCCACCGTACGCGAATGACCGGTGGCGCACGTCAGGTCCGCAGAAGCGCTCCGTAGACTTTCAGGGTGACCGAGAGACTGGATGCCCGACGCCCCGACGCCCCGACCCTTGCCGGCCAGTACCAGCCCGGCGAGGTAGAGCAGCGACGGTACGCGCAGTGGGTAGCCGCCGGCCACTTCCGAGCGTCGGCGCAGAGTGACAAGCCCCCCTTCACCATCGTCATCCCCCCGCCGAACGTCACCGGGGTGCTGCACATGGGCCACGCCCTGGACCACACCGTCCAGGATTCCCTGGTCCGCCGCAAGCGGATGCAGGGGTACGAGGCGCTCTGGCTGCCCGGCATGGACCACGCCGGCATCGCCACCCAGAACGTGGTGGAGCGGCAGCTCGCCGGTCAGGGGCTGTCCCGGCACGACCTCGGCCGGGAGAAGTTCGTCGAGCGGGTCTGGCAGTGGAAGGCCGAGTCGGGTGGCGCGATCCTCGGCCAGATGCGTCGGCTCGGCGACTCGGTCGACTGGGACCGGGAGCGTTTCACCATGGACGAGGGCCTGTCCCGGGCCGTCCAGACCATGTTCAAGAAGCTCTACGACGACGGGTTGATCTACCGGGCCAACCGGATCATCAACTGGTGTCCGCGTTGCCTGACCGCGCTGTCGGACATCGAGGTGGAGCACACCGAGGACGAGGGCGAGCTGGTCTCGATCCGGTACAGCGACGACGTGGTGGTCGCCACTACCCGGGCCGAGACGATGCTCGGGGACACCGCCGTTGCCGTGCACCCGGACGACGAGCGGTACCGGCACCTGGTCGGCACCGAGGTCGAGGTGCCGCTGACCGGCCGGCGCATCCCGATCGTCGCCGACGGGCACGTCGACCCGTCGTTCGGCACCGGCATGGTCAAGGTGACCCCGGCGCACGACCCGAACGACTTCGAGATCGGCCAGCGGCACGACCTGCCCGCGTTGACGATGATGGACGAGCGGGGCGTCATCACCGCGCCCGGCCCGTTCCAGGGCCTGGACCGGTACGAGGCCCGCCCGGCCATCGTGGCGGCGCTGCGCGAGCAGGGCCGGATCGTGGCCGAGAAGCGGCCGTACCTGCATGCGGTGGGGCACTGCTCGCGGTGTCGTACCACCGTCGAGCCCCGGCTGTCGTTGCAGTGGTTCGTCAACACCGCCCCGCTGGCCAAGGCGGCCGGCGACGCGGTGCGCGACGGCCGGGTGAAGATCGAGCCGGCCGAGCTGGCCAAGCGCTACTTCGCCTGGGTCGACAACATGCACGACTGGTGCATCTCCCGGCAGCTCTGGTGGGGTCACCGCATCCCGGTCTGGTACGGCCCGAACGGCGAGATCGTCTGCGTCGGCCCGGACGAGACGGCCCCCACCGGCGAGGGCTGGCAGCAGGACGAGGACGTCCTGGACACCTGGTTCTCCAGCGGCCTGTGGCCGTTCTCCACCCTCGGCTGGCCGGAGCAGACCCCCGACCTGGCGAAGTTCTACCCGACCAACGTGCTGGTCACCGGCTACGACATCCTCTTCTTCTGGGTCGCCCGGATGATGATGTTCGGCCTGTACGCGATGGACGGCCGGCAGCCGTTCGACACCGTCGCCCTGCACGGCATGGTCCGCGACCAGCACGGCAAGAAGATGTCGAAGTCGTTCGGCAACGTGGTCGACCCGCTGGACTGGGTCGACCGGTACGGTGCCGACGCGACCCGGTTCACCCTGGCCCGGGGCGCGAACCCGGGCGGGGACGTGCCGGTCAGCGAGGACTGGTGCCAGGGCTCCCGCAACTTCTGCAACAAGCTCTGGAACGCCACCCGGTTCGCGCTGCTCAACGGCGCGCACACCGAGGGGCCGCTGCCGGCCGCCGACCAGCTGTCGACCGTCGACCGGTGGATCCTGTCCCGGCTGGCGCACGTCACCGCCGAGGTGGACGAGCAGTTCGAGGCGTACGAGTTCGCGAAGGTGTGCGACCTGCTCTACCACTTCGCCTGGGACGACGTCTGCGACTGGTACGTGGAGCTGGGCAAGCCGGTGCTCGCCGAGGGCGGTCCGGCCGCCGACGCCACCCGCCGGGTTCTCGGGCACGTGCTGGACCAGTTGCTGCGACTGCTGCACCCGGTCATCCCGTTCGTCACCGAGGAGCTGTGGACCGCCCTCACCGGGGGCGAGACGGTCATGACGGCGGCCTGGCCGGTCGCCGACCGTACGCTGGTGGACGACGCCGCGGAGCGCGAGGTCGGCACCGTCCAGCGGGTGGTGACCGAGATCCGGCGGTTCCGCTCCGACCAGGGGCTGCGGCCGACCCAGCGGGTGGCCGCCCGGCTGGACGGGCTCACCGGGGCGGGGATCGCGGCGCACGAGCCGCTGATCCGCTCGCTGGTCCGGCTGGACGCTCCGGCCGACGACTTCCAGGCCAGCGCCACCCTCGCCATGCCCGGGGAGGTCAGCGTGGAGCTGGACACCCGGGGTTCGATCGACGTGGCCGCCGAACGGGCCCGGCTCACCAAGGACCGGGCGACCGCCGAGAAGGAGGTCGCGCAGGCCCGCGCGAAGCTCGGCAATCCGGCCTTCGTCGGGAAGGCGCCCGAGCCGGTGGTTGCCAAGATCCGCGACCGGCTGGCGGCGGCCGAGGCCGACCTGATCCGGATCGATGCCGCTCTGGAGGCGCTTCCCTCGTGACCGACCGCACCGAACCGACCGCCCGTGCCGACGGCACCGAGCGCACCGGCCGTACCGACCCCACCGGCCTTGCCGACGGCACCGGTCGTGCCGACCCGACCGCCGGTGCCGACGGCGCTGCCCGCGTCAACGGTGCCGGCCGTACCGATCCGACCCACCGCAACCGGGCCGGCGGCGGTGCCGACCGGGGCGAGTTCGCCGCCGTCGACGCCGAGCTGGCCGCGCGCGGCTTCACCCGGATGCACTTCGAGCTGGACCGCATCGAGATGCTGCTCGACCTGCTGGGCAGCCCGCAGCGGGCGTACCCGTCGATCCACCTCACCGGGACCAACGGCAAGACGTCCACGGCCCGGATGATCGACTCGCTGCTGCGGGCCTTCGGCCTGCACACCGGCCGCTACACCAGCCCGCACCTGGAGACCGTCCGGGAGCGGATCAGCCTGGACGGGGAACCGGTCACCGAGGAGCGCTTCGTTGCCACGTACCGCGAGGTGAAACCGCTGGCCGACCTGGTCGACCAGCGGTCGGCCGAGCCGCTGACCTACTTCGACCTGACCACCGCGCTGGCCTTCGCCACCTTCGCCGACGCGCCGGTCGACGTGGCGGTGGTGGAGGTGGGGCTGGGTGGCGCCGAGGACTCCACCAACGTGCTCCAGGCCGGGGTGGCCGTGCTCACCCCGATCGGGCTGGACCACACCGAGTGGCTCGGCGACACCCTGGAGGACATCGCCCTGCACAAGGCCGGCATCATCCACCCCGGCGCGACGGTGGTCGCCGCCGCGCAGGAGGAGGAGGCAGCCCAGCCGATCCTGGAACGGTGCGCCGAGGTCGGCGCGACCGTCGCCCGGGAGGGCGTGGAGTTCGGGGTGCTGCGCCGCGCGGTCGCCGTCGGCGGCCAGGTGCTGACCATCCAGGGCCTCGGCGGGGTGTACGACGAGGTGTTCGTCCCGCTGCACGGCGCGCACCAGGCGCAGAACGCGGCGGTGGCGCTCGCCGCCGTCGAGGCGTTCCTCGGGGCCGGGGCGAAGCGGCAGCTCGACATCGAGGCCGTCCGGGAGGGCTTCGCCTCGACCAGCTCCCCGGGGCGGTTGGAGAAGGTCCGTAACGCCCCGACCGTGCTGCTGGACGGGGCGCACAACCCGCACGGGATGGCCGCCACGGTCACCGCGCTCCAGGAGGAGTTCGCGTTCAGCAAGCTGGTCGGGGTACTCGCCGTGCTCGGCGACAAGGACGCCGCCGCTCTGTTGGAGTTGCTGGAGCCGGTGCTCGACTCGCTCGTCGTCACCCGCAACAGCTCGCCCCGGGCGATGCCCGCAGACGAGCTGGCCGAACTGGCCCGGGAGGTCTTCGGACCGGACCGGGTGCAGGTCACCGCCGACATGCCGGACGCCATCGAGGCCGCCGTCGCCGAGGCCGAGTACGAGGTCCCCGGCGAGTTGTCCGGGGTGGGGGTGCTGGTCACCGGTTCGGTGGTGACGGTGGCCGACGCCCGACGGCTGCTGAAGCGATGACCGGGCCGATCCGGGGCCGGTCGGACCGGGCCCCCGACGGTGGGCTGCCGGACGAGGGATCGTCGGAGGGGGCCCTCGACGGTGGGCTGCCGGCCGAGGGAGCTTCGGAGGGGGCGCAGCCGACCGGGCGGCGCTCCGGGCTGCGTAACCCGGAGGCGGCCGTCCGGGGCCTCGGCGCCGGGACGCTCGGGCTGGAGGCCCTGGTCCTGCTGCTCGCCATCCAGCCGCTCCGAGTGGTCGGTGGCGACTTCGGCGGGGCGGCGATCGCGGCCACCGTGGCGTTGGCCGTGGCGGCGGTGCTGCTGGCCGGCCTGATGCGCCGCCCGTGGGCCTGGCACGGGGGCACGGTGCTCCAGGGGCTGCTGCTGCTCTCCGGCCTGCTGCACTGGTCGCTGTTCGGGCTCGGGGTCATCTTCGCCCTGGTGTGGGCGTACGCGCTGCACGTGCGGCGGGTCATCCTCGGCTGAACGGGGTCACGCCTCGGCGCGTTCCCGCCACTGGGTCAGCGCGATGCCGTGACCGTCCGGGTCGCGGAAGGCGGCGGCCCACACCTCCAGCTTGGTGCCCCGGTTGACCACCCGGGGCGCATAGGTGAACCGGAGCCCGGTGTCCTTGAGCCGCCGGTACGCCGCCTCGATGTCGTCCACCTCCAGGTTGACGTGGACCAGCCGGCGGTTGATCGGGGCTGCCCCGGTCACCTCGCGCAGCACCAGCCGGGTCGCCCCGGAGGCGAGCACGGCGTTGCCGGAGCCCCGGTCGAACTCCTCGAAGCCGAGCACGTCACGGTAGAAGTCCAGCGACCGGGACAGGTCGGTGACCAGCAGAGTGATCCCGACGCCACTGATCGGGGCGGCCGGGTCGTCCTGGTCCGCCGGGGCGGTGGTCGGGTCGAAGCCGAAGATCGCCTCGTCAAGCTCACCGGGGTCGAGTCGGCCCTCGGCGGCTGCGGGGGGGTCCAGGGGCACGTCGACCGGGTCGAGGATCGGCTCGTCGAACCGCTCCTCGGCCGGCGTGCGGGGGGTGGGCGTGGCCACGGTGGTGGCGGTGGCCCGACGGGGCAACGGGCCGGTCGTCGGCTGCTCGACCACGGTGCCCTCCAGCACCACCGGGCCACCGGGCCGTTGGTGCACCACCACCGCTTCCCGCTCGTCGGTCAGCACCTCGACGTCGTCGCGCAGCGGCTCGGCCCGTGTCGGCTCCGGGCGGGGCGGCTCCGACCGCAGCGGGTCTGCGGGCGGCGGGTCGCGCAGGTCGTCGCGGAACTCGTTCCGGAACCCGTCGCGGAAATCGTCCCGGAATCCGTCCCGGAACTCGTCACGGAAGTCGTCGTCGGCCGTCCGGCCGGCCCACGGCGGGGCCTCCTGCTGGATCAGCAGGTCGTCGAGCGGCTCCGCGCCGGCGTACTCGGGTGGCAGGTCTGCCGTGGTCGCCGCGGACTCGGTGTGGGTCGGTACCTCGTCCCAGAGGACCCGGACGTGCCGCTGGTCGTCGAGGGCCACCCGGACCGGCAGGGTCTGCCCCAGCGACGGCCACTTCGCCACCGGTACCCGAGGCTCGATGATCTTCTTGGACCGGGGCGGCATCCCCGGAGCGTCGATCACCAGTTGGAGTTCGCAACGGCCGAAGGAGTACTGGGTGGGCGGCTCGGAGGCGCTGTGCACGTGGCCGACGCCGACCACCCAGGTGCGCCCGCCGCCGCGCACGGTGCCCATGGCGACGGCGAGCACCACCAGGGCCACGCCCAGCGCGACGATGGCCCAACTGGTCATGCCCAGCCCGAACAGGACGACGAAGGCCGCCACGGTGCCGAGCACCGCAGCGATCAGCTTGCGTACCGGTGCGATGGTGCGGTTCCCGCCATTCGCCACAGTGGACCTCCCAGGGGTCAGAGCCAGGCTAGGCCGTACCGGCGACCGAGGGAAAGAGCAGCCGCCGAGCCGGTGCCGGGACCGGGTCGCTAGGCTGACCGTACCCAGCCGAACCGCCTTCCGCGCACAGGAGGAACCCAGCGTGTCCAGCAGCAGCCCGGATGAGCGCACGCTCGTACTGATCAAGCCCGACGCGGTGCGCCGTGGCCTGGTCGGCGAGATCATCTCCCGCTTCGAGCGCAAGGGCCTGCGGATCGACGCGCTGGAGACCCGGACGCTGGACGGTGGGTTCGCCGACCAGCACTACGCCGAGCACGTGGACAAGCCGTTCTACCCGCCGCTGAAGACGTTCATGACCAGCGGGCCGCTGGTGTCGCTGGTGCTCTCCGGCGACCAGGTGATCGAGGTGGTGCGCGCGATGATCGGCAGCACCGACGGCCGTAAGGCCGCCGCCGGCACCATCCGTGGCGACCTGTCGCTGTCCAACCGGGAGAACCTGGTGCACGCCTCGGACTCCACCGACAGCGCCAAGCGCGAGATCGCCCTCTGGTTCCCCACCCTGGACTGACCGGTTGTTGACGGCCCGGGTCACCGCCTGGCGTCCCGGGGCCCGATCGTCCCGGGACGCCGCGGGGCGGCCCGTCCCCTCCGGGACGTCGTCGTGCCGTCCGCTACCGGTCCGGGCGGTCGCGGAAGGGGCGGCCCCGGCCGAGGGCGTCGGCGTACCCCCAGCGGCCCTTGATGTCGAGCAGTTCGATCTGACCCAGCTCCTCCGGCATCGCGGCGTCGACGGCCAGGTGGTCCTCGTACGGTTCGAGTCCGAGCAGCGTGCGTAGCAGCAGCAGGGGCGCTGCGGCCGAGGGCGCGTACGGGCTGTCGGTGAAGCCGTGCGGGACCGGCACGTGGGTGATGGCCCGGTCGTAGCCGGTGATGTACGCCGGCAGCCGGCCCTGGAAGTGCTGGGCGGCGTCCAGCAGCCCGGTGGCGATCCGGGCGGCCTGCGCCCGGAAGCCGGCCCGGCGCAGCCCCCAGGCGATCAGCGAGTTCTCCCAGGGCCAGACCGCGCCGGTGTGGTGACCGAGCGGGTTGTACTGGGCCGCCGTGCTGGCCAGGGTGCGGATCCCCCAACCGGAGTAGAGCGCCGGTGAGAACAGTTGCGCCACCACCTCCTCGGCGCGGCCGGGGGCGACGATGCCGGTGCAGAGCAACTGCCCGATGTTGGAGGTGAGGGAGTCCAGCGGGGTGCCGTCGATCTGCAACGCCACCGCGTAGTGGCCGCGCTCCGGCAGCCAGAAGTCCCGGTCGAACCGCTCCCGCAGCGCGGCGGCGTCGCGCTCCAGCCGGTCGGCCCAGACCGGATCGGCCCAGAACCGGCGGGCCATCCGGGCGGCCCGTCGGCGGGCTTCGTAGGCGTACCCCTGGATCTCGCAGATCGCCTGGGGGAAGGTGGCCGGCCGGCCGTCGGCGAAGCAGATCGCCTCGGTGGAGTTGCGCCAGCTCTCGTTCTGCGGCCCGGTCCGGGTCGGGTGGCGGGTGGACCAGACGTAGCCGCTGCCGGTCGGGTCGGCGTCGGAGTCGGAGTCGAGCCAGCCGATGGCGGCCCGGACCTCGAACTCGAACCGGTGCACCAGCTCCGCGTCACCGGTCCAGCGTTCGTACTCGTCGAGCAGGATGACGAAGAGGGCGGTGGTGTCGGCCGCGGTGAAGCTGGTGGCCTCCGGGGTGTCGTTGAACGCGCCGGAGTCGCCGTACCGGCTCTCCTGGACGATCTTGCCGGGCTGCTCGCCGCGGAACGGGTCCTGCCGGACGCCCTGGCTGAGCGCCAGGATGCGCAGCGTGTTGACCGCCCGTTCGGGCATGAAGGGCAGCGCCTGGAAGCTGCTGATCAGGCTCTCCCGGCCAAGCAGGGCCATCGACCAGGGCAGCCCGGTGGCGGGCAGCGCGGCCCGGAAGTTGAGCCCGGGGTAGTGCAGCGCGGCCAGGTCCCGGATGCCGTTCTCGTAGGCCTGCTGCAACGGCTTGTGGTCGGCACGCAGCCGTGGCACCTCGGCGGTCCGGGCGGTGATGTCCCGACCCCGCTGGTAGTGGCTGCGGCCGGCTGAGCTGGTCAGTCGTTCCCGCAGGTCGCGGCGGCGCAGGTCGCGGACGAGAGTCAGCACCCGCAGCCGGGTGGACCAGCTGTCGTGCGGTGCCACGGTGAACGTCCAGGTCAGCCCGTTCTCGTCGAGGTGGGCCGGCGTGGAGGAGGTGATCACCGTCTCTCGGTGCAGGGTGCCCCGCTTGTAGTGCAGCCGTAGGGCGTCGCCGTCGATGGTGGCCGTCACGGGTCGGCTGCGGTGGAAACCGTCCCGGACCTCCAGGACCTCGGCGAAGTCCGCCCGCGCGTCGAGCCGGACGGTGTACCGCACCGGCTCCGGGTCGTAGTTGAACAGGGTGATCGCTTCTTCGAACTCCGGGCCCACCCAGCGGTGCCGCAGGACGGAGGTGGTGGCGTTGACGTAGTGGGTGGGTTCACCGGGCACCAGACCGAACTTCGCCTCGTAGGTGGCGACCTCGTCGACGGAGAGCACCGAGAGCGGCTCGGAGTTGACGGTCAGCTGCCAGGTCGACAGGAACCGGGTGTCGAAGGAGAAGAGCCCGAGCGGCGCGGCCGGCGCGGTCGGCACGTCCCCGTTGCGGGCGCTGATCATGAAGATGTTGCCGGAGAAGACGCTGGTGGCCTCGTACAGCCCGATGAAGCTCGGCTCGGTGCGCCGGACCAACCGGGCTGCCGGCTCGGTCCCGGCGCTGTCGGCAGGTACCGGCAGCAGTCGCCGGAAGGTGAGCAGCAAAGCCAGGTCACCCTCGACCGAGAGGGCGCCGCGCAGCAGCATCGCCACGGTGTTGTCCCGTCCGGCCAGCAGCCGGACGAACGCCTCCGGCCGGATCTCCACCGTGCAGTCGGGGCGCTCCCCGCTCCGGGCCACCTGGGTCTGCCCGTCGACGAGCCGGACGAACCAGGTGGCGGTCGTCCCCTCCTCGTCGACGAAGTCGAAGCGGAGCAGCCCACGGGCGGTGGCGGGCAACCGGCCCGGGGAGTGGTCGGGCAGGCCGGCGAAGAACTCGTCGATCTGTGCGTCCACCGCCCACTCCCGTCCGCCGACACGTCGTTCCGCAGACACGTCGTTCCGCCGCATCACCAAAAAGGATCAGATGTGCCAAAAGGAACAATACGCCGTGACGGTGGGGGGTGCGCGCGCTTAAGTGGAAGGGACAGTCACCATCCGCACACTCCGGGGAGGTCCGACGGTGGACGGGCAGACAGCCGCAGGAATGCGGTACTGGACGTACGGGCACGGCCGGCGCGGCACCTTCCTGCTGGTGCACGGCTGGTGCTGCGACCACGAGTTCATGGCACCGCTGGCCCGGCACCTGGCCGCCCGGCAGGCCCGGGTGATCGCTGTCGACATGCCCGGCCACGGGGCCAGCCCACCCCCGGCCGACGGCTACCGCGTCGACGAGATGGCCGGCCACCTGCGAGCCCTGGCCGACGCGCTCGACCTGCGCCGGGTCTTCGTCCTCGGGCACAGCCTGGGCGGCGTCTGGTCGTTGGCGGCAGCCGCCGGTGACCGGGACCGCTTCACCGGCCTGGGCCTGCTCGACTCCGCGGTGGCCGGGCCGCCCGGTTCCGCCGCCGCGATCGGCCAGGTGGCCGCCTCGCTGCGGGACGACACCGCGGGCACGGCCCGGGAGTCGATCGTCCGGTCGTACTTCCTGCCGTACTCCGATCCCCGTCTGGTGGAGCGGGTGGTGGCGGCGATGGCCCGGCCCTCCACCGAGGTCGCCTACGCGCCGATCGCCGGGCTGGCCGACTGGACCGCCGAGGAAGGGGACGTGGCCGCCCTGCGCCGCTGGGACCGTCCGCTGCTGTACATCGGCAGCAACGCTCCGTTCGCGGACTACGCGCGGCTTGCCCAGCTCGCGCCGGAGGCGGTGATCGGGCAGACCGTGGGCTCCGGGCACTTCGTCCAACTGGAGGTGCCGGCCCAGGTCGACGCCATGCTCGACCGCTACCTGGAGATCACCCACTGACCCCGGGCCGGCGTTACTCGGCGGCGGGCACCGCTGCCGGTCGAGTATCCTTGCCAGTACAGGCGACGACCCGGCCATCACCGGTGAGCCTCCGGAAGAAACGGTGGCGACACCGGAGTAGAACCGGACGGGGCGGCCCGTCACAGCCGGCCAACGAGCGGGCGGTCGACCCTGACCGCCAAGCGGGGTGGTACCGCGGGCCCGGCCCGGGGCGTCGACGACGGCGTACCGGCGAAGGGCTCGTCCTCGCAGACCACGAGATCAGTGAGCTGCCAGAGGAGAGCGACCCCCGATGGGCTATCCGTTGCACGACCCGACCGCCGCCGGTGTCCCGGCGAGCCCGGACCTGCCCGCGGTCGAGCGCCGGGTGCTGGAGCACTGGACGGCCGACCGGACCTTCGAGGCGTCGGTCGAGGTCCGCCCCGCCGGCGACGACGGCAAGAACGAGTACGTCTTCTACGACGGCCCGCCGTTCGCCAACGGCCTGCCGCACTACGGCCACCTGTTCACCGGGTACGTCAAGGACGTGGTGCCGCGCTACCAGACCATGCGCGGCCGGCACGTGGAGCGGCGCTTCGGCTGGGACTGCCACGGCCTGCCCGCCGAGGTGGTGGCCGAGAAGCAGCTCGGCATCACCAGCAAGGCGGAGATCCTCGACCTCGGGGTGGCCCGGTTCAACGAGGCGTGCCGCTCCTCGGTGCTGGAGTTCACCCAGGACTGGGAGCGGTACGTCACCCGGCAGGCCCGCTGGGTCGACTTCACCAACGACTACAAGACCCTCGACCTGGACTACATGGAAAGCGTCATGTGGGCCTTCAAGACCCTGCACGACAAGGGTCTGGTCTACGAGGGCTTCCGGGTGCTGGCGTACTGCTGGCGGTGCGAGACGCCGCTGTCGAACACCGAGACCCGGATGGACGACGTCTACCGGGACCGGCACGACCCCACGCTGACCGTGTGGTTCGGGCTGACCGCCGACGAGTCCGCACCCGAACTGCTGCGCGGGCCGGTCCGGCTGGGCGTCTGGACCACCACGCCGTGGACCCTGCCGTCGAACCTGGCGCTCGCCGTCGGCCCCGATATCGAGTACGCGGTGCTCGACCGCGCCGGGGAGCGGTTCGTCGTCGGCGCGGCCCGGCTCGGCGCGTACGCCAAGGAGCTGGAGGGTTACCAGCAGGTCGGCACGGTGTACGGCCGGGACCTGGTCGGACGCCGCTACACCCCGCTCTACGACTTCCTGGTCGAGCAGGCCGGCCAGAACGCCTACCAGGTGCTCGGCGCGGACTTCGTCACCACCGAGGACGGCACCGGGATCGTCCACCTCGCCCCGGCCTTCGGCGAGGACGACCAGAACGTCTGCAACGCCGCCGGCATCCCGACCGTCGTCACCGTCGACGACCACACCCGGTTCACCGCACTGGTCCCGCCGTACCAGGGTGAACAGGTCTTCGACGTCAACAAGCCGGTGATCCGGGAGCTGAAGGAGCGGGGGGTGGTGCTCCGGCAGGACACCTACACCCACTCGTACCCGCACTGCTGGCGCTGCGACACCCCGCTGGTCTACAAGGCGGTGTCGTCGTGGTTCGTCGCGGTGACGAAGTTCCGGGACCGGATGGTCGAGCTGAACCAGCAGATCAACTGGACGCCCGGCCACATCAAGGACGGCTCGTTCGGCAAGTGGCTGGCCAACGCCCGGGACTGGTCGATCAGCCGGAACCGGTTCTGGGGCTCGCCCATCCCGGCCTGGAAGTCCGACGACCCGAACTACCCCCGGCTGGACGTCTACGGCTCGCTGGAGCAGATCGAACAGGACTTCGGCGTACGCCTGACCGACCTGCACCGGCCGGCCGTCGACGACCTGGTCCGGCCCAACCCGGACGACCCGACCGGCCGGTCGATGATGCGTCGGGTGCCGGAGGTGCTGGACTGCTGGTTCGAGTCCGGCTCGATGCCGTTCGCCCAGGTGCACTACCCGTTCGAGAACGCGGAATGGTTCGAGCACCACTACCCGGGCGACTTCATCGTCGAGTACATCGGGCAGACCCGGGGCTGGTTCTACACCATGCACGTGCTGGCCACCGCGCTGTTCGACCGGCCGGCGTTCCGCAACTGCCTCAGCCACGGCATCCTGCTCGGCTCCGACGGGCGCAAGATGTCCAAGAGCCTGCGCAACTACCCGGACGTCTACCACGTCTTCGACGCGTACGGCTCGGACGCGATGCGCTGGATGCTGATGTCCTCGCCGGTGCTGCGTGGCGGGGACATGCCGGTCACCGAGCCGGCGATCCGGGACTCCGTCCGGCAGGTGCTGCTGCCGCTGTGGAACGTCTGGTACTTCTTCTCGCTCTACGCCAACGCCGACGGCCACACCGCGCGGCGGCGGGTGGACTCCACCCATCTGCTCGACCGGTACGTGCTGGCCAAGACCCGGGAACTGGTGGAGACCGTCGGCGCGCAGATGGACGCGTACGACATCTCCGGGGCCTGCGCCACCGTCCGGTCCTACCTGGACGCGCTGACCAACTGGTACGTGCGTCGCTCCCGGGACCGGTTCTGGTCCGGCGACGCCGAGGCGTTCGACACCCTGTGGACCGTGCTGGAGACGCTCTGCCGGGTGGTCGCGCCGCTGGTGCCGCTGACCGCCGAGGAGATCTGGCGCGGGCTGACCGGCGAGCGGTCGGTGCACCTGACCGACTGGCCGTCGGCGCAGGAGTTCCCGGCCGACCACGACCTGGTCGCGGCGATGGACGCCACCCGGGAGGTCTGCTCGGCGGCGCTGTCGCTGCGCAAGGCCAAGGGGCTGCGGGTCCGGTTGCCGCTGGCGAAGCTGACCGTGGCCTCGCCGGTCGCGGCCCAGCTGCGGCCCTTCGCCGACCTGGTCGCCGACGAGGTCAACGTGAAGGCGGTGGAGTTCTCCGAGGAGGTCGCCAGCTACTGCCAGCAGGTGCTGACGGTGGTGCCCCGGGCGCTCGGCCCCCGGGTCGGCAAGCAGGTCCAGCAGGTGATCAAGGCGGTCAAGGCGGGGGAGTGGGAGTTGGTCGACGGTGCTCCCGTCGCCGCCGGGGTCACCCTCGCCGAGGGCGAGTACGAGCTGCGCCTGATCGCCGCCGACGCCGAGCACTCCGCGCCGCTGCCCGGCGGTGAGGGCGTCGTCGTGCTCGACACCGAGGTCACCCCGGAACTGGCCGCGGAGGGGCTGGCCCGGGACGTGGTCCGGGTCGTGCAGCAGGCCCGCCGGGACGCCGACCTGGACGTCTCCGACCGGATCGTGGTGGCCGTGTCGGCCGCCGAGGAGGTCCGGGCGGCGGTGTCGGCGTACACCGGGTTCGTGGCCCGGGAGGTGCTGGCGGACACGGTGGACTTCGCCGACGGCATCGAGGGCTTCGTCGGTGAGGTCGGCGACGGCGAGCCGGTGACGGTGGCCGTCCGACGGGTGTGAGATGCGGGGAAGGGCCCCTACCCTCGCGGAAGGAGCCCTTCCCCGCCCCCGCCATCCAGCAGGCGGACGGGTGTGCACCCGTTGGGTTGCGAGAGCATCCGTCCGCTACCGTGACACCGCCTGTTCAACGTACGACCGCCGGAGGACCAGTGCCGCTGCTCTACACCATCGGCAAGCTCACCGTGGGGCCCGCGATCCGGCTGGCCTTCCGCCCGGTCGTGGAGGGGCTGGAGCACATCCCGGCCAGCGGCGGCGCGATCTTCGCGGGTAACCACCTCTCCGTCGCCGACGAACTGCTGCTCGCCACCGTCGTTCCCCGGCACCTCGCCTTCTGGGCCAAGTCGGAGTACTTCACCGGCACCGGCCCGAAGGGCGCGCTGTCCAAGTTCGTCCTCACCGGCCTGGGTGCCATCCCGGTCGAGCGGGCCGGTGGCCGGGCCGCGCTGTCCGCGTTCGACGCGGCCATCCCGGCGTTGCGCGGCGGTGACCTGGTCGCCGTCTACCCGGAGGGGACCAGGTCACCGGACGGGCGGCTCTACCGGGGGCGCACCGGCACCGCCCGGTTGGCGGTGGCGGCCGGCGTCCCGGTGATCCCGGTGGGCGCGATCGGCACCGACAAGGCCCAGCCGATCGGCACCCGGGTGCCCCGTCCCGGCAAGGCGAAGATCATCCTGCGGTTCGGCAAGCCGTTGGACTTCACCGGCCGCTCCGATGACCGTACCTCGTTGCGGGAGATCACCGACGAGCTGATGGCCGAGATCCAGAAGCTCACCGGCCAGGAGTACGTCCCCCGGTACGCCCCCCGGCGGGTCGAGCCCACCCCGGGCGGGACGTCGGCCTGAACGGCGCAGCGGGGGGCCGTACCGGCGGGTGCCGATCGGCTCCCCGAGCGAAGGATGAGTCGGTTTCCTGAGGGCGGTGTGTGCCGTCCGGCGTGGGGTGCCGTCCGGAGCGGCGGCCCCGCTGTTCTGCCGCCGCCTGTCGCCTTCTGCCGTGCCGCTGCCTGCCGCCGCCCGGGGGCGTTCAGCCCTGCTTCGGGGTGACGATCTCCGTGCGCATCGTGGCGAGCAGTCGGGCGCTGTCGTCCACCGAGAGCCGGGTGAAGACCCCGGTGGCGCTGCTGCCGTGGTCCACCGAGGTGCAGACCACCACGTCGGTGCCGTCGGAGGACCCGGTCGCGCAGCGCTCGTACCGGCCCCGGACGCCGCTGTCCACCGGTTGGGGCGTACCCAGCCCGAAGGTGTCGGTCAGCCGCACCATCGCGTCGTCCGCGTCGGACTCCGGCCTGAACCGGAAGCCGGTGTCACCGAAGACGATCACCCGTTTGCCGTCTGACGTGCTGTAGACCCCGGCGTAGACGTCCTCGGCGAGCATGTTCGCCTTGCGTACCTCGGTCTTCAGCCGGTCGACCTCGCTGCCCGAGTCCTCCCGCAGGGTCAGGTCGGCCACCTGTCGGGGCAGGGCGGCGTCGGCCGGGTACTGCTGCCAGGCCGGCCTCGCGAACCAGGCGGGGCAGCCGCAGCAGCAGGCCAGGCTGAGCAGCAGCACCCAGGGCCAGCGCCGCCGCTTGCGGCGGCCCTTGGGGGGCCGCCGGGGGTCCGGCGCCGGGGCGACCGGCTCCGGACGGACGCGACGCTGCTTCGGCGGACGGGGCGGCGCGGGCGGCGGTGGCAGCGGGCGGCGTTGGGCGGGTGGCGGCGGCGGGGGCAGCGCCGGCCGGGCCGGGGCGGGCGGCGGAGGCGGGGACACCGGCCGCGCGGCGGGTGCCGACGCCACCGGGTACGGCCGGGTCGGGGAGGGCGTGGCCGGGCCGGGCGGCAACGCCTGCGGGTACGGCGGAGTCGGGGTGCGCTGGTAGGACGGGGCCGACTGGGCGGGCGGCGCGGAGCTGGGCTTCTGGGGCTCGGCAGCCGGTGCCGGGGCGGCCGGATACGGCCGGGTCGGCGGCGGTGACGCCGGGTAGGGCATCGTCGGCGGCAGTGGGGTCAGCTCGGGGTGGTGCAGGTCCCAACCGCCGGTGTCCGCACCCGCCCACGGGTCCACCGGGGCGCGGTGTTCGGGCAGCTCCGGTGGGAGCGGCGGCGGCACCGGGGTGGGCTCGGCCGACTCACCCCACCCTCGTCGGCGCGGCGGCGGCGCGGGCACGGCGGCGGAACCACTCCACCGGGGTGCCGCCGGCTCCTCCAGCGTCGGGTCGGGGCGTTGCTCCTGCCGGGTGAGGTCGGGGCGCTGTTCCTGTCGGGTCGGGTCGGGGCCTTGCTCCTGCCGGGTCGGGTCGGGCTGGCCGGGCGCAGGTGGCTCGGGCGGCGCGATCCGGGCCGGAACGGCAGCGGAGCCCCGGGCCGGGGAGACCGGGCCGGGCGCGACCCCCCGGGCCGGAGTGGCCGGCTGCGGCGGGTTGGACTGCTCGGCCTGCCCGGTCGGGGTTGCGGGCTCGGTCGGGCCGGGTTGCTCGGTCGGCGTGGCCGGGTTGGCGGGAAGGGGCGGAGCGGCCGGTGGGGGCGGGTCGGACTGGTCGGGCGGGGTCGCGGGCTGCAGGGGATTGGCCGGCTCGGCAGGGGCGGCGGGCTCCGGTGCGGGGGTCCGCTCCGGCGGGGTGACGGGGTCGGCTGGCGGAGCCGGGGCGGGGCCGTCGTCGGCTGGCCGAGCCGGGTCACCGTCCGTGACCGACGCGGGGGCAACGGCCGACGTCGCGGTGTCGGTGGGGCCGCTGTGCGGCGGTACGGGGAGGTCGGCCGGCCCGGCGGTGACCACCGGATCATGCTGCCGACCCGTGACCGGGTCGCCCCCGTCGGCCGGCCGGTCTGCTCCCGGCTGCGGCTCCGGCATCGCGGCAATCTCCTCTCGCACCGGTTGCGAGGTTAGTACCGGGGCGCCACCTCGACCAATCGACCGCCGAGCTGGGCAGCCCCGATCTGATGATCGTCTACGCGTGAGCGACTCGACACGCCGGACATCGTGCCGCTCAAACGTAGATGATCACGGCTGTCCAATGGGTAGCCGGTGCGACGTGGTAGCGCGCTGACGCTGTGCCCTGCCGGACCGCGGTGTCGGGCGAGTAGCGGGAGGGCAGGGGCGCGGTGGTGGAGCCGGCGGTGCGGCGTGCCGTCCGCCGGTGGACGCGTACCCTTGGGCTCCATGAGTGCTCCGTCCACGACGCCGCGCCCCGCCGCGGCCAATTCCGACGACGGCTCCGACGCGGCGGTCGAGTCGCCGCGCCGCGACCCGGAGTTGTCGGTATGGCCCCGGCTGGAGGCGCTGCTGCCCCAGGTGACCAAGCCCATCCAGTACGTCGGTGGCGAGCTGGGCGCGGTGGTCAAGGACTGGGACGCGGCGACCGTGCGCTGGGCGCTGATGTACCCCGACGCGTACGAGGTGGGCCTGCCCAACCAGGGCGTGCAGATCCTCTACGAGGTGCTCAACGAGCTGCCCGACGTGTTGGCCGAGCGGACGTACGCGGTCTGGCCGGACCTGGAGCAGCTGATGCGCACCCACGGCGTGCCGCAGTTCACCGTCGACGCGCACCGCTCGGTGCGCAGCTTCGACGTGTTCGGGGTCTCGTTCTCGACCGAGCTGGGCTACACCAACCTGCTCACCGCGATCGACCTCGCCGGCATTCCGATGCGGGCCGCCGACCGTACCGATGTCGACCCGGTGATCGTGGCCGGCGGGCACGCCGCGTTCAACCCGGAGCCGATCGCCGACTTCATCGACGCCGCCGTGCTCGGCGACGGCGAGGAGGCGGTCCTGGAGATCACCACGATCGTCCGGGAATGGAAGGCCGAGGGTTCCCCCGGCGGCCGGGACGAGCTGCTGCTGCGGCTGGCCCGTACCGAGAGCGTCTACGTGCCACGCTTCTACGACGTGGACTACCTGCCCGACGGCCGAATCCAGCGGGTCGTGCCGAACCGCCCGGACGTGCCGTTCCGGGTGCACAAGCGCACCACGATGGACCTGGACGCCTGGCCGTACCCGAAGAAGCCGCTGGTCCCGCTCGCCGAGACGGTGCACGAGCGGTACGCGGTGGAGATCTTCCGGGGCTGCACCCGGGGCTGCCGGTTCTGCCAGGCCGGCATGATCACCCGCCCGGTGCGGGAACGTTCGATCACCACCGTGGGGCAGATGGTCCAGCAGGGGTTGGAGTTCTCCGGCTTCCACGAGGTGGGCCTGCTGTCGCTGTCGTCGGCCGACCACTCCGAGATCGGCGACATGTGCTCCGGCCTGGCCGAGCAGTACGCGGGCACCAACGTGTCGCTGTCGCTGCCGTCGACCCGGGTGGACGCGTTCAACATCGACCTGGCGCAGGAGTTGTCCCGCAACGGCCGGCGGACCGGGCTGACCTTCGCCCCGGAGGGCGGGTCGGAGCGGATTCGCAAGGTCATCAACAAGATGGTGTCGAAGGAAGACCTGATCCGCACCGTGGTCACCGCGTACACCAACGGTTGGCGGCAGGTGAAGCTGTACTTCATGTGCGGTCTGCCCACCGAGACCGACGAGGACGTCCTGGAGATCGCCGACATGGCGCACGAGGTGATCCGGGCGGGGCGGGCGGCCACCGGCTCCAAGGACATCCGCTGCACCGTCTCCATCGGCGGTTTCGTGCCGAAGCCGCACACCCCGTTCCAGTGGGCGCCGATCTGTTCCCCGGAGGTCATCGACCACCGGCTCAAGCTGCTCAAGCAGGCGATCAACGCGGACCGCTCACTCGGCCGGGCGATCGGCTTCCGCTACCACGACGGTGAGCCGTCGCTGATCGAGGGGCTGCTCAGCCGGGGTGACCGCCGGGTCGGCGCGGTGATCCACAAGGTGTGGCAGAACGGCGGCCGGTTTGACGGCTGGAGCGAGCACTTCTCGTACCAGCGTTGGGTGGACGCCGCCGCCGAGGTGCTCCCCGGCTTCGGAGTCGACCTGGACTGGTACACCACCCGCCAGCGCGACGAGCTGGAGGTGCTCCCCTGGGACCACCTCGACTCGGGCCTGGACAAGGACTGGCTCTGGCAGGACTGGCAGGATTCGCTGAGCGAGTACGAGCAGGACGACTGCCGGTGGACCCCGTGCTTCGACTGCGGCGTCTGCCCGTCGATGGACACCGAGATCCAGATCGGTCCCACCGGCCGCAAGCTCCTGCCGCTCACCCCGGTCACCGCCCTGAAGGTGCCCACCGGCGCCCAGCAGTGACCGTCGACGGGGCGGGTCCGGCGTGCTCCTGCGGGCCACCCGCCCCGTTCCGACGATCATGACGCTATCGTCACCGGCAGTCCGGGGCACGGGATGACCGGCCGGTGCTAGACCGAGGAGTACGACGATCAGCAGGAAACCACAGCCGGAGGGCGGGCAGGCGCCGGTCGTCCAGCGTGTCCGGGTCCGGTACGCCAAGCGCGGGCCGTTGCGGTTCACCTCCCACCGGGACTTCGCCCGCGCCTTCGAGCGCGCCCTGCGCCGGGCCGCCGTTCCGGTGGCCTTCTCGCAGGGCTTCACCCCGCATCCGAAGATCTCCTACGCCAGCGCCGCCCCCACCGGTGTCGCCAGCGAGGCGGAGTACCTGGAGGTCGGCCTCCAGGCGGTCGTCGACCCCGAGCAGCTACGGGCCGCGCTCGACGCGGCGCTCTCGCCCGGCCTCGACGTGCTGGACGTGGTGGTCGCAGCCGGTGGGAGCCTGGCCGAGCGGATCGAGGCGTCGTACTGGCGGATCGAACTGCCCGAGGTCGACCCGGCCGTGGCGCAACGGGCGGTTTCCGCCTTCGTGGCCGCCGACGAGGTGCAGGTCGAGCGGATGACCAAGCAGGGTCGGCGGACGTTCGACGCACGTGGCGCGGTGACCCGCATCGATGTGCTACCCCCGGTGGAGACGCCTTCCGGGGCGGCGGACTCGTCGTGTGCGATACTCGAACTGGTCGTACGGCAGGTCACCCCGTCCGTGCGACCCGATGACGTCCTTTCCGGCCTCCGCGTGGTGGCCGCCCTGGAGCCGCCGGTCTCCCCGAGGGTGATCCGGCTGGCGCAGGGCACGTTGACCGCGCAGGGTGCGATCGTGGATCCGTTGGACGCGGATCGCGACGGGGCAGCCATCGGAGAACGCTGACCGTCGGTCGGCGTTCTGGCAGGCAGACTTCGGCGGTCGCGCACGTCGCGCGCCCGGCGGAAACACTTTTGCGGCGATCCTGCGTGGCAGCGCTCACCCGCGCCCGGGGCCGCCAGAACTGGAGAACGTCCATGCTCGAGAACGAGCCCGAGGGCGGCGAACGGACCGGTTCTCAGCCGGCCGCCACCGCCGACAACACCATCGACGGCGGCACGGGAGCCGCCGCCACCGACGGCGCGACCGGTGCCGCGCCACCGGAGGGCGCAACAGCGCCGCCGGACGGCACGGCGGCGGCACCGACCCGGCGACGGGCCACCCGGCGGCGGGCCGCGCCACTGAGCCAGCCGGAGCTGACCGGTGCGCCCGCCGAGGCGTCCGCCACCGCAGCCTCGGCCACCGACGAGTCGCAGCAGGCCGAGGTGATCGTCCCGGTCTCCGGTGAACTCGACTCCGCGCCGAAGACCACCCGACGTCGCCGCAAGGCCACCCCGGCCAAGGCGGCCGAGGAGCCGGTCGTCGCCGACGGGGTGGAAGCGGGCAGCGCGGAACTCGTGCCGCCGGTGAAGGTGACCCGTACCCGGCGGAAGAAGGCGGTCGCCCCGGCGGCGACCGAGCCACCCGCCGAGACCCCGTCCGAGCCGCTCCCGGCCGCCGAGATCCCGGCCGGCCAGGTCACGGCCGACCAGGGGCCGGCCGCTGAGATGGCGGAGCCCGCCGTGGAGGCGGCTGCCCCGACCGAGCCGACGGTCGCCGACGAGGCCGAGGAGCCTGCGACGGAGCCCGTCGCCGAGGTCGACCAGCCGTCCACGGGGGCGGCGCAGCCGGCCGCCTCCGGTGCCGGGAACCGGGCCGGGGAGGTGCCGCCCGGCGTCGCCGTGCCGGCCGCAGGGGAGCCGGTGGAGCCGGCCGAGCCGCAGCCGCGTACCCGTCGGCGGCGGGCCGCGATCGCCGCGCCGACGGTGCTCTTCATGGCCCCGCAGCCGGAGGAGCTGCCCACCTTCCGGGTGGTCGAGCCCGGCCCGGTCGTCGAGGAGCCCGTCGAGGAGCCTGTCGAGACCGGGCGGCGACGTCGCCGTGCCCGCCGCGAGGCCGAGCCGGTCGAGGCCGTCGAGGTCGTCGAGGAGGAGCCGACCGGCGAGGCCGAGGAGGGCACCGAGGACGAGAACGACGACGAGGACGACGACGAGTCGGCCGCCGCGCGCCGCCGTCGTCGCCGGGGTCGCCGGGGCCGGGGCCGGGGCAAGGGCGGTGCGGACGACGCCGACGAGGACGAGACCGAGGAGCCGGCCCAGGCCGAGGCCGAGGCCGAGGGGGACGACGCCGAGGACGAGGGCGACGGGGACGGACTGACCCGCCGGCGGCGGCGTCGTCGTCGCCGGGGTGCCGGGGACGTCGAGGGGGCGGCCGACGACGGCGTACCCACCGTGGTGAAGATCCGGGAGCCCCGCAAGGCCGTCGACGAGGTGCAGGGGGTCTCCGGCTCGACCCGGCTGGAGGCCAAGCGCCAGCGTCGCCGGGACGGCCGGGAGCAGCGTCGGACCCGCCCGCCGATCCTGAGCGAGTCGGAGTTCCTGGCCCGCCGGGAGGCGGTCGACCGGGTGATGGCGGTCCGCCAGCGGGGCGACCGTACCCAGATCGCGGTCCTCGAGGACGGCGTCCTGGTCGAGCACTACGTGACCCGCAACTCCTCCGGCACCATGGCCGGCAACGTCTACCTGGGCAAGGTGCAGAACGTCCTGCCCAGCATGGAGGCGGCCTTCGTCGACGTCGGGCGGGGCCGCAACGCCGTCCTGTACGCGGGCGAGGTCAACTGGGACACCAGTGGCCTGGAGGGGCGTTCCCGCTCGATCGAGCAGGCGCTGCGCTCCGGCGACTCGGTGCTGGTCCAGGTCACCAAGGACCCGATCGGGCACAAGGGCGCCCGGTTGACCAGCCACGTCGCGCTCTCCGGCCGGCACCTGGTCTACGTGCCCAACGGCAACGCCTCCGGGATCAGCCGCAAGCTGCCCGACACCGAGCGCAAGCGGCTGCGGGACGTGCTCAAGAAGCTGGTCCCGGACGGCGCGGGCGTGATCGTCCGGACCGCCGCCGAGGGGGCCAGCGAGGACGAGTTGGCCCGGGACGTCAAGCGGCTCCAGGCCCAGTGGGAGGACATCCAGGCCAAGGCGACCGCAGGCGGCGCTCCGGTGCTGCTCTACGAGGAGCCCGACCTGGTCATCCGGGTGGTCCGGGACCTGTTCAACGAGGACTTCCGCGAACTGGTCATCGAGGGCGAGCAGTCGTACGGCATGGTCGAGTCGTACCTGTCGCACGTCTCGCCGGACCTGGTCGACCGGGTACGCCGGTACGTCGGCACCGCCGACGTGTTCACCGAGTACCGGATCGACGAGCAGATCATCAAGGGGCTGGACCGTAAGGTCTTCCTCCCCTCCGGTGGTTCGCTGGTGATCGACCGGACCGAGGCGATGACCGTCATCGACGTCAACACCGGCAAGTACACCGGTTCCGGGGGCAACCTGGAGGAGACGGTCACCCGCAACAACCTGGAAGCGGCCGAGGAGATCGTCCGCCAGCTGCGGCTGCGCGACATCGGCGGCATCGTGGTGATCGACTTCATCGACATGGTGCTGGAGTCCAACCGTGAGCTGGTGCTGCGCCGGCTCACCGAGTGCCTGGGCCGCGACCGCACCAAGCACCAGGTAACCGAGATCACCTCGCTCGGCCTGGTGCAGATGACCCGCAAGCGGATCGGCGCCGGCCTACTGGAGGCGTTCAGCGAGCCCTGTGAGTGCTGCAAGGGTCGTGGCCTGGTCATCCACACCGAGCCGGTGGCGGAGAAGCCGCGTACCGGTGCCGGTGCGGGCGACCGGGTCAAGGCGGTCGCCTCGGCGGTCACCGCCCCGGCGGCCGAGCCGTCGGGCAGCGTGTCGTCGCGGCGGCGCTCCCGCAAGGGGGCCACGGCGGAGCGGACCGTGGTCGAGACCACCGACGCCCCCGACGTCGAGGTCGCCGCCCCGCCGGTCGACACCGGCTACGACGACACCATGGGCTACGACCTGTCCCGGTACGAGACGGAGACCTCGGCCGCGCCGGCCGTGGCCGACGCCCAGACCGGTGAGTCGGCCCGGCTCGCCGGGGTGGACGACCCGGACGCGCTCGGCGAGGCCGACGGCGACGACGACGGTGGGGAGGGCGGCACCGGCCGACGGCGGTCCCGCCGGGGCGGCGCCCGCCGACGTACCCGACCGTGATGCGCTGACCTGCACCATGTGCCACAGGACCCCTTCCCCGGCGTACCGCCGGTGGGAGGGGTCCTGCCGTGCCGGCGGCCCCGATACGATCGGTCACCCCCCGGCTAGGAGAAGAACATGCGCCGCCTGCTCGCCGCCATCGTGGTGACCACCGTCCTGCTGACCGGCGTCGGCTGTTCCGGTGACCGGCCCGACGAGTCGGCCCCCGCCGACCGGCCGACCGGTGTCGCGACCCCCGCCGCCGTGGTCCCGTCCGCCGTGGTGAGCGGGTCTCCGGCGGGCGGCAACGGGCCACAGGTGTGCGCCGACGCCGAGGCCGCCTCGACCACGGCCGTGCGCACCTACGTCGAGGAGTTGGGCAAGATGATCGCGGCGGTCGGCGCGAACGACAGCACGGCGGCGGACACCGCCCGGAAGCAGGCGGAGACGGCGCTGACCACCTGGCGGACCGTGTTGCGGCAGCAGTCCGGCCGGGCCACCGATCCCCAGTTGAAGACCCTGCTCACCGACCTGGCCACCGAGATCGGCCGGCTCGGCACGGACGTCGACTCGATCGACGAGACCGAGCTCGACCGGCTCCAGCAGCGCCTGGACCAACTCTGCGCCCGCTGACGGCTGACCCGCTTCCGCGCCGCCGACAGCGGGTCGGCTCGGCGCCGCTGAGGGCTGCCCGCCTCGCGCCGCTGACGGCGGCTTGGCACCGCTGACCCGCCTCCGCGTCCGTTGCCGGCGGGTCGGCGCGGCGCGGCGTCCGCTGCTTGCAGGCTGAGTGGTGGGGGCCGGTTTGGGTGGCGGGCGGGGGATGGCGTAGTCTTTTCTGCGGCGCACTTTGGTGTGCCGAGTTCCCGCGTGCCCGCGCTGCCGGTGTCACAGCTACCCGGCGAGTTGCCATGGGAACGACCGCCAGCAGCCTCAACGACAGGGAGTCCGCCTCCGATGTACGCGATCGTCAAGACCGGCGGCAAGCAGTACAAGGTCGCCGAGGGCGACGTGATCGAGGTCGAGAAGCTCACCGGTGCCCCCGGTGACGCGGTGAAGCTCACCGCGGTGCTCCTCGTCGACGGTGACGACCTGGTGACCGACGCGGCGAAGCTTGCCAAGGTCGCGGTGTCCGGCGAGATCGCCGCGCACACCAAGGGCCCGAAGATCCGGATCCACAAGTTCAAGAACAAGACCGGCTACCACAAGCGCCAGGGTCACCGCCAGCCGCTGACCCAGGTCAAGGTGACCGGCATCTCCAGCGGGAAGTAGGTCGTCCTCCAATGGCTCACAAAAAGGGTGCGTCCAGCTCGCGTAACGGTCGTGACTCCGCGGCCCAGCGACTCGGCGTGAAGCGCTTCGGTGGTCAGGTCGTCAGCGCGGGTGAGATCCTCATCCGCCAGCGTGGCACCAAGTTCCACCCCGGTGACCTGGTCGGCCGCGGTGGCGACGACACGCTCTTCGCGCTGGCCGCCGGCTCGGTCCTGTTCGGCACCAAGCGGGGTCGCAAGACCGTCAGCATCGTGCCGCAGTAGCTCGAAGGCGAAGCGGGCCGCGGACCTCGGGGTCCGCGGCCCGCTTCGCCGTTTCACGTGCGGGATCTTCCGCCGGTGGGTGCTCTTCCTGCCGGACGGACCCCGTGGGGGGTGTTCTCAGTTGCGGGGCGCGACCCCGCTGGAAGGATTGGCGTCGTGACGACGTTCGTTGACCGGGTCGTCCTGCACATGCAGGCCGGCGACGGCGGGCACGGCTGTGTCTCCATCCACCGGGAGAAGTTCAAGCCCTTCGGCGGCCCGGACGGGGGCAACGGCGGGCACGGCGGCAGCGTTTCGCTGGTGGTCGACCCGCAGGTGACCACGCTGCTGGACTTCCACTTCCGCCCGCACATGAAGGCCGAGAACGGCAAGGGCGGCGCGGGCTCGAACCGGGACGGCGCCAACGGCCACGACCTGCTGATCAAGGTGCCCAACGGCACCGTCGTGCAGACCCTCGACGGCACGGTGCTGGCCGACCTGGTCGGCGCGGGCACCACCTTCGAGGCGGCCCGGGGCGGGCGCGGCGGCCGGGGCAACGCCTCGCTGGCCAACGCCCGGCGCAAGGCGCCCGGCTTCGCCGAACTGGGCGAGCCCGGTGACCGGCTGGACGTGGTGCTGGAACTCAAGAGCGTCGCCGACGTCGGCCTGGTGGGCTTCCCGTCGGCCGGGAAGTCGTCGCTGATCTCGGTCATCTCCGCCGCCAAGCCGAAGATCGCCGACTACCCGTTCACCACCCTGGTGCCCAACCTGGGCGTGGTCCGGGTGGACAACCACACCTTCACCGTCGCCGACGTACCGGGCCTGATTCCGGGTGCGGCCACCGGCCGGGGGCTGGGCCTGGAGTTCCTCCGCCACGTCGAGCGGTGCGCCGTGCTGGTGCACGTGGTCGACACGGCGACCCTGGAACCGGGTCGGGACCCGCTGGCCGACATCGACACCATCGAGGCGGAGCTGGCCGAGTACGGCGGGCTGGCCGACCGGCCCCGACTGGTGGCGCTGAACAAGGTCGACGTGCCGGACGGGCAGGATCTCGCCGACATCGTCCGACCCGACCTGGAGGCCCGTGGTTTCCAGGTGTTCGACGTCTCCGCGGCCACCCGGGAAGGGCTCAAGGAGCTGACGTACGCGATGGCGGAGCTGGTCGACCAGGCCCGCCGCGCCGCGCCGCCGGCCGAGCCGACCCGGGTCGTGATCCGCCCCAAGGCGGTCGACGACGCCGGCTTCACCATCGAGGCGGCGGCCGACGGCTCGTTCACCGTCCGGGGCGTCCGCCCCGAGCGCTGGGTGCGCCAGACGAACTTCGACAACGACGAGGCGGTCGGCTTCCTCGCCGACCGGCTGGCCCGGCTGGGGGTGGAGGAGAAGCTGGCCAAGGCCGGCGCGAACCCCGGTGACCTGGTCCGGATCGGCGAGCGGGAGTTCGACTGGCAGCCGACCCTGTACGCCGGGGCCGACTTCGTCCCCGGCAACCGGGGCACCGACGTACGGCTGGAAGAGAAGTCGTCGCGCCCTCCGGCGGCCGAGCGGTTGGCCGCTCGCAAGGCGCGTCGGCAGCGCCCCGAGGACGAGTTGGCCACTGCCCCGCAGGAGCTGGTGGACGACGACGAGGAAGACGCCGGAGACGAGGAATAGCCCCTTACCGGTCGGGTCCGGGTCGTTTCTCGGAAACCTCCGTGAAACGGACCCGGCCTAACGTGGAGTGATGCTGATCGAGTCCCGTCCCGTCACCGATCCGGAGGTCGACGCGCTGGTCGCCGCCCAGCAGCGCGAGCTGCGCGAGGCCGACGGTGGGCTCGACGGGCAGGTCACCGTGGTCCACCACGGCATCCGCTACCTGGTGGTGGTCGACGGCGGCCGGGTGATCGCCTGCGGTGGCGTCCAGTCCCTCGACGCGGACACCGGCGAGTTGAAGCGGATGTACGTCCGCCCGGCGTACCGGGGGCGCGGGATCGCCCGGCAGTTGCTGAGCGCCCTGGAGGAGCTGGCGTTCCAGCAGGGCCACTCGGTGCTCTGCCTGGAGACGGGCACCTACCTGCCGGCCGCGATCGGCCTCTACACCTCCTGCGGCTACCAGCCGATCCCGGTCTACGGCGAGTACGTCGACAACCCGTACAGCGTCTGCTTGGCCAAGCGGCTGCCGGTCGCCGCCTGACCGGGGCGGGGTCCGTGCGGCCGGGTGCGACCCTCGCCGGTCAGCGCCCTCGGGAGGTCGGATCGGTCCGGACCCACCGGGTGAGATCGCTCGGTTCGGCCGGGGCCAGCCGACGGCGCAGCACCCGGACCGGGTGGGCCGGTCGGCGGAACCGCCGGCCCGCATAGCGCACCCCACCGCGGCCCACCCGACAGGCCACCGCGAGCCAGCCGCAGACCCCGCGTTCGAGCAGCCAGAGCGGCGCGGCCAGGGCGGTGGCCGGGGGGAACACCGCCGTCCCGCCGGCCCGCCGCCGGCCGACCTCCGCCAGCGCCACCACGCCGGCCGCCCCGACGGCCAGCAACCCCGGCCGACGGGCCACCGCCGCGGCCACCACCCCGGGCAACACCGCCAGCGCGACGAGCAGCCGCACCGGCTGGGCCAGGTCGTCGTACGCCTGGCGGACCCGCTGGCCCCGGAAGTGCGCCGTGGCCGGCGGCAGCCGGCGGACGTACAGCCAGGCGGGGCTCGCCTCGGTGCCGCCGTACGCCCGCACCGTGCGCACCAGCTCCAGGTTCTCGAAGAGCACGTCCGGGTCGTAGCCGCCCATCGCCCGGAAGGTGCTCCGGCGCACCGCCAGGGTGCCCGGCCAGTCCACACCGACCGCCCGGTTGATCAGGGTCCGGCCGGTGTCCCACCAGGCGTGCCAGGGCAGCGGGTCGAAGTAGTTCTGGGGGCGGACCAGGTCGGCGGTGTCCAGCAACCGGTGTACGGCCCGCAGCCCCGTCTCGTCGTACCGGACGTCGTCGTCGGCGATCACCACGTGTTCGTGTCTCGCCGCCGCCACCCCGGTCAACACCCCGCGTACCTTGCCGTTGGCCCCGTGCACGGCCGGATCGGGTGGCAGGTGGAGGAGCAGGCCCTCCCACCGGGCGGCGTGCCGGGCGTACGCCTCCGGCGGTGAGCCGTCGACCACGGTCACGTCGACCAGCCGGCACAGCGCGCGCAGGTAACCGGTCAGCTCGTCCAGGCCGTCGTCGTCGGTCCGGCACAGCGGCAGGACGTACTCGACGGGGAGCCGGGTCGGGTGGGAGGGCCCGCCCGACGTGCCGGTCGGGCGGGACCGGACCGGGGCCGGTCGCGCGGACCCGGCGGGGTCGGTGACCCGCCCTCCGACCGGCGGTCGCGCGGACCCGGCCGGGGCGGTCACCGGCGCTCCGGACGGCGGTCCCGGCGGGTGGCGGCACGGCGCTCGCGGCGGGTGGCGGCACGGCGGTCCCGGCCGCAGGTGGTGACGGGCAACGGGTCCTCCCGGGTGACGGTGGTCCCCGAACATCCCCGCCCACCGGCCGGTCAAACCGGGCGGCGGTGACCGGTCCCGGCGGCCGGTGGGCCGGTAACGCGCGGTCCCGGCGGGCGGTGGGCCGGTGGCGCGCGGTCCCGGTGGGTACGGGTCAGCCGGTCGGGCGGACGTCGCTGAGCACGAAGCCGCTGGGCGGCAGGGTCGGCGCCTGCCCCAGGTCCAGGGCCAGGTCCTGGGGCGGCACCTGGTAGTCCATCGCCCCGGTCAGCAGGCCGACCGCCTGTTTCATCAGCTCGATGGTGATCCACTCCCCGGCGCAGCGATGGCCACCCAGGTGGCTGCCCCCACCCTGCGGCACCAAGCCGTACGGGTCGTCCCGCCAACCGGCGAACCGCTCCGGGCGGAACCGTTCCGGCTCGGGCCAGAGCTGCGGGTGGTGGTTGGTGCCGTACAGGTCGAGCAGCACCCGACGGCCCTTCGGGAAGTGGTGTCCCTGCCACTCGAAGGAGCGCCGGACCCGGGCGAAGGCGACGGGAAAGAACGGGTAGTAGCGGCGAACCTCCTGGACGAACCACTCGGTCGGCTCGTCGCCGGTGCGGACCCGTTCCCGCCAAGCCGGATGGTCGTGCAGGGCCAGGGCGGCGAAGACCACGTACCGGTCGACGGCCACGGTGGGGCGCAGCACGTTGATCAGCTCCACCGCGGCGACCCGGCGGGGGAGCAGCCGCCCCGCGCCGTCCCGGTGCTCGGCGATCACCGCGAGCGCGCTTCCCGCCGGTGCGGGCAGGGTGCCGATCCGGACCCGCTCCACCAGGTCGGCGATCCAGCGTTCGGCCCGGCGGCGGGCCAGTCGGCCGCGCCAGTGCCGGGGCCCCAGCGCGGCCGGTCCGTCGATCATCGCCTGCATCTGGGCGGTACGCCGGCCCACCTCGGCCTCGGGCAGCGGCACTCCCGCCCAGGCGCAGACGGCCCGCATGAGCAGCGGGCCGACCGCCTCGTGCAGCACCACCGTCCCGGAGCCCTCCCAGCCGGGGAGCCGGGTCCGCCACTCGTCGGCGAAGAGCCGGCCGAGCCGTTGGACGGCCGAGGGCGTCATGATCGACATGAACATGGCCTTGCGGTCGTGGTGGGCCGCACCGTCCAACCCCTGCACGCCGCCCTTGCCGGTCAACGTCCGCTGGCCCCGCTTCGGTGCCGCGCCCGCCCGCCGGAACCGTTCCTGGTCGTAGAAGAGCTCCACCGCGTCCCGCCCACGCAGGAAGATCGTCGGTTCCAGCAGCAGCCGGGCGGTGAAGACGTCACTGCCATAGCGCTCACACCGGGTGCTGATGAACCGGTAGCCCTCGCGGAGGAACGCCAGCGTGCTCTCCGGGCTGCGGTCGGCCGGTGTGGTGGCCATCTGGCTCTCCTGACGCGCGTGGCGGTGGGCGGACCCGGCCGGGCTGGTCGGCCGTGCGGTCTACCCGGCTTCGGGGCACTGAATCCCCTCCGCTCGACCCCCGACCAGCCTGCCGGCACGCCTGACCGGCGGGCTCGTGGTCGGTGGAGGTGCCCGAAGGCCCCGTCGCCGGCACCCCCGGGCGTGGGGCGCGTCGCCGCGCACCGCCCGGGGGCCGGCGCCCGGCGCTCAGTCCAGGTCGAACTCGCCGTCCTGGGCGCCCGCGACGAACGCGTCCCACTCGGCCTGGGTGAAGACCAGCACCGGACCGTCCGGCTCGGCCGAGTTGCGCATCCCGATCAGGTCGTCCACGAAGGCCACCTCGACCGCGCTGTCGGAGGTGTCGCCCTCGGCTCGCTGCCAGACCGCCCGGGACAGGTCGAAGTCGCCCTTGGGGTGCTGACCCATTGTTGATCCTCCATTGCCGCGCGTATGGGGGAGCCCGGCCGGCTCCCCGTCGGGCAGGATAAGCGGATGCCGAGCCTGACCCGTGTAGAGGCGACCGCGCGTCGCGCACTGATCGATGTCGAGTCCTATCAGGTGGACCTCGACCTGACCGGTGGCGATGAACGTTTCCGCTCGACGACCACCATCCGGTTCCGGGCCAGAGCAGGTGCCGAGAGCTTCGTCGAGGTCAAACCCGCGAGCCTGGAGGCGGTCCGGCTCAACGACCGGGAGCTGGACCCGGGGGCGCTTGTCGACGGCCGGTTCCCGCTCACCGACCTGGCGGCGGCGAACACCCTCACGGTCACCGCCGAGATGGCGTACTCCAACACGGGCGAGGGGATGCACCGCTTCGTCGACCCGGCCGACGGCGAGACGTACCTCTACGCGCTGTCCTTCCTGGACGAGGCGCCGCGCATCTTCGCCGCCTTCGACCAGCCGGACCTCAAGGCCCCGGTGACCCTCGCGGTGACCGCGCCGCCGCAGTGGACGGTCGCCGCCAACGGCCCGCTCGCCGCCAACCCCACCCCGGGGCGCTGGGAGTTCGCCCCCACCGTGCCGCTGGCCAGCTACCTCGTCACCCTGGTCGCCGGCCCCTGGCACGTACGGCGGGACAACCACGACGGCATCCCGCTCGGCGTCTACTGCCGGCAGTCGTTGGCCGCGCACCTCGATGCCGACCTGGACGAGATCCTCACCGTCACCAAGCAGTGCCTGGACCGCTTCCACCAGCTCTTCGCCGAGCGGTACCCCTTCACCAAGTACGACCAGGCGTTCGTGCCGGAGTTCAACGCCGGCGCGATGGAGAACCCGGGCCTGGTGACCATCCGCGACGACGAGATCTTCCGTTCGGCGGTCACCGAGACCGAGCGGGAGATGCGGGCCACCACCATCGCCCACGAGATGGCCCACATGTGGTTCGGCGACCTGGTCACCATGCGCTGGTGGGACGACCTCTGGTTGAACGAGTCCTTCGCCGAGTACCTGGGCACCCGGGTCACCGCCGAGGCGACCCGGTTCGACCAGGCCTGGACGACCTTCGCGATCCGCCGCAAGGCCTGGGGGTACGCGGCCGACCAGCGCCCGTCCACCCATCCGGTCGCCCCGGAGGAGGTCGCCGACGCCGCCCAGGCCCTGCTCAACTTCGACGGCATCTCGTACGCCAAGGGCGCCAGCGTGCTCCGCCAGCTCGTCGCCTGGCTCGGCGACGACGCCTTCCTGGCCGGGCTCAACCGGCACTTCGCCGCCCACCGCTTCGGCAACGCCACGCTGGCCGACCTGCTCGCCAGCCTCAGCGCCGCCAGCGGGCGGGACCTCACCGACTGGGCCGCCCGCTGGCTGCGTCAGCCCCAGGTCAACACGCTGCGGACGGAGACCTCGGTGGACGCGGACGGCCGCTGGGCCTCGGCGGCGGTGGTGCAGACCGCGCCGGAGGCGTACCCGGTGCTGCGCCCGCACCGGATCGGCATCGGCCGGTACACCGCCGACGGCGCGGTCGACCGGTTCGAGGTCGACCTCGACCCGGAGGCCGACCGGGGGCGTACCGAACTGCCCGCGCTGACCGGCCGGGTCGCCACCGGGTTGCTCCTGCCCAACGACGGTGACCTCACCTTCGCCAAGATCCGCCTCGACCCGGCCTCGGCGGACGCGGTCGCCACCGTGCTGCCCGGACTCGCCGACCCGCTGGCCCGCGCCCTGCTCTGGGAGGAGTCGCTGGACGCCGCGACCGACGGTGAGCGCCCGGTGTCGGCGGTGGTGTCGCTGCTGACGGTGGCCCTGCCCACCGAGACCGAGGTGGCCGTCGCGGAGAGCGTGCTCGCCCGCAGTCGCCACCTGGTCGACCGCTACCTCGACCCGCTCGCCCGGGACGCGGCGCTGCTGCGGACGGCCGACGCCTGTGCCGCGTTGCTCGCCGCCGCCCCGGCCGGCGGTTCGCTGCAACTGGCCGCCGCGCGCGGGCTGCTCTCCGCCACCGCCGACGCCGACCTGCTCGTCGGTTGGCTCGCCGGCCGGGAGGTGCCCGACGGGCTGGCCGTCGACGCCGAGCTGCGCTGGGCGCTGCTGCGCCGGCTGGTGGTGCTGGGCGCGGCCGGCGAGGCCGAGATCGCCGCCGAGGCGGCCGTCGACCGCAGCGCCACCGGTGCCGAGCGGGCAGCCCTGTGCCGGGCGGCCCGGCCGGAGGTGGCCGCGAAGGACGCCGCCTGGGAGATCGTCACCCGGGACACCACCCGCTCCAACCGCCTCGTCGAGGCGGCGGCCGAAGGGTTCTGGCAACCGGAGCAGGCCGAGCTGCTCGCCACGTACGTCGACCGGTACTTCATCGAGATGCCGGCGGCGGCGCGGCTGCGTACCGCGTGGGTGGCCGAACGGGTCGCCCGGCTGGCCTTCCCCCGCTACGCCGTGGCGCAGCCCACCCTGGACTCGGCCGCGACCCTGCTCACCCGCGACGACCTCACCCCGGGGCTGCGGCGGACCGTCACCGACGCCGCCGACGACCTGCGTCGGGCGTTGGTGGCCCGGACGGCGGTCGCCGCTGCCGCCGCCTGACCGCCGCCGGCCGGGTTTCGCCGCGCCTGACCGGCTCGGGTCCTCGGGCCGCGCCTGACCGGCTCGGGTCGGGGCCGGTCGGCCGGTGGACCGGCGGCCCGGTCCGGGCCGGTGGCGGCAGTCCGCCCGCCCCGGGCCGGGCGGGTCGAGGGGCGGCCTACGATCATCGGGTGGAGGAAGACATCCGGCGGATCGGCATCATGGGCGGCACCTTCGACCCGATCCACCACGGGCACCTCGTGGCGGCCAGCGAGGTGGCGGACCGGTTCGGCCTGGACGAGGTGGTCTTCGTGCCGACCGGTCAGCCGTGGCAGAAGGCGGACACCCCGGTCAGCTCGGCCGAGGACCGCTACCTGATGACGGTGATCGCCACCGCCTCCAACCCCCGGTTCCAGGTCAGTCGGGTCGACATCGATCGCGGTGGCCCCACCTACACCGTCGACACCCTGCGTGACCTGCACCACGAGTACGGCCCGAAGGCGCAGCTCCACTTCATCACCGGCGCGGACGCGTTGGAGCGGATCCTCTCCTGGAAGGACCTGGACGAGATCTTCGCGCTGGCCCACTTCATCGGGGTGACCCGGCCGGGTTTCGAGCTGACCGACAAGCACCTGCCCGCCGACACGGTCAGCCTGGTGCAGGTGCCGGCGATGGCGATCTCCTCCACCAACTGCCGCGAGCGGGTGGGTCGGGGCGAGCCGGTCTGGTACCTGGTGCCCGACGGTGTGGTGCAGTACATCGCGAAACGGCGGCTGTACCAGCAGTGATCCCGCCCGGTAACGGACACTTCGTCCCGGTAAGCGGCCAGAACTGACAAGTCGTCTCTCCACCGGGTGTGAGACGCTTGGTGGGTCGCACGGTTGATCGAAGGAGAACGGTGACAGTTTCCGAACGCGCTCACGAGCTGGCGATGGCCGCCGCCCAGGCTGCGGCCGACAAGAAGGCGCAGGACATCGTCATCATCGACGTGGGTGAGCAGCTCGCCATCACCGACGCGTTCCTGGTCGCTTCGGCGCCGAACGAGCGTCAGGTGATGGCCATCGTCGATGCCATCGAGGAGCGCCTGCTGGAGCTGCCCGAGAAGGCCAAGCCGATCCGCCGCGAGGGCGAGCGGGGTGGCCGCTGGGTGCTGCTCGACTACGTCGACATGGTGGTCCACGTCCAGCACACCGAGGAGCGTGAGTTCTACGCCCTCGACCGGCTCTGGAAGGACTGCCCGCAGCTCCCGTTCGTCGACCGTGACCTGGTCGACGCCGACGCCGCCGGTTCCGCCGCCGAATGACCCGTCTGATCATCTGGCGGCACGGCAACACCGACTGGAACGCCGGCGGCCGGGTCCAGGGGCAGACCGACGTACCCCTCAACGACCTCGGTCGGGATCAGGCCCGGGTTGCCGCGCCGCTGCTCGCGGCGCTGCGGCCGGACGTCGTGGTCGCCTCCGACCTCCGCCGCGCCGCCGACACCGCCGCCGCGCTCGCCCAGCTCACCGGCCATCCGGTACGCCCCGACGCCCGGCTGCGGGAACGGCACTTCGGCCAGTGGCAGGGCCTCGCCCTGACCGAGGCCGCCGAGCGGTTCCCCGCCGAGTACGCGCGTTGGCGGGCCGGCGACCCGGACCCGGGAGCGGGCATCGAACCCCTCGACGACCTCGGCAAGCGCGTCGGCGAGGCGCTGCTGGCCGCCGCCGAGCTGGCCGAGGGGGGCACCGTCGTGGTCGCCACCCACGGCGGCGCGGCCCGGCAGGGCGTCGGCCACCTGCTCGACTGGGACCATTCCGTGCTGCGCAGCGTCGGCTCACTGGCCAACTGCCACTGGACCGAACTGCGCCGCAACGACGTCCGGGGCTGGCACCTGCGCGCCCACAACGTCGGCCCGATCGCCCGACCGGCGTAGACCGAGCCGGTCTGAGTCCTCCGGCCCGGACGGGCAGGCCCGGCATCGGCTAGCGTGCCGGGCATGCCCGTCGCGGTCGTCACCGACTCCACCGCCTACCTTCCACCCGAGTCGGTGCGGGCGCACCGGCTGACCGTGGTGCCGCTGACCGTCGTGCTCAACGGCGCGGAAGGGCTGGAGGGGGTGGAGATCCTCCCCGCCGACGCCACCCGGGTGCTCGGCGGTCGGCGGGTCTCGGTGAGCACGTCCCGGCCGTCCCCGGCGCAGTTCGGCACGACGTACCGGCGGTTGCTGGCCGCCGGCGCGGACGGTGTGGTGTCGGTGCACCTGTCGGCCGAACTGTCCGGCACGGTGGAGTCGGCCCGACTCGCCGCCGCCGAGCTCGGTGACCGCGTCGAGGTGGTCGACAGCCGGGCCACCGGGATGGGGCTCGGCTTCCCGACCCTCGCCGCCGCCACGGCCGCCGAGGCCGGCGCCGACCTGGCCGGGGTACGCGCCGCGGCGCAGGCCGCCGTCGACCGGACCACCGTCTTCTTCTACGTCGACACGCTGGAGTTCCTGCGTCGGGGCGGCCGGATCAACGCGGCCGAGGCGCTGCTCGGCACCGCCCTGTCGGTGAAGCCGATCATGCACATGCCGGACGGCGCGATCGTGGTACGCGACAAGGTGCGCACCGCCAGCCGGGGCGTGGCCCGCCTGATCGACCTGGCGGTCGAGGCCGCCGCCGACGCCGACGTGGACCTCGGGGTGCACCACCTCGCCGCCCCGCAACGCGCCCAGCAGTTGGTCGAGGCGCTCACCGTCCGGCTCGGCGACCGCCTGCACGACACGTACGTCTCCGAGGCCGGCGCGGTGGTCGCCGCCCACGCCGGACCGGGCCTGGCCAGCGTCGTGGTGTACCGCCGCCCCTGACCGTGACTTCGCCTACGGGGTGACCCGCCGGTCGGGGCGCGCGGAACGGCCCCGGAGACGCAGGTGTGGAACCTGATCGGCGGCAACCTCCGGCCGGCCCTGCTGGGCGCGGCGACGGCGGCCGGTCGATGCTCGGCCTCGACCCGGAGCCCTCCTGAGGGTCGCGCCGGTACGCCCTGAGCCGTTCCCGCGCCCAGGTCAGCGACGGGCACCCGTCGTGCCCGCAGCGCTGGCACCCGCCAGCGGCCCAGTGCTGCCGGATGATCCGCTTCGCCAGCGCGGGAACCCACACTTCCCGGGGCCCCTCCACCGGCACGCTCATGCCCGCCCGCCGTCCGCCGCGTGCTCCACGGCGGCCAGTTGCTCCCGGGCGTAGTCGTCCAGCCAGCACCCGTTTCCCAGGCTGCTTCCCCGGCAGAACGGACACGGCTTGCCGGGGCCGTGCCAGTACCCGTGCCGGCGGCGGACCTCCCGCCACCGGGCCAGCACGTCGGCCCCGTGCTCCTGCGTGACCCGGGCGGCCAGGTGCTCCTCCGCCCAGCGCCACTGTCGGCACCCGCCGTGCCCGGTGCATGATCCGCACCGCTTGCCGTCCCGGTGCTGCTCCGCGCTCTGCCTGGCCGCCAGGAACAGATCCGTGCGGCTGGGCGGTCCGTCGTTCATCACCACTCCCACCTCCAGAAACAGGCAGGTCCGGGCACGGAGCCCCGCTCACGTACCCGGACCGCTCACCAGTTGCGATTGCCTCTACAGAATCCCCTGCAACGTGGGCACCGTCAAGGTTGCAAGTGGCAACGTGCGTGGGTTGCACGTGCATACGGTCAGAGCGTGAGATTGGTAGCCCTTTCAGATATCGCCGAAATGCTCGGCGGGGTGTCGCGCACCCGGGCTACAGAGATCACGAACCGCAGCACCTTCCCGGCACCCGTGGATACGGTCGCCAGCGGCAAGGTACGAGTCTGGGACCGCGCGGCCGTCGAGACCTGGATCAGGACTTACCGGCCCCACCAGGCCCGGGACGCCGCAACCGACGAAGAGAGCTGAGCGGCCAAGAAAGAGCGCACACGCCCGTCCTGGTCCTCCAGAGCTTCTTCCACGCCCTTGATGGCCTCCCGGAGCTGCCCTGGTTCCCGCGCAACGGCCTGGATGGCAAGAGCCTGCCCGTGTCAAGGTTGCGGTGCGTGGACTGGACCCGGAGCCCCTACCACAGCAAGGGCATGATCAGGTTTTCGTCCACAGTGGCGATGCTTGTCCACAGGTGAGAGCTGTTGGCGGTGACGGAGCCGCTGGCCCTCCTAGTCTCGCGTCGTGTCGGACGACGAGGAGACGATGGTGTGGCGGCGGCTCTCGCGGCTGGTCGAGGCCACGCCCGGCGAGGCGCGGCCGGTCCGCCCGGTGGGCTTTCCCGATCCGGTGGTGGTTCCCGGTCCGGGCCGGTTGTCGCCGCCGTGGCCCTGGTCGTCGGAGGCACCGGCCATCCCGCGCGAGGACCGGCCGGCGGCCGACGAGCCGGGTCCGTCGGTGTCCCCGCTGCCCGGTCCGGGAGTGTTCGATCCGGGTCGACGGGGTGTCCGGGCTCTCGCCGCCGTGGCCGTCGTCGTGGTGCTCGGTGCCGGGTTCTGGGCGTGGCAGTCGCGGCCCCGGACCGAGCCGGTCCGTCCGGTCGCCTCGGCGGCACCCGTCGAGGCGACCGGGGCGGCCGAGGCGACCGCAAGCCCGGCGGGGGAGCTGGTCGTCGCCGTGGCCGGCAGGGTCCGCCGTCCCGGCCTGGTCCGGGTGCCGGCCGGGGCGCGCGTCGCCGACGTGGTCGAGGCGGCCGGCGGGGTGCTGCCCGGGGTGGACCTGGCCCTGCTCAACCCGGCCCGCAAGGTCTCCGACGGTGAGCTGGTCCTGGTCGGGGTCGCCGCCCCACCGGGCGCACCCGCCGCTTCCGGCGGTGCCGCGCCCCCGGGGGCCGGTACGTCACCCGGCTCCGGCGAGCGGCTGAACCTCAACACCGCCACCCTCGCCCAGCTCGACGCCCTGCCCGGGGTCGGCCCGGTGCTCGCCCAGCGCATCCTGACGTACCGCGACCAGCGGGGCGGCTTCCGGTCGGTCGGCGACCTGCGTCAGGTCGACGGCATCGGTGACGCCCGGTACGACCAGCTCAAGGACCTGGTGACGGTGTGACCACCCGGAGCGCGCCGACCACACCCGGGCCAGCCCAGAGTGGTCCGGCCCCGGGTGGTCCGGCCCGGAGTGGTCCGGCGTGGTTCGGGGTGGTGCCGGCCGAGGCGGTGCCGGACCTGCGCCTGGCCGGGCTGGCGGTCGCCGCCTGGCTCACCGCGCTGGTCTGCCTGCACCGCACCGCCCCGGCCGCCGTGCTGCTCGCGGCCCTCGCCACCGGCCTCGCCGCCCTGCTCACCGCACACCTGCTCGGCCGGCTGGGGCGTCCGACCCGGCTCGCCCGCCGGTACGGCTGGATCGTCGTCGCGGTGCTGATCGGGGTGGTCTGCGGTGCCAGCGCCACCGCCGCCCGGCTACACGTCCGCGACGCCGCACCGCTGCGCGCCCTGGTCGACGACCGGGCCCGGGTCACCGTCGACCTCGTGCTCCGCGACGACCCGCGCCCGGTGCGCGGTGCGCCGGGCCGACCGGCGACGCTGCTGGTCAGCGCGGATCTGGTCGAGCTGACCGCGGCCGACGGTCGTCGGGTGGCCGTCGGGGTACGGCTGCTGGTGCTCGCCACCGACCCGGCCTGGCGGAGCCTGCTGCCGGGGCAGCGGCTCAGCGCCCAGGGGCGGCTCACCGCGCCGCGCGGCGGCGACCTGACGGCGGCTGTGTTGACCACCTCCGTCCCGCCGGTGCCGCACGGCCCACCACCCTGGCTCCAGCGCGCCGCCGGCACACTCCGGGCCGGCCTGCAACGGGCCTGCGAGCCGCTCCCCGACGAACCGGGCGGGCTGCTGCCGGGGCTGGTGGTCGGCGACACCAGCCGCCTGCCGGCCACCGTGGAGGAGGACTTCCGGACCACCGGGATGACGCACCTGAACGCCGTGTCCGGCTCCAACGTGGCCATCGTGGTCGGCGCGGTGCTGCTGCTGGTGCGCTGGTCGCGGGCCGGCCCCCGGGCGGGCGCGCTGCTCTGCGGGCTGGCCCTGGTCGGCTTCGTCATCCTGGTCCGGCCGTCCCCGAGTGTGGTTCGGGCCGCCACCATGGGGGCGATCGGGCTGCTGGCGCTCGCCACCGGGCGGCCCCGGGTCGCGCTGCCCGCGCTCGGCGCGGCCGTGCTGGTGCTGGTGCTGGTCGACCCCGACCTGGCCGGGGATCCGGGGTTCGCGCTCTCCGTCCTGGCCACCGGTGGGTTGCTGCTGCTCGCCCCCGGGTGGCGGGACGCCCTGCGTCGCCGTGGCGTACCGGCAGGTCTGGCCGAGGCGTTGGCGGTGCCGGCGGCGGCGCAGCTCGCCTGCGGGCCGGTGGTGGCGGGGATCTCCGGCACGGTCAGCCTGGTCGCGGTGCCGGCCAACCTGCTGGTGGTCCCGGCGATCGCGCCCGCCACCGTGCTCGGCGTGCTGGCCGCCGTGGTCTCGCCCCTGTGGCCGGCGGGTGCCGAGTTCGCGGCCTGGCTGGCCAGTTGGCCGGCATGGTGGCTGGTCACGGTGGCCGGGGTGGGGGCGCGGCTGCCGTTGGGCACGGTGCCCTGGCCCGGCGGGGTGCCCGGCGCGTTGCTGCTGGCCGGGGCGACCGTGGGGCTGCTGTTGGCCATCCGGCGGCCGATGCTCCGTCGGCTGCTCGCGGTGGGCGTCGTCGCGGTGCTGCTCGGTGCCCTGCCGGTCCGGATCCTGGCCGTCGGCTGGCCGCCGCGTGGGTGGGTGTTGGTCGGATGCGACGTCGGCCAGGGGGACGCGCTGGTGTTGCCGGTGGCGGACGGTCGGGCCGTGGTGGTCGACGCCGGGCCGGAGCCGTCCGCCGTGGACGGTTGCCTGCGCCGGCTGGGCGTACGGGAGGTGTCGTTGCTGCTGGTGAGTCACTTCCACGTCGACCATGTGGGCGGGGTGGGCGGGGTGTTCCGGGGCCGGCGGGTGGTCGAGGTACGCACCCCGGGCGTCGCCGAGCCGTCGGCCGGGCGGGATCTGGTGAACGCCGCCGTGTCCGGTCAACAGCGTCGCCCCGGTGCCGGCGGTACGGAAGTGCCGCGTCCGGCCCCGGTGGGCTGGTCCTACCGGGCGGGTGGGGTGGAGTTGGTCGTCCTCGGCCCGCCGTACCCGCTGCGTGGCACCCGCTCCGACCCGAACAACAACTCCCTGGTGCTGCGCGCCACCGTGGCCGGGGTGCGGATCCTGCTCGCCGGGGACGCCGAGACGGAGGAGCAGCGGGCGCTGCTGGACCGGGGGCCGCCCGACGCGGTGCGGGCCGAGGTGTTGAAGGTCGCCCACCACGGCAGCGCGTACCAGGATCCGGAGTTCCTGCGCGCGGTCCGGCCCTCGGTGGCGGTGGTCCAGGTGGGTGTCGACAACGACTATGGGCATCCGAGCCCGTCGATCCTGTCGCACCTGGCCCGCGACGGGGTGCGGGTGCTGCGGACCGACACCGACGGTGACGTGGCGGTGGTGACCGGCCGGCACGGACTGGCGGTGGTGACCCGGGGCGCGGACCGGCGGCGGCGCTGACGCCTCGACGGCAACTTCCCTCGCGGGAGCGCGGCTGTGCCGGACGGAGCAGGCGGCTGTGCCGGACGGAGCAAGCGGGTGCCGGACGGAGTACGCGGCTGTGGGGGACGGAGCAGACCGCGAAGGCCGGCCGGTCCGCCGGGGCCGTCACTCGCGGGCGACGGCGGCCACGGTGGCGGCGGTGATCTCGCTGACCCGGTCGAAGTCTCCGGCCGCGACGGCGGCCCGGGGCACCATCCAGCTCCCCCCGACGGCCAGCACCGAGGGCAGGGCGAGGTACCCGCCGGCCGAGGCCGCATCGATGCCCCCCGTGGGCACGAAGCGGACCTGGCCGAACGGTGCGGCGAGCGCGGAGACCGCCGCCGGCCCGCCCGAGGTGCCGGCGGGGAAGAACTTCAGCACCGTGACACCCGCGTCCAGGGCGGCCATCACCTCGGTGGCGGTGACCGCGCCGGGCAGGGCGAAGATGCCGTGCTCGGCACAGCGGCGGAGCACCGCCGCGCTGAACCCGGGGGAGACCACGAACTGGGCACCGGCCCGGACCGCCTCGTCGACCTGGGCGACGGTGGTCACCGTGCCGGCGCCGACGGTCACCCCGCCGTGCGCAGCCATCCGGGCGATCGCCTCGGCTGCCGCCGGGGTCCGGAAGGTCACTTCGGCGACCGGCAGGCCGGCACCGGCGAGCGCGTCGGCCAGCGGTTCGGCGTGGGCGGCGTCGTCGAGCACGACGACCGGGACGATCCGGTGCCGGCCCAGCAGGTCAGCGATGCTCATCTGCGGTTCTCTCCTCGGTTTCGGCGGTGATCAGGTGGGCCGGCAGGTCGGCGGAGCCGGTCGCGCCGAGCTGCGCGAGGACGGCCACCCCGAGCACGGTCGGCTCGGGCTCGGCGACGAAACGCAGCCGGCGGTCGGTGGCCTGCTGCCGCAGCCGACGCCAGGTCTGCCAGGCCACGGCCACCCCGCCGACGGTGACGTCGGCGATCGCGGTGCCGGCGAGCTGGCCGAGCCGTGCGGTGGTGGTCTCGGCCTCCACTGCGAGGCCCTTGAGCAGACTGACCATGGCGTGCGCCCGGGTGATCTCCATGGGCAGCGCGGCGAGCTGGGCCCGCTGGTGATCCGCGTCGATCACCGCCGGACCGGTCTCGTCGGCAACCTTCGCCAGCTCGTCCCACATGGTCGCGTCGTCCACCCCGGCGTAGAGCAGGTCCCGCCAGGACCGGTAGTACCGGCCGGACGGGGTGGCCCGGTGCAGGAACCGTAGCCCACCGGCGACGAAGACGCCCGCGTCGACGCCGGGGTCGATGCTCGGCGGCAACTGCTCCAGGAGTACGAGCTGGGCCTCGGAGGTGCCGGCCGAGACGTAGACGTCGCCGGTGCGCCGGACGCCGCTGCCGAACGCGCCACACATGTGGTCGTGTCCGCCGGCGACCACCGGCACGCCGGCGGGCAGCACCCCACCGCCCGAGGCCCGGCCCACCACGGTCGCGCTGCCGACCAGCTCGGGCGGGGCCAGGCCGGGCAGGCCCAGCTCGGGCAGGGCACCGGTGCGCAGGGTGCCGGCCCGCAGGTCCAGCAGCCCGGTCCGGGAGGCGTGCGAGACGTTGAGGAAGACCGGGGCGGCCCGGTCGGCGAGCAGGTCCCGGGCCACATGGTCGGCGAGCGAGGTGAAGGTCCGCGCGGCGGCGACGGTCTCCGGCAGGTGCCGGGCCAACCAGCGGAGCTTGTAGACGATCGGCTCGACGCCGACCCGGTGCTGCTGGACGCCCATGCCTACGTCGCCCCGGCCGGCGACGCGATGGCTGCCGAGGTCGAGCGCCTGCTCCGGCTGCTCGGCCCGCAGACCACGGCGGTGCCGTCGTGACCGCGCCCCGGGTGCTGGTCCCCCCCCCCCCCCCCCCCCCGCGATGTCGGTGCCCGACGCGCCGGCGGTGCGTCGCCTCCGGGCGGCCGGCTACATCGTCGTCACCCCCACCCCGGGCCGGCAGCCCACCACCGGGGAACTCACCGCCGCCGTGCCGGGCGTCGTCGGGTGGATCGCCGGGGTGGAGCCGATCAGCGCCGAGGTGCTGGCGCACGCCCGGGCACTGCGCGCGATCAGCGGCAACGGGGCCGGCAGCGACGCCATCGACACCGCCGCCGCCGAGCCCGCCGGGATCAGGGTGCTCACCGCCCGGGGCGCCAACCCAGGGGTGGCCGAACTCGCCCTGGCCCTGGCCCTGATGGGGCTGCGCGGGTTGCCCGAGGCGGCCGACACGCTGCGCGCCGGCCAGTGGCGACGCCACCACCGGGCGGGAGGCGGCCGGTGGATGCCTTCGACCGCGAACCACCGGAGCCGTCGGCCCTGCTGCGGCACCCCCGGGTGGTGGCCACGCCGCACCTGGGGGCGGCCACCAGCGAGAGCGTCCGGCGGGCCTCGGAGGCGGCGGTGGAGAACCTGCTCGTCGCGCTCGGCACCCCCTCCGGCGGCCGGTGACCCCGACCGCGACGGCGCGGACGCATCGACGACGGTGCTACGCAGGCCGAGGGGCATTGGAGCGATCGAACCGGTAATCAAGGCAAATGTCGTGATTTGCGTTGAGTGCGGGGTGTGCCGTCACCGCCGTGGATGAGCAGCTCCGCTCCTGTCCCGGGCCGTGCCAAGATGGGCGACGTGACCGCCAGCCTCGCCCCCATTCTGCTCGTCCTCGGCGACGAGGAGCTACTCGCCACGCGTGCGGTGAGCGAAGCCGTGGCGCGGGTCCGCAGCATCGACCCCGACGTGGACGTCCGTGAGTACCACGCCGGCACGCTCGCCGTCGGTGAGATCGCCGAGATGCTCAGTCCGTCCCTGTTCGGCGGTCGCCGGGTGCTGGTGCTCCGGTCCGGGCAGGACGCCCGTAAGGACCTGGCCGCCGCGCTGCTCGGCTATGCGAAGGCCCCCGACCCGGAGGTCCAGCTGGTGGTGCTGCACCTGGGCGGGGCGAAGGGCAAGGCGTTCGCCGACGGGCTGAAGGCCGCCGGAGCGACGGTGGTCCCGGCCGCCAAGCTCAAGGGGCACCGGGAGCGGGTGGCCTTCGTCCGGGACGAGATCCACCGGGGCGGGGGCCGGTGCTCCGAGGACGCGGCCGAGGCGATGATCGCCGCCGTCGGCGGTGACCTGCGGGAGCTTGCCGCCGCCTGCTCCCAACTGCTCGCCGACACCGACGGCCGGATCAGCGCGGACACCGTCTCCCGGTACTACCGGGGTCGGGTCGAGGTCACCGGCTTCACGGTCGCCGACGCCACGATGATCGGCGACGTCCCGGCGGCGCTGGAGGCGCTGCGCTGGGCCCTGCACGTGGGCGTGGACCCGGTCCCGATCGCGGATGCCCTCGCCGACGGGGTCCGCACCGTGGCCCGGGTGGCCGCCGCCGGGCGGGGTGACCCGTACCAGCTGGCCAGCAGCCTGCACATGCCCGCCTGGAAGATCAAGAATGCCCAGCAGCGGGCCCGGGGCTGGACCCCGGAGGGGCTGGTCGAGGCGATGCGGGCGGCTGCCGAGTGCAACGCCGCCGTGAAGGGCGGCGCGGACGACCGGGCGTACGCCCTGGAGAAGGCGGTCTTCGCGGTTGCCGCCGCCCGGCGGGGCGGCGCCCGGTGACCGGCCCCACCCGTACGCCGTGGCGCACCGTGCCGACCGAGGAGGAGTCGTATCGCCCCCTCTACGCCCGGCTGCTCGGACTGCGCTTCGTCAACCCGGGTGGGGTGCTCTGCTTCCTCTTCTTCGAGGGGGCGGTGGCGCTCGCCGTCCTTCTCGCCCTGGCCGAGCTGGTGAGCTGGTGGGCGGTGCCGGTGCTACCGCTGGCCGTGGCGATCATGGTGAAACTCAACGACGTGGTGGCCGAGCGGGTGATCCATTCGGCGGCGCTGGTGCCCGAGCAGGAGCGGGACCGGTTCCGGCGGCAGGTCGAGCCGGTGGTCGGGCGGGCCCGGGTACCGCAGACCCTGCCCGGCGAGGCCAGACCACGGCGCTGAGACAGCGTCATCCCGCCACCTCCGACACCGCTGTCTCCGCGAGATGGTGCGGGCAGGGTGCCGGCCTGCGGACAGCCGTAGGCCCCGGAGGACTCCTCCGGGGCCTACGGTCAGGTCTGGGGTCGCTCGGTCAGACCGAGAGTGAGCCGACGCGCTTCGAGATGGCCGACTTCCGGTTGGCCGCCTGGTTGGCGTGGATGACGCCCTTGCTGGCGGCCTTGTCCAGCTTGCGGGCGGCGTCACGCATCAGGACGGTGGCCTTCTCGGCGTCACCGGCCTCCGCAGCCTCGTGGAACTTCCGGATGGCGGTCTTCAGCGACGACTTGACCGACTTGTTACGCAGCCGGCGCTTCTCGTTCTGCCGGTTGCGCTTGATCTGGGACTTGATGTTCGCCACGCGACAGCCTCGTCTTGATAGCTCGGTATGGTCTGCTTCCGCGCGGGACGATCATGTGTCATCACTGCGCGAAGAGCCAGGCTACCAGGTCGGTCGGGACGAGCCAAAACGGCTCGACGCGGAGTCCGGGGGATCAGCGCCAGCGCTGCCGGGCGGCGAGCCAGCCGAGCGCCCGTTCCCCGCTGAACCGCCGGTGCGCCCACAGCAACGGCGAGGCACCTGCCGCACCGGCCCCGTGGGGTCCGACGTCCGGCGGTGGACCGGCGGCGGTGAGGTAGTAGCCGGCGAGCGCGGCCAGCGTCACGTCCAGGGCGTCGGGTGGGGCGCCGGCCGCTGCCGGATGAGCGGCGAAGAGCGCGTCGGTGTCCACCCCGCCGGCGTACCCGGTGATCAGCAGGCTGGCGAGGTCGAACCAGGCCGGGCCGTGGCAGAGCCAGTTCCAGTCACAGAACCAGGCCCGCCCGGCGTGGTCCAGCAGCACGTTGTCCACCCGCAGGTCGCCGTGGGCCAGGCCGGGCGCGGCTGCCGCGTACCCGGGCAGGCGGGACTCCAGGGCGACGAGTTCGGGCAGCCGGTCGCGGGCCGCCGGGGGCAGCGGCGGCATCGGCTCGCGCCCGGCGGCCACCTCACCCCACCAGAGGATGTCGGCGCGGGCCAGGTCGGCCAGCCGGGGCAGGCCGAGGGTGGTCAGCTCGGCCGGCGGGTCGGCCAGCGCGGCGGCGATCTCGGCGTACCCGGCGAGCACGGCGGCCAGCTCGGTCGGGTTCCAGGGCAGTCGGGGCGTCCGCCCGTCGAGGGCGTCCAGGCCGACCGCGTACCAGCCGGCCGCGTCGAGCGCCCAGCGTGGGCGGGGGACCGGCAGGCCGGCCGGCAGCCGGGCGAGGACGGCGAGCTCCCGGGCGTACCAGTCGACCAGGTGGCGCTGGCGGGTCAGGTCGGCGGCCTTGACGAAGACCCGGCCGCCGTCCGCCGTCGCCAGCACGGCGGCGAAGCCACCGGTGAAGCCCGCGGTGGCGGTCCGCGCCGCGACCACCGCCGCGCCGAGCCGGGCGGTGACCGCGTCCCGCAGGCCGGCGGGCAGGTCCCGCCAGTCGGGCCGCACGGCGGTCTCGTGGTACGGCGGCACAGTCGCGGACATCCCACCATCGTGCCCGGTGCCGTGGGTACGGCGGCCGGGGACGCCCGGGACCGGACGACATCCCCGACCGGACGTGCCGACGGCGGGCCTCCGCGACTCGCCGGATGTTCCCGCTGCCGGTCAGGAGGCCCGAACGGGTCTGGGAGACTGCCAGGCCATGAGGACCGACGACTTCTGGCAGTTGATCGAGCAGGCCCGCTCCGGGGCCGGGGGAGAGGCCGACGCCGTCGCCGCGCGGGCCGTGGCCCTGCTCGCCGAGCGCACCCCGGAGGAGATCGTCGGGTACGCGCACCACCAGCAGCGGGTGCTGGCCGCCTCCTACCGGGTCGACCTGTGGGGTGCGGCTTACCTGATCAACGGGGGTGCCTCCGACGACGGGTTCGAGTACTTCCGGGGCTGGCTGATGACCCAGGGGCGGACGGTCTTCGCCGCGGCGGTGGCGGCCCCGGATTCGCTGGCCGAGATGCCCCGGGTCCGGTCGGCCGCGCTCAGCGGCGAGGAGTTCGAGTGCGAGGACATGCTGGCGGTGCCGTGGGAGGCGTACCGGAAGGCGACCGCGACCGACCTGCCGGCGGAGCGTGACCCGGTGCCGGTGCCCGACCTGAACGATTTCTGGGACTTCGACGACGAGGAGGAGGCCCGCCGCCGGCTGCCGAAGCTCGCCGCCCTCTTCGTCGAACCACCCGAGGAGTGAGCCACCCGAGGAGTGATCGGACCGCGTTCGGAGCGACGTGGGAGCATAGAGGGGGCCGGCGGTGCGCCGGCCCGCTCACGTCAGCCGACCAGAACGGACCGCTGTGCCACCGACGCTCGATCCCGGCGCGAACGCTCCTGGTGCCACCGACCCGGCGCGCATCCGGAACTTCTGCATCATCGCCCACATCGACCACGGGAAGTCGACCCTGGCCGACCGGATGTTGCAGCTCACCGGTGTGGTCGACCCCCGGCAGATGCGTGCGCAGTACCTCGACCGGATGGACATCGAGCGCGAGCGCGGCATCACCATCAAGAGCCAGGCCGTCCGGATGCCGTGGACCATCCGGGAGGGCGAGCGGGTCGGCGAGCAGGCCGTCCTCAACATGATCGACACCCCGGGTCACGTCGACTTCACCTACGAGGTGTCCCGTTCGCTGGCCGCCTGCGAGGGGGCGTTGCTGCTGGTCGACGCCGCCCAGGGCATCGAGGCGCAGACCCTGGCCAACCTCTACCTGGCGCTCGAGAACGACCTGAAGATCATCCCGGTGCTCAACAAGATCGACCTGCCGGCCGCCCAGCCGGAGAAGTACGCCGAGGAGCTGGCCCACCTGATCGGCGGGGATCCGGCGGACTGCATCCGGGTCTCCGGCAAGACCGGCGACGGGGTGCCGTACCTGCTCGACGAGATCGTCCGGCAGTTCGTCCCGCCGATCGGTGACGCCGACGCCCCGGCCCGCGCGATGATCTTCGATTCGGTGTACGACGTCTACCGGGGCGTGGTCACCTACGTCCGGGTGATCGATGGCCGGATCAGCGCCCGGGACCGGATCAAGATGATGTCCACCGCCGCGGTGCACGAGCTGCTGGAGATCGGCGTCATCTCGCCCGAGATGGTCAAGGCCGACGCGCTCGGTGTCGGCGAGGTGGGCTACCTGATCACCGGCGTGAAGGACGTCCGCCAGTCCCGGGTCGGTGACACCGTCACCATCAACTCCCGGCCGGCGACCGAGGCGCTGGGGGGTTACAAGGACCCGAAGCCGATGGTCTACTCCGGTCTCTATCCGATCGACGGCTCGGACTACCCCAACCTGCGCGAGGCGTTGGACAAGCTCAAGCTCAACGACGCCGCCCTCGACTACGAGCCGGAGACGTCCGGGGCGCTGGGCTTCGGCTTCCGCTGCGGCTTCCTCGGCCTGCTGCACCTGGAGATCATCCGGGAGCGGCTGGAACGGGAGTACAACCTCGACCTGATCTCCACCGCGCCGAACGTGGTCTACCGGGCCATCACCGAGGACGGCCAGGAGATCGTGGTGACCAACCCGAGCGAGTACCCCACCGGCCGGATCGCCGAGGTGTACGAGCCGGTCGTGCGGGCCACCGTGCTCACCCCGAACGACTACGTCGGTGCGGTGATGGAGCTGTGTCAGGGCCGGCGGGGCAGCCTGCTCGGCATGGACTACCTCTCCGCCGACCGGGTGGAGCTGCGCTACACCCTGCCGCTCGCCGAGATCATCTATGACTTCTTCGACCAGTTGAAGAGTCGTACCAAGGGCTACGCCTCGCTGGACTACGAGCCCTCCGACGAGCAGGCGTCCGACCTGGTCAAGGTGGACATCCTGCTGCACGGCGAGCCGGTGGACGCGTTCAGCGCGATCGTGCACAAGGACAAGGCGTACAACTACGGCACGTCGATCGCGGCGAAGCTGCGCAACCTGATCCCGCGCCAGCAGTTCGAGGTGCCGATCCAGGCGGCGATCGGCAGCCGGGTGATCGCCCGGGAGACCATCCGCGCCATCCGCAAGGACGTGCTCGCCAAGTGCTACGGCGGTGACATCAGCCGTAAGCGCAAGCTGCTGGAGAAGCAGAAGGAGGGCAAGAAGCGGATGAAGATGGTGGGCCGGGTGGAGGTTCCCCAGGAGGCCTTCATCGCCGCGCTCTCCTCGGACTCCGGCGACGCCAAGCCGGCTGGCAAGAAGTAGCAGCGGGCACCGGGCGACCGCACCGACGACGCCCGGCGTCCCGCCCCGCCCATCCGGTCCGCGACGGCCGGCACCCCGGTGTTCCCTACCGGGGTGCCGGCCGTCGTCGGTGTGGTGCCCCCACTGTGGCACGGCTGATTTCTGCGCCCTCCTGCGCTGTGCGGACGACCCGACGTAAGCCTGCTGAGCTGGCCGGACATTGACAGCCGGCAAGCCGACGCCACGCCGTCGTATCGACGTACGGCGACAAGTGTGGTGGTGAGTCGGTTTGGTTCTGCGGCCGGTCGGGAATCTAGCTGCCACGACAGGAACCACACGTACCGTGTGACTCATCTTGAGGAGGAGGGCGACCGTGGAGTTCACCGTCTGGGGCATCATCACCGCGATCGTTGTTGGTCTCATCGTCGGCGCTCTGGGCCGTCTGGTCGTGCCGGGCCGCCAGAACATGCCGATCTGGCTGCACCTGCTGATCGGCGTGGGTGCCGCGCTGCTGGGCACCGTGCTGGCTCGGGCGATGGGCATCGCCACGGAGACCGCCGGCATCGACTGGACCGAGTTGCTGGTGCAGGTCGTCCTCGCCGCCATCGCCGTGGCCCTGGTGGCCGGCGTGGGTCGTCGCCGCGGCGTCACCCACCGGTGACCCGGCTGCCGGTCGGGTGACCGGCCGGCACGTACCACGCAGCGGATGCCCGCTCCCCGGACCGGGGGGCGGGCATCCGCTCGTCCACATACCGCCGTCTATCCGACCGGGCCCCGCGGGGCCTGCCTGAACGGCCTCCGCCTGCGATACGGTCGCCTCGCCGAACGCCCCCTGTCGTAAAGGAAATTTTCCTACTAGGGTGCGGCTGAGAAGGTTAGTGCCGGACGGCGCGAGGGAGAAGTGGCGTGAACAGGTGGAAGCGGCTGGCTCCGGTCACCGCCGTCGTGGCCTCGGCCGCGATGGTGCTCGCCGGTTGCGGTGGTTCCGGCGATGACGAAGCCGCCGACGACAGCAAGCTGACGGTCTGGATGATGGGCGAGGGGAGCGACGCCCAGACGACGTTCCTCGACGGCGTCGAGAGCGAGTTCCGGCAGCAGCACCCCGACACCGACGTGGTGGTCCAGTACATCCCCTGGCTGGAAGCGCCGAAGAAGTTCCAGGCGGCGCTCGCCGGCGGCGAGGGCCCGGACGTCACCGAACTGGGCAACACCGAGACCCAGGGCTGGGCGGCACAGGAGGCGCTCGCCGACGTCTCCGACAAGTTCGGCGGCTGGGCCGAGGGCAAGGACGTCCTGCCGGACCTGGTGAAGAACGCCCAGCTCGGCGGCAAGCAGTACGGCGTTCCCTGGTACGCCGGCGTGCGGGCCATCTACTACCGCACCGACTGGTTCGCCGAGGCCGGCGTGCAGCCGCCGAAGAGCTGGGACGAACTGGTGTCGGTCGCCAAGGCGGTGCAGGCCAAGAAGCCCGGCACCTACGGCATCGCCCTGCCGGGCAACTCCGAACTGCCCTTCTACTCCTTCCTCTGGGGCGCCGGCGGTGAGATCGCCACCGACCAGGGCGGCACCTGGAAGTCCGGTTACACCAGCCCGCAGGCGCAGCGGGCGGTCACGTTCTGGACCGACCTGGTGACCGTGCACAAGGTCGCCCCGCCCGCCGCCGCCGGCTGGAACGAGATCGACGCCCGTACCCAGTTCGCCACCGGCAAGGCGGCGATGGCCTTCGCCGGCAGCTGGCAGGCCGGCGCGATCAAGAAGGACAACCCCGACATCGAGAAGGTCTGGGGCACCTTCCCGATCCCCGGGCCGGACGGCAAACCGGCCCCGGCCTTCGCCGGCGGCTCGGACATCGCCCTGTGGCAGGACAGCAAGAAGCAGGATCTGGCCTGGGACTACCTGACCGTGCTGCTGAACAAGAAGAACGCGCAGACCTTCGCCAGCAGCCTCGGCTTCTTCCCCGTCTACGCCGACCTCGTCCAGGGCGGCGACTACGCCAACGACAAGCTGATGGCCGCGTTCGCCAGCACCATGCAGAGCACCAGGGTGACCCCGCTGACCCCGAAGTGGGTGGAGGTCAGCCGGACCAAGACGGTGACCCAGGCGATGAACAGCTCGGTCATCAAGGGGCAGAAGTCAGTCGAGAAGGCCACCGCCGACGCGGCTGCCGAGATGGAAAGCATCCTCAACGCCAAGTGAGCACGCTGACCAAGCCCACCGGGACGGCCGCCGCGCGGGAGACCCCTGCGCGTCGGCCGTCCCGGGTGGACCGCCTGCCGTACCTGCTCCTGCTGCCCTGCCTGGTGGTCATCGGGGTGCTGCTGCTCTGGCCGCTGGGCCAGGTGGTGGTCATGTCGTTCTTCAAGCTGGACAGCGTCCGGCAGTTGCGCGGCGACCGCGAGTGGCCGTTCGTCGGGTTGGCCAACTACACCCAGATCCTCGGCGACCCGTTCTTCCGTACGGTGTTGCGCAACACGGTGCTCTTCGCCGCGGCGAACGTGCTGCTGACGATGGTGCTGGGCACCCTGGTCGGGCTGCTGCTGCACCGGCTCGGCCGGAGGATGGCCACCTTCGTGGCCAGCTGCGTGATGCTGGCCTGGGCCACCCCGGCGCTGACCGGCACGATCATCTGGAAGTGGATCTTCGATGACACCTCCGGCCTGGTCACCTGGGCGTTCAACGCCCTGCCGGACGGGCTGTCGCAGGCGCTCTTCGGGCGTACCGACTGGTCCGGTTACGGCTGGTTCAACTCGCCGCTGCTGTTCTTCTCGATCCTGACCCTGGTGGTGGTCTGGCACTCCTTCCCGTTCATCGCGGTGAGCGTGCTCGCCGGGCTCAAGAGCGTGCCGAGCGAGCTGCACGAGGCCGCCCGGGTCGACGGGGCCAGCCCGTGGAAGGTGTTCTGGAAGATCACCTTCCCGCTGCTGCGGCCGGTCTTCGGCATCCTGGTGGTGCTCTCCACCATCTGGGACTTCAAGGTCTTCACGCAGCAGTTCGTGCTGGCCGGCGGCACCCAGGACCGGCCGACGTTCATGCTCTCCATCTACTCGTACGCCGAGGCGTTCTCCCCACCGCCCAAGTACGGCGTGGGCTCGGCCATCGCGGTCATCCTCACGCTGATCCTGCTGGTGGTGACCGGCCTGTACGTCCGGATGGTGCTCAGGCAGGAGGACGAGTCGTGACGGCAGGGGGACGGGTCGTGAAGAAGGTCGCGCTCAACGGCGCGGGTCTGCTGGTGGCGCTCTTTGCCGCGTTCCCGGTCTACTGGATGGTCGCCACCTCGCTGAAGCCGAACCGGGAGATCTTCTCGGCCACCCCCCGGCCGGTGCCGGCGCACCCGACGCTCGAGCACTACCGGGAGATCCTGACCGGCAACCTGATCCCGGGCGTGACCTTCCTCGACTTCTTTCTCAACAGCGTGCTGGTCGCGGTGAGCACGGTCGTGCTCAGCGGCCTGGTCGCGCTGCTGGCCGCGACGGCGGTGGCCCGGTTCCGGTTCCGGCTGCGGACCAGCTTCCTGATCATGCTGTTGGTGGTGCAGATGATCCCGTTGGAGGCGCTGGTCATCCCGCTGTTCCTGATGATCCAGCGGCTCGGCCTCTACAACACCCTGCCCAGCCTGATCCTGACCTACCTGGGTTTCTCCCTGCCGTTCGCGGTGTGGATGCTGCGCGGCTTCGTCGCGGCGGTGCCCAGGGAGTTGGAGGAGGCCGCCGCGATCGACGGGGCGAGCCGGTCGCAGACCTTCCGGAAGGTCCTCTTCCCGCTGGTCGCGCCGGGCCTGGTGGCGACCAGCATCTTCTCCTTCATCACCGCCTGGAACGAGTTGATCTTCGCGCTGACCTTCGTCAACGACCAGGACCGCTACACCCTGCCGGTGGCGATGACCTTCTTCTTCGGCCGGGACGACACGGCCTGGGGGTCGGTGATGGCGGCCTCCACGCTCTTCACCCTGCCGGTGATCATCTTCTTCCTGCTGGTGCAGCGGCGGATGGTCTCCGGCCTGGTGGCCGGTGCCGTCAAGGGCTGAGAGACAGCGAGGAGGCGGCCGCTCCGGGCCGGGCGAGGGCGCGCGGTGGCACCGGCGGGACGGCAGCCGCCTGCGGGTGGTCCTACGCTGGGGCCATGACGGGCAGGGTGGCGGCAGTGAACCTCGGCGTGGTGACCGAGGCGCAGTGGGCGGGCGACGCGAGCGGGCGCAGCGGCATCGACAAGCGGCCGGTCGACGGGCCGGTGCTGCTGCGCGCCGACGGGGTGGCCGGCGACTTCATCGGTGAACGGGCCCACCACGGCGGCCCCGACCAGGCGGTCTACGCCTACGCCGAGGAGGACGCCGCCTGGTGGTCGGCCGAGTTGGGCCGGGACATCCGTCCCGGCGGGTTCGGCGAGAACCTGACCACCTGGGCGGTGGACGTGACCGGCGCGGTGATCGGCGAACGCTGGGCGGTCGGCTCGGCGCTGCTCCAGGTCACCAAGCCGCGTACCCCGTGCGTCACCTTCGCCGGCTTCTGGGGGGTGCCCGACCTGATCAAACGGTTCATCGTCCGCGCCGCGCCCGGGGCGTACCTGCGGGTGCTGCGCGACGGCGAGGTCGGTGCGGGCGACCCGGTCGAGGTGGTGGACCGGCCGGCGCACGGGGTCACCATCGGCGAAGTGTTCCGGGCCACCAACCTGGAGCCGGAGCTGCTGCCCCGGCTGCTCACCGTCGCCGAGCTGCCCGAGTCGCTGAGGGAGAAGGTGCGCCGTAGGCTGACCGCCGCCGGCTGACCACCTCGCCCGACCGCTCCGGCCGAGACCCGGCCCCGCGCTCAGGTGCGGTCGGCGAAGACCTCGGCCAGCACCCGGGGCTCGGCCGGCTGGCCGTCGGAGACCTTCGCCCACCGGCCGTTGTCGGCACTCCACTCCAGGCCGCCGAAGCGGACCCGCTTCACCCCGTGGTCGGGGGCGTGCGAGACCAGCCAGTGCGCGTACCGCCAGCCGTCGCGGGCGTCCGCGGCGGGCACCGTCACGTCGGTCAGCTCGGCGACCGCACCGGCGTCGGGCAACCCCCAGTCCAGGGTCAGGCCGCGGGTCAGCTCGGCCGCCGCCGCCTGCCCGCGCATCACCGGGGTACGCCCCACCGTGCAGGCCACCGCGCCGGTCGCCTCGCCGAGCAGGGCTCGGGCCAGCACCTGGGACTCGTCGGCCCACTTCTGGTAAGCCTTCGGGTACGCCGACCGCTGTACCGCCTGGGCGGCGTCGGTGACCTCCATCCGCTCCCAGCCGCGAACCTTCTTCAGCGCCTTGTAGAACCGGTTCGCCGCGTACCGTTCGTCGCGGATCTGGTCCGCGGTGCCCCAGCCCTGACTGGGGCGCTGCTGGAAGAGCCCGAGCGAGTCCCGGTCACCGTGGGCGAGGTTGCGCAACCCCGACTCCTGGTACGCGGTGGCCAGGGCGACCACCACGGCCCGCTCGGGCATCTGCCGCTGCATGCCGATCGCGGCGATGGTGGCGGCGTTGGCCATCTGGTCGGCGTCCAGCTTCACGGTGCCGTCGGCCTGGACGGTGCAGGTACGGCTGGCAATGGGGAGTCGAAGCTCCCCGCCGAGTTGACGGACTCCCCAGCCCCCGAGCATGGCGAACACCGCCACCACGACAACGGCTGCCACGAATGTCCGTGTTCGCACCCGCACCTCCTGTTTCAGCGTGGGCCAAGCGTACGTCGCCGACCTGCGAGCCGGGCCGGTCGACTGGTACACCTTCCCGCAGCACCACCCGGAAAACCACCCCCGCCTCCACCCCCGCGTTCCGCCCCAGCCCCCACTCTCAGCTCGCGCCCCGCCCGTCAGCCCTCGCTCTCAGCTCGCCCACCGCCCGTCAGCCCTCGCTCTCAGCTCGCCCACCGCCCTTCACCCCTCGCTCTCAGCCCGCCCCCTCAGCCCGCCCACCCTCCACCGCTACGACCCATCGAGCTAATCTTTTTTCCCGGAACGCCAGTACGCCCTCCCTGCCCTCCGCCGACAGGAAGTAGCCGGTGGACCGGGCGGACAGGTCGGCGATCTCCGCCCGCAGGTCGGTGGCCGCCGGGCGGCGCAGCAGCTCCTTCGTCCCGGCCAGCGCTCCCGGTGCCCCCCGGACGAGCGATTCGCAGTACCGCGCCACCGCCCTGTCCAGCTCGTCGGCCGGCACGGCGGCGGTCACCAGGCCCACCTCGGCGGCCCGTCGACCGTCGAAGGTGTCGCCGGTCAGGTACAGCTCGGCGGCGGCCCGGGGATGCAGCCGGGGCAGCACGGTCGCCGAGATGACCGCCGGGATCACCCCGATCCGTACCTCGGTGAAGGCGAACGTCGCCTCCTGCGCGCAGACCGCCAGGTCGGCCGCCGCGATCAGGCCCAGCCCGCCGGCCCGTGCCGGCCCGGCCACCTTCGCCAGCACCGGCTTCGGGCACTCCCGGACCGCCACCAGCACGTCGCCGAGCATCCCGGCCGGCACCGACCCGCTGGCGTACGCCGCCGCCGTCTCCTTCAGGTCCGCGCCGGAGCAGAAGACCGGGCCGGTGTGGTCCAGCACGATCACCCGGACCGCGTCGTCGGCGACCGCCGCGGCGATCCCGGCCAGCAGCTCGGTCATCAGCGCGGTGGAGAGCGCGTTGCGGTTGTGCGGGCTGTCCAGGGTGAGGGTGGTCACCCCACGGGCCGTGGCGACCCGCACGAGTCGGTCGGGAGAGGTCATGCCGGGCACACTAGTGGCCATGCCCGGCGTCCTTCCAGATGGTGAGACCGTTCCCGTCGACGGTTCGCTGCCCACCACCGCCCTGCGTGCCGTCGGCGGGCGCGGCTTTGGCGTGTACGTCCACGTGCCGTTCTGCGCCAGCCGCTGCGGCTACTGCGACTTCAACACCTACACCGCCGCCGAGCTGGGCGGGGGTGCCGACCGGGAGTCGTACGCCGACACCGTGCTGGGCGAGCTGGCGCTCGCCGCCCGGGTGCTCGGCGACGCCCCACCGCCCCGGGTCGACACGGTCTTCGTCGGCGGCGGCACCCCGACCCTGCTGCCCGCCGACGACCTGGCCCGCATCCTGGACGGCATCGACCGCACCTGGGGGCTGGCCGTCGACGCCGAGGTGACCACCGAGGCGAACCCCGAATCGGTCACCCCGGAGTCGCTGAAGACCCTGCGGGCGGCCGGCTACACCCGGATCTCGCTGGGCATGCAGTCCGCCGCCGCCGGCGTGCTGGCGGTGCTCGACCGCAGGCATCGCCCCGGCCGGGCCGCCGAGGCCGCCCGGGAGGCCCGCGACGCCGGGTTCGACCACGTCAACCTGGACCTGATCTACGGCACCCCGGGGGAACGCGCCGAGGACTTCGCCGCCTCGCTGGACCAGGTGGTCGCCGCCGGGGTCGACCACGTCAGCGCGTACGCCCTGATCGTGGAGGACGGCACCCGGCTGGCCGCCCGGATGCGGCGCGGCGAGCTGCCGTACCCCTCCGACGACGTGGCGGCGGACCGCTACCTGGCGGCGGAGGCCGCTCTCGACGCGGCCGGTTTCTCCTGGTACGAGGTCTCCAACTGGGCCCGCACCGAGGCGGGCCGATGCCGGCACAACCTGCTCTACTGGACCGGTGCCGACTGGTGGGGCCTCGGCCCGGGGGCACACAGCCACGTCGGCGGGGTGCGCTGGTGGAACGTCAAGCACCCCAGCGCGTACGCGCAACGACTCGCCGCCGGACGCTCGCCCGGCCTGGCCCGGGAGATCCTCACCCCGGACGAGGCGCACATGGAGGACGTGATGCTGCGGCTGCGGCTCGCGTCCGGGCTGCCCCTGGCCGCCCTGGACGACGCGGGCCGGGCCGGTGCGGCCCGAGCGCTCGCCGACGGCCTGCTGGACCCGGTGGGGTACCCGCAGGGGCGGGCGGTGCTCACCCTGCGCGGCCGGCTGCTGGCCGATGCGGTGGTCCGCGACCTGTTGCCCTGAGCGACACCTGACCGGTCCGTGGCGGTGCCGGCCGGCGAACGCTGGTGCCCTGCCCCGGGTGCCCGGCAGGCCCGGGGTGGTGCCCGGCCGGCCGGGGGAGCGGCCGGCCGGGGTTCACTTGATGAAGCTGGTGGACATCGGGTAGCGGTAGGGCTGGCCCTCGTTCGCCTTCATGCCGGCGATGATCCCGAACAGGATCTGGATCACCACGACCGCGATGCTGGGCAGGAAGAGCAGGCACCAGCTCACGAAGAGCAGCACGAACGCGATGATCGACCAGAGGATCTGGAAGTTCAGCGCGGCCAGCGCCTGCGCCCGGACGGCTGGTGACTGCTGACCACGGACCAGGTAGGCGATCAGCGGGGCGACAAAGCCGAGCGGACCGAAGCTGATCAGCGCGCCGGCGGCCCCGCCGAAGTGCGCGACCAGCGCCCAGGTCTTGTCCTCGCTGTTGGCGTAGCCGCCGGCCGGGGCGCCGTACGCGCCGCCGGTCGGATATCCGCCACCAGCCGGGGGGAAACCACCAGCCGGAGGGTAGCCACCCGGTGGCGGGTAGCCACCCGGCGGCGGGTAACCGCCCGACGGCGGCTGGTCACCGGTCGGCGGGGGATAGTCACCGGGCGGGGGATAGCCGCCCGCCCCCGACGCCCCGAACAGTGGTGCGGTGGGTGGCTCGTATGGCGAGCCCTGGGGGGCGGTCGGGTCGGGCGAGGTGCCGTCCCCCGCGCCGGGAGGGCGAGGTGGTTCAGTCATGCCCGCCACGGTAGGGGCTGCCGGCAAGGGTGCACCAGAGCGACACTGGTGAGGTTGGCCTCGACGTTCGGTCGTCGACGCCCCGGCGTCCCCCGGGGCGGACGCACCGACGGTCCGTCTCGATCATCGCGGCGGCGGCGCTGCCGTCGTAGACTGGCACTCGCTACAGTCGAGTGCCAGAGCGCTTGTCCGGGCGCGGCAGGTGTCCGGGTCGACGTGTTCAGGAGGTGGGAGATGAGTCTCGACGACCGCAAGCTGGCCGTGTTGCGGGCGATCGTCGAGGACTACGTCGCCACGCAGGAGCCCGTCGGCAGCAAGACGCTTGTCGAGCGGCACCAGCTCGGGGTCTCCCCGGCGACCGTCCGCAACGACATGGCGGTGCTGGAGGAGGAGGGCTACATCCGGCAGCCGCACACCAGCGCCGGCCGGGTGCCCACCGACCGTGGCTACCGGCTCTTCGTCGACCGGCTCTCCCGGGTCAAGCCGCTCAGCCCGGCCGAGCGCCGGGCCATCGAGCGCTTCCTGGTCGGCGCCGTCGACCTGGACGACGTGGTGCACCGCACCGTACGACTGCTGGCGCAGCTCACCCGGCAGGTCGCCGTGGTGCAGTACCCGTCGCTGGCCCGTTCGTCGGTGCGCCACCTGGAGCTGGTGCCGATCTCCACCACCCGGCTGATGCTGGTCATGATCGCCGACACCGGCCGGGTCGAGCAGCGGCTGGTCGAGCTGCCCGCGCCGGTCCCCGCCGAGGACGTCACCGACCTGCGCCGACTGGTCAACGAGAAGCTGGGGGGCAGCCGGCTGTCCGACACCCCGCCCCTGGTCCAGGCGCTGGTCGAGGAGTCCGCGCCGCACCTGCGCGGCGCCATGACCACGCTCTCCACCGTGCTGCTGGAGACGCTTGTCGAGCGCACCGAGGAGCGCCTGGCGCTGGCCGGCACCGCCAACCTCACCCGGGGTGGCCTGCTCGACTTCCAGGGCTCGCTGCGCCCCATCCTGGAGGCGCTGGAGGAGGAGGTCGTCCTGCTCAAGCTGATCGGCGAGACCGAGCCGAGCACCACCCGGGTGTTGATCGGCGACGAGAACGAGGTCGACAACCTCCGTGCCGCCTCGGTGGTCAGCACCGGGTACGGACCGGGCAGCACTATCGTCGGTGGGCTGGGTGTGCTCGGCCCGACCCGGATGGACTACCCCGGCACCATCGCCACGGTACGGGCCGTGGCACGCTACGTGGGCGAGCTGCTGGCCCAGAACTGACCAGTCAGGGTCGGCGGCCGGGTCCGGCCGCCGTAACGCGAGACGAACATGAGGACACGGAACGCAGTGGCCAGGGACTACTACGGCATTCTCGGTGTGAGCCGGGAAGCCTCCGATGACGAGATCAAGCGCGCCTACCGCAAGCTGGCGCGACAGTTCCACCCGGACGTGAATCCGGACCCGGAGGCACAGGAGAAGTTCAAGGACATCAACGCCGCGTACGAGGTCCTGTCGGACGATCGGAAGCGGCAGATCGTCGACCTGGGCGGCGACCCGCTCGCCCCGGGCGGCGGGGGTGCCGGCGGTCCGGGCGGTCCCGGTGGGGCGGGGCCGTTCGTCGGCTTCCAGGACATCATGGACGCCTTCTTCGGCGGCGCGGCCGGTGGCGCCCGCGGTCCACGCCCGCGTACCCGGCCGGGGGCCGACGCGATCCTGCGTCTGGAGCTGGACCTCCACGAGACCGCCTTCGGCGTCGAGGCCCCGATCACCGTCGACACCGCCGTGCTCTGCACCACCTGCTCCGGGGCGGGCACCGCGGCCGGCACCCACCTGGCGACCTGCGAGGCGTGCGGTGGCCGGGGCGAGGTGCAGTCGGTCCAGCGGACCTTCCTCGGCCAGGTGGTCTCGGCCCGGCCGTGCACCGTCTGCCAGGGGTACGGCACCACCATCCCGCACCCCTGCCCCACCTGCGCCGGCGACGGCCGGGTGCGGACCCGCCGCTCGCTGACCGTGAAGATCCCGGCCGGGGTCGAGGACGGCATGCGGATCCGGCTGGCCCAGCAGGGCGAGGTCGGTCCGGGTGGTGGCACCGCCGGTGACCTCTACGTCGAGATCCACGAGCGCCCGCACGACGTCTACTCCCGCAAGGGCGACGACCTCCACTGTCGGGTGACCGTCCCGATGACCGCCGCCGCGCTGGGCACCCGGCTGACCATAAAGACGCTGGACAGCGAGGAGACCGTCGACGTCAAGGCCGGCACCCAGCCCGGCAGCACGCTGCGGCTACGCGCCCGTGGCGTGCCGCACCTGCGCGGCACCGGCCGGGGTGACCTCTACGTCCACCTCGACGTGCGGACCCCCACCAAGCTCGACGCCGACCAGGAGAAGATGCTGCGGGACTTCGCCAAGACCCGGGGCGAGGAGGTCGCCGAGCTGTCCAAGCAGGGCGGTTTCTTCTCCCGGATGCGCGACGCCTTCAACGGCCACGCCTGACCCGGCCGGACCGGGGCCGAGCCACCGGCCCGGCCCCGCTCTGTCCGGCTCCGGCCCGGCCCCGCTCCGTCTGGCCCCGGTCCGTTCGGCCCCGCTCCGCCCGGCTTCGGTCGGCCCGGGTTCGCCCGGCTGGGCCTGGGCCGACTGGCCTGGGCTGGGCCGATCCTGCCGGGCGGTGGTCCGCGCGGCCTCGCCGGCCCGGCGTCCGTGCCGGGCGGCTAGCCTGGGCGTCGTGTCCGCACCGCTGTTCCTGGTCGAGTCGCTGCCCACCGCCGACCAGCTCATCCTGGACGGCCCCGAGGGGCACCACGCCGCCACCGTGCAACGGCTGCGCGTGGGCGACGAGCTGCTGCTCGCCGACGGCCGGGGCGGCACGGCCGCCGTGGTGGTCACCGCCGTCGGCCGGGGCACCCTCGACCTCACCGTCACCTCCCGGGGGTACGTCGACGCGGACGTCCCCCGGCTGGTCGTGGTGCAGGGAATCGCCAAGGGCGATCGGGGCGAGCTGGCCGTGCAGGCGATGACCGAGGTCGGGGTGGACGAGATCGTGCCCTGGGCGGCGTCCCGCTCGGTGGTGCAGTGGCGCGGCGACCGGGGCGTACGGGCCCGGACGAAGTGGGTGGCGACGGCCCGGGAGGCGGCCAAGCAGGCTCGCCGGGCGCGGCTGCCGGTGGTGGCCGGAGCGCCGGACGAGTCGACCGCCACGGTGGCCCGCCGGATCGCCGGTGCCGGTGCGGCGTTCGTGCTGCACGAGGAGGCCGAGGAGCGGCTGACCGCCGTCGAGCTGCCGGCCACCGGCGAGATCGTCCTGGTGGTCGGGCCGGAGGGGGGCATCTCCCCGGCCGAGCTGACCGCCTTCACCGAGGCCGGTGCCCGACCCGTCCGCCTCGGCCCGTCGATCCTGCGTACCTCCACCGCCGGCGTGGCCGCGCTCACCGTGCTCTCCACCCGCCTGTCCCGCTGGTAACCCCACCCCCACCCCACCCCCACCCCACCCCCACCCCACCCCCGGTGATCAAGAGGTTTACGTCACCCCAACGCACCGTTCTGACCAAAACCTCTTGATCACCAGACGCCCGACGCCGGTCCGCCAGGCACCAGGCCGATCGCCAGTGGTGATCAAGAGGTTTGTGTCAGCCAACGGCTTGAATTTGACGTAATTCTCTTGATCAGCGGGGCGGGGCCCCACCCGGGCAGTAGCGGAGCCTCTCACGAGCGGCGGCGCAGGCTTTCACGACAAGCGTGACCCAGATCGATCGAACCACCAGTCAGTTGTGAGAAACAGCCCTCCCACTGCACCCGCGAGAGCCGAGGTCGTTCCTTAAACTGCCCGGATGGGATCATCCGACTGCCTGTTCTGTCGCATCGTCGCCGGGGAGATCCCGGCCACCGTGGTCCGGGAAACCGCCACCACCCTCGCCTTCCGCGACATCGGGCCGAAGGCCCCGGTGCACGTCCTGGTGATCCCCAAGGAGCACTACGCCGACGTGGCGACGCTCGCCCAGGGTGATCCGGCGCTGGCCGGTGAGGTGCTGGCCACGGCCGCCGCGGTGGCCGAGGACGAGGGGCTGACCGGCGACGGTTTCCGACTGATGTTCAACACCGGCGCGTACGGCGGCCAGGAGGTCTTCCACGTGCACGCCCACCTGCTCGGTGGCGCGCCGCTCGGACCGATGCTGGCCCGGGACCTGGCGTGACCTGCGGAGGCTGCCCGGGGTCGGGCGTGACCACTGCCGGCGACCCGGCCTCCGACGGGACGGCCGTCGACGGTCGGAGGCCGGCGTGACGTCCGAGGCGGGACCGGGCACCGGCCCGGCTGCCACCCACCGGTTGGCGCGGCTGGTCCGGCAGGCCCAGGCGCAGGCCCGGGTGCCGGCCCTGGCGGTGGCGTTGCACCGGGCCGACCGTCCGCTGTGGACGTGCGAGGTCGGCGGCACCGGCAACGACACCCCCCTCGGCCCGCAGACCCGGTTCCGGATCGGTTCGGTCACCAAGACCTTCACCTCCGTGCTGGTGATGCAGTGCCGCGACGACGGGCTGCTGGACCTGGACGACCCGCTGAGCCGGCACCTGGACCTGCCGGCGCACGGCGAGCTGACCGTACGGAGGTTGCTCTCGCACACCGCCGGGCTGCAACGCGAGCCGTACGGGGACGTCTGGGACACGCTGCGTGCGCCGCAGGTGGACGAGCTGATCGCCGACCTGGCCCGGGTCGAGCGGGTGCTGCCCACCGGCCGCCGCTACCACTACTCCAACCTGGGCATGGCGCTGCTCGGCCGGCTGGTCGGCGTGCTGCGCGGCGGCACCTGGGCCGAAGCGCTCACCGCGCGGGTGCTCACCCCGCTGGGGTTGGTCGCCACCTCGGTCGACCCGGGTCCGCAGGCGGCCACCGGCTTCCTGGTCGACGCGTACTCCGACGAGGCGCATCCCGAGCCGCCGACCGACTTCGGCGCGGTCGGCCCGGCCGCCCAACTGTGGAGCACGGCGACGGACATGGCCCGGTGGGCGGCGTTCCTGGCCGACCCGGTGGCGCTCGACCCGGCCGGGGCGGTGCTCGCCCCGGCCACCCTGGACGAGATGCGCTGGCCGGTGACGACCACCGACGAGACGGCCTGGCGGGCCGGCTTCGGGCTCGGCCTGATCCTGGTGCCGTACCCGGACCGGGTGGTGCACGTCGGCCACGACGGCGCCATGCCCGGTTTCCTGGCCGGGGTCTACGGCCGGCGTGGCGGCGACGGCACGGCCGGCGCGATGGGCTGCGCGGTGCTCGCCTCGTCGGGGACGGCGGCGGAGGCGCTGGAGCTGCCGCACCGGCTGCTCGCCGCCGCGGCCGAGCACGACCCGGCGGACGTCGTGCCGTGGCAGCCCGGTCCGGGTGCGCCTGGACCGCTGCGCGGGCTGCTGGGCCGCTGGTGGGGTGAGGGCTTCGAGTACGTCTTCTCCTGGCACGACGGGGCGCTGCGGGCTCGGGGCGCGGACGACCCGGCAGGACGTCCCCCGGCGGTCTTCGCGCCGATGCCGCATTCCCCGGACGTGTTCCGGACCGTCTCCGGGCGGGAGGTCGGGGAGTTGCTGCGGCTCACCCGGGACGCCGACGGCGCGGTGGTCGGGATGCACTGGGCCACCTACCGCTTCACCCGCCACCAGGAGACCTTCGACCGGTACGACTTCCGGGGCTGACCCGGAGCGGGGAAATGGGCGCGGTGCCGCCGGTGCGGAGCGGATACGATGGGAGTATCGTCCGCACGCCGCGCCAGCAGGGCACGGCGAGAGATGGAAGCAGGTGGCGCAGGGCCCCACGGCCCGATCTATGACCGGCACCCCACCTCCCGGCCCGCCCCGGGTGCAGACCAGGATCACGGTTCCCGATGCCAAGATCATGGTCAACCTGCTCGGCGCGGGCGACGAGATCCTGCGACTCGTCGAACGTTCGGTCAACAGTGACGTGCACGTGCGCGGCAACGAGATCACCATCACCGGTGCGCCCGCGGACAACGCTCTCGCCGAGCGCCTCTTCAGCGAGCTGCTCGAACTGATCGAGAAAGGCGAGACCCTGACCACTGACGCTGTCCGGCGTACCGTCGGCATGCTCGAGCAGGGCGGCACCGAGCGGCCCGCCGAGGTGCTCACCCTCAACATCCTCTCCCGTCGCGGGCGCACCATCCGCCCCAAGACGCTCGGGCAGAAGACGTACGTCGACTCGATCGACGCGCACACCATCGTGTTCGGCATCGGCCCGGCCGGCACCGGCAAGACCTACCTGGCGATGGCGAAGGCCGTCCAGGCGCTCCAGGCCAAGCAGGTCAACCGGATCATCCTGACCCGCCCGGCGGTCGAGGCGGGCGAGCGGCTGGGCTTCCTGCCGGGCACCCTGAACGAGAAGATCGACCCCTACCTGCGCCCGCTCTACGACGCGCTGCACGACATGCTCGACCCGGAGACCATCCCCAAGCTGATGGCCGCCGGCACCATCGAGGTCGCCCCGCTGGCGTACATGAGGGGTAGGGCGCAGCCATACGACGCAAAGGTGCTGACCCCGGAAGGTTTCCGGCCGTTCGGGTCGTTGCGGGTCGGTGACCTGGTCATCGGCTCGAATGGGACGCCTACGCCGGTGATCGGCATCTACCCGCAGGGCCCCAAGCAGGTCTACCGGGTCACCACCCAGGACGGTGCCTCCACCCTCTGCTGCGGTGAACACCTCTGGACCGTCGCCACCACGGAAGACAAGCGGCGCGGCGGTCGGCGCACCCTCGAGACGCGCGAGATGATCGGCAAGGAGTGGCGGGGCCACATCCGCCGGTACGAGCTTCCGGTCGTGGCGCCCGTGCAACTCGAGTCGCAGGACGTTCCGCTCGACCCGTACGCCCTCGGTCTGCTGCTCGGCGACGGCTCCATCTCCTCGCGGGCCACCCCGGCCTTCTGCACCGCCGACCCGGAGCTCGCCGACGCGATCGAGGGAGCGCTGCCCGACATCGAGCTCGTGCGCAAGAGCGACTACGACTACGTGCTCCGGCACGTCAACGGTCACCGGGGCGGGGTGATCGTCGCCAACCCGGTGACGTACGCCCTTCGCGAACTGGGCCTTGCCGGTGCGAAGTCGGCGACCAAGTTCGTGCCCGACGTCTACCGGCAGAACAGCCTCGACGTCAGGTTGGCCGTCCTGCAGGGGCTGCTGGACACCGACGGGGGGCCGGTCGTCCAGGCGGGGCGGACCTGCCGGGTGCAGTACTCGACGACGTCGGCCCGGTTGCGAGACGACGTCGTCTACCTGGTGCAGTCGCTCGGTGGGGTCGCGACCTGGCGGGTGCGGGAGGCCGAAGGACGGCTGCCCGGTCTGGCCAACGGGCGTCCGGTCCCGCACCGCAACGATGCCTACGTGATGGAGATCCGGCTGCCGGCCGGTGTCCCGCCGTTCCGACTGGCCCGCAAGCGCCAGCGGTACGACGAGCACGGCGGCGGGCGGCCGATGCGGTTCATCGACTCGATCATCCCGGCCGGGGCGCAGGAGACGATGTGCATCCAGGTCGCGGCGGAGGACTCGCTGTATGTCACCGACGACTTCCTGGTCACCCACAACACCCTCAATGACGCGTTCATCATCCTGGACGAGGCGCAGAACACCACGCCCGAGCAGATGAAGATGTTCCTCACCCGGCTCGGCTTCGGTTCCAAGATCGTGGTGACCGGTGACGTCACCCAGGTGGACCTTCCCGGCGGGACGGCCAGCGGGCTGCGGGTGGTCCGGGAGATCCTGGAAAACGTCGAGGACGTGCACTTCGCCCAGCTCTCCAGCTCGGACGTGGTCCGGCACCGGCTGGTCGGGGAGATCGTCGACGCGTACGCCCGCTGGGACGAGCGGGAGAACCAGCAGGCGCAGGGCGTGCACGCCGTGCCGGGGCGGACCGCCCAGGGCGGCCGGGCCGGCCGGCGCCGCTAACCAATCAGAGGAAGACAGTGTCCATCGAGATCGCCAACGAGTCCGGTGCCGAGGTCGACACCGACGCGGTGCTCGCCGTGGCCCGGCACGCCCTCGACGAGATGGGGGTCAACCCGCTCGCCGAGCTGTCCGTGCTGCTGGTCGACATCGGCTACATGACCGAGCTGAACCATCGTTGGATGGGCGGCGACGGTCCCACCGACGTGCTCGCCTTCCCCATGGACGAGGGCAGCGTCGACCACGGCCCGGGGGAGAGCGCTCCGGCCGGCGGTGAGCCGGCCCTGCTCGGCGACATCGTGCTCTGCCCGGAGGTGGCGGCCAAGCAGGCGGCCACCGCCGGGCACACCGCCGCCGACGAACTGCACCTGCTCACCGTGCACGGGGTGCTGCACCTGCTCGGCTACGACCACGCCGAGCCGGAGGAGGAACGGGAGATGTTCGCCCTCCAGGCCCGGCTGCTGGCCAGCTGGCGGTCGACCCGGTCCCGGTGATGGACACTCTCGCGGCCGGTCCGACAGCGGGCCTTCCCGATCTCCAGTTGATCGTCTTCGCGGCCGGGCTGGTGGTGCTCGCCGGCCTGATCGCGATGACCGAGGCCGCGTTGGCCGCGATCTCCCCGGCCCGCGCCGCCGAACTGGCCCGGGACGGGGCGCGCGGCGCGCGTACCCTCCAGGCCGTCGCCGGTGACGTGGTCCGCCACCTCAACCTGTTGCTGCTGCTCCGGCTGCTCGCCGAGTTGACCGCCACCACCCTGGTCGCCCTGGTCGCGGTGGACAGCTTCGGCGCGGGCTGGCGGGCGGCGCTGGTCACCGCCGGGGCGATGACCGTGGTCAGCTTCGTGGTGGTCGGCGTGGCGCCGCGTACGTTGGGCCGGCAGCACGCGTACGCGGTGGGTCGGGCGGTGGCGCCGCTGGTCCGTTGGCTGGGTCGGGCGCTCAACCCGCTCGCCTCGCTGCTGATCCTGATCGGCAACGCGGTCACCCCGGGGCGCGGCTTCCGGGAGGGGCCGTTCGCCACCCAGGTGGAGCTGCGCGAGCTGGTCGACCTGGCCGAGCAGCGCGGTGTGGTGGAGCACGGCGAACGCCAGATGATCCACTCGGTCTTCGCGCTCGGCGACACCATCGCCCGGGAGGTGATGGTGCCGCGTACCGAGATGGTGTGGATAGAGGAGGGCAAGGCGCTCTCCCAGGCGCTGGCGCTCTTCCTGCGCTCCGGCTTCTCCCGGATTCCGGTGATCGGCGAGAGCGTCGACGACGTGCTCGGCGTGCTCTACCTCAAGGACCTCATCCGCCGTACCCGGGGTGGCGACCTGCGGGCCCACCAGACCCCGGTGGCCGAGCTGATGCGGCCGGCCACCTTCGTGCCGGAGTCCAAGCCGGTCGACGACCTGCTGTCGGAGATGCAGGCCGCCCGCAACCACCTGGTCATCGTCGTCGACGAGTACGGCGGCACCGGCGGGCTGGTCACCATCGAGGACATCCTGGAGGAGATCGTCGGCGAAATCACCGACGAGTACGATGTCGAGCGTCCCCCGGTCGAGCACCTGGCCGACGGCGCGGTGCGGGTCACCGCCCGGCTGCCGGTGGAGAACCTGGGCGAGCTGTTCGACACCGAGCTGCCCACCGACGAGGTGGAGACGGTCGGTGGCCTGTTGGCCCAGGCCCTGGGCCGGGTGCCGATCCCCGGTGCCGACGCCGAGGTGGCCGGCCTGAAGCTGGTCGCCGAGGGCACCACCGGCCGGCGCAACAGGATAGACACCGTGCTGGTCAGCCGGGTGCCGTCGACCGGCGGACCCGATTCCCGTGACAACCAGAACAGCGCCGAGGAGAGGCAACCCGCCGATGCCTGAGACACCCGCCGTGCCGGCCGCCCGGCCCACCCCGTCCGACCCGGCCGAGTTGAGCGCCGAGGACGGCAAGCTGGTCGTGCTGGCCCGTGGCGCCCGTGCGCGGGTGGCTGCCGTCGAGGGCGCGGCGGTCCGCGACCAGGACGGCCGGACGTACGCCGCGGCGAGCGTCGCGCTGCCCTCGTTGACCGTCACGGCGCTCCAGCTCGCGGTCGCCTCGGCGGCGGCGGCCGGGGCGAGCCGGCTGGAGGCGGCGGTGGTGGTGACCGAGGCGTCGACGCTCGACGGGGCCGGGCATGCCGCGGTGCGGGACCTGGCCGCCGACGCGCCGATCCACGTGGCCGCGCCGGACGGGACCGTCCTCGGCACGGTGGTCGAGTGACCGGCGTGGAGCAGCAGCCGTACCGGGCGGGTTTCGGCTGTTTCGTCGGGCGGCCGAACGCGGGCAAGTCGACGCTGACCAACGCGATCGTCGGCACCAAGATCGCGATCACCTCGAACAAGCCGCAGACCACCCGGCACGTGATCCGGGCCGTGCTGCACCGGGCGGATTCGCAGTTGGTCCTGGTCGACACCCCCGGTCTGCACCGGCCCCGTACGCTGCTCGGCGAGCGCCTCAACGACCTGGTCCGCACCACCTGGACGGAGGTCGACGTGATCGGCCTCTGCATTCCGGCGGACGAGCCGGTGGGCCGGGGCGACCGGTTCATCAGCGGCGAGTTGAGCGAGCTGAAGGCCACCGTGCTCGCCGTGGTCACCAAGACCGACCTGGTCGACAAGAGGCGGCTGGCCGAGCAGTTGCTCGCGGTCAGCGAGCTGGGCGAGTTCGCCGCCGTGGTGCCGGTCAGCGCGGTCTCCGGGCACCAAGTGGACACCCTGGTCGACGTGATGACCGGCTACCTGCCGCCGTCGCCGCAGCTCTACCCGGACGACATGCTCACCGACGAGCCGGAGCAGGTGCTGGTCGCCGAGCTGATCCGGGAGGCGGCCCTGGAGGGGGTCCGTGACGAGCTGCCGCACTCCATCGCCGTGGTGGTGGAGGAGATGATCCCCGAGGGTCAGCTCATGAAGATCTACGCCGACCTCTACGTCGAGCGGCCCAGCCAGAAGGCGATCGTGCTCGGGCACCGGGCCAGCCGGCTCAAGGAGGTCGGCACCACCGCCCGCAAGCAGATCGAGGAGCTGCTCGGCACCCGCGTCTACCTGGACCTGCACGTCCGGGTGGCGAAGGAGTGGCAGCGCGACCCGAAGCAGTTGCGCAAGCTCGGTTTCTGACCGGGCGACGACCGCCGCGCCCCCGGTGAGGCGCGGCGGTCAGCACTCGGTGGCGGTCAGCTCGGGCGGGCGGTCGCCGGTCGCCGGTGGGTCTGCGCGGTGGGTCGGCGTCGGCCGCCCCGAAGCGGACTCCGCTATGGGAAGTTTCACCTGAAGCCCCGTTTCGCAGCGGTTTCACAGGCTGGCGTCGCAGGGTAGGGGACCTCTGTCCCCCCGCCCCCGACATAGATGCAGCCTGATGCGTAACCGATATCTGGACCTGCTCCGTTTCCTGGCCATCATCCGGGTCGTGGTCTACCACGTCACCGGGCTGGCCACGCTGACGTTGGTCTTCCCGGCCATGTCGATCATGTTCGCCCTGGCCGGGTCGCTGATGGCGGCGTCCCTGGACCGGTCCGGCCTGCCCGCGGTGGGGCGTCGGCTGCGCCGCCTGCTGCCCTCGCTCTGGGTGGTGGCGGTGATCTTCGTACCGGCCATGCTGCTCACCGGGCTGGCGTTCACCCCGAGGGTGCTGCTCTGGTTGTTCCCGATCGCCGATCCCGCGGCGAACTACTGGGGTGCGCTCGCGCTCAGCCCGATCTGGTACCTGCGGGACTACCTGTGGTTCGTGCTCGCCTCCCCGGTGGCGCTCTGGCTCTTCCGCCGGGCCCCGCTGCCCACCCTGGCCGCCCCGTACCTGCTGCTGGTCGCGATCGAGGTGGGCCTGCTGACGACGACCTCGGCGGTGCTGCGCGACTTCGGCCTCTACTTCGGCGCCTGGCTGCTCGGATTCGCCCACCACGACGGCCTGCTGCGCCGGCTGGCCGGCCGGGTGCTGGCGGCGGTGGCGCTGCTGCTGGCCGGGGTCGGTGCGACGTGGATTGTCACCCACCCGGGGCCGCGCGGTCACGACCTCAACGACATCCCGCTGGGCAACGCCCTGTGGTCGGCGGCGTTCATCCTGGTGGTCATCGGCCGTGCCCCGGCCGCCGCCGCCTGGGTGGACCGTAACCGGATCTTCAGCCGGCTGGTGACGATGGTGAACCGGCGGGCGTTGACCGTCTACCTGTGGCACATGCCCTTCGTGGTGGCGCTCACCCCGTTGGTCGGCCTGGTCGGCTGGTCCCCCCGGGATCCGTGGGGCCTGGCGATCCGGGTGGTGCTGGTCTTCCTCCTGGTCGGCGTGGTGACCCTGCTGGTCGGCTGGGTGGAGGACGTGGCGGCCCGCCGTCGCCCCGAACTGGTCCCCGGCGGCCGGCCACCCCGGCCGGCGACGGTCCCGACCGGCCCGTCGCCCCGTGGCACGGCGGCCGGTGCGCCCGCCGGCATCGCCGGGGCGGGCGCACCGAGGCCGCGGGCGGCCGAGGGCGACACCGTCGAGATCACGGCCCGTTGAGGTAGACCGGCCGGGTCAGCGCTGCGTGACGGTGACGTTCCCGCTGCCGGTGCTCAGGTCCAGCAGCAGCGGTGCGGCCGGGTCGTCGGTGACCCCGATCCGGGTGTCCCCCGAGCCGACGTCCGACTTCACCCGGTACCGGCCGGCGGGCACCGTCAGCTCGACGTCCCCGCTGCCGGCACGGGCTCGGGCCGAGGCCGGCTTGTCCAGGGCGAGCGTGATGTCGCCGGAGCCGGTCTCGGCGGAGACGTCGCCGCCGAGCCGGGCCCCGGTGACGTCACCGGAGGACGTCCGTAGGTCGACCGGGCCGGTGACGTTGAGCACCTCGATGTTGCCCGATCCGGTCTCCGCCCGCACCGTGCCAAGCACGTCGGCGACCTGGATGTTGCCCGAGCCGAGGGTGAAGTCGACCGACCCGATCTTGGCGAACTCCACGTCGCCGGAGCCGGCCTCGCCCTGCACCCGCACGCCCGGCGGGGCGGTCACCTCGTACGACACCGAGCAGCGGGGGCCGCAGTCGGTGTCCAGCACCAACTCGTCCCCGGTGATCTCGTACGTAGTGTCGGGCTGGTCACCCTGGTAGCGGAGCACCCGCTTGACGCGTACGCCGGTGGCCGGGCCGGTGGCCCGGACCACCACGCCCCCGGAACCGGGCCGTACGGTGATCCGGGTGATCTTCGCCGCCTCGGTGGTGTCGAAGTCCAGCCGCCGGTACGAGAGGGTGTCGCATCCGGTGGCGAGGATGAGGGCGGCGGTCGCGCCCAGCGCGACCGCGCTGCGGGGAAGAGCCATGCCCAGCAACCTACGACCGCTGCCGTCTGCCGCGCATCCGGGGGAAGCGCCGGCCCACCCCGATCCGACCCTGATTTCCCACCCCGAGGGAGAATGACCCGATGGCCGGGTACCGCCGACAGCTCTACCGCGACGACGCGGTGGTGCTGCGCGTGCAGAAGCTGGGCGAGTCCGACCGGATCATCACCCTGCTGACCCGCCGGCACGGCCGGCTGCGCGCGGTGGCCCGGGGGGTACGGCGCACCACCAGCAAGTTCGGTGCCCGGCTGGAACCGTTCGGCCACGTCGACATCCAGCTCGCCGGTGACCCCAAGGGCAACATCGGCAGCTCGCTGCACAGCGTCAGCCAGGTCGAGGGCATCGACCTGTACGGCAAACGCTTCCTCGGGGACTACCCCCGGTACACGGCGGCCAGCGCGATCGCGGAGACCGCCGAACGCCTCACCCCGGTCGAGCGGGAGCCGTCGCTGCGGCTGTTCCAGCTCACCCTCGGCGCGCTCAAGGCGCTGTCCCTGGGCGAGCACGCCACCACGCTGGTGCTCGACGCCTACCTGCTGCGCGGGATGACCCTCGCCGGTTGGGCGCCGGCGCTGACCGCCTGCGCGGTCTGCGGCACCCCGGGGCGGCACCGGGCGTTCTCCGTACCGGCCGGGGGTGCGGTCTGCCCGGACTGCCGGCCGCCCGGCGCGGCCCACCCCGCGCCGGCCACCATCGACCTGATGTCCGCGCTCACCAGCGGTGACTGGCAGGTCGCCGATGCCACCGAGACCGGGGTACGCCGGGAGTGCAGCGGCCTGGTCGCGGCGCACCTGCAATGGCACCTGGAACGCGCGCTACGCTCGCTGCCGCTGGTCGACCGGGGTGGCACGACGACCGGTGTGGCCGGTTCGCCGGGTGGCGACGAGAGTGGTCCGGTGCTGCCGTCGCCCCGGGGCGGCGTGGCGGGTGTGGACAAGGAGATGACCGAGTGATCCGATCGTTGAGGGCCGGCCGGCGTGAGCCGGTGCCGCCGACTCCGCACCCGTCGGGCGCCCGGCCGCCGGCGTTGCCCGCCGAGGCGCTGCCGAAGCACGTCGCGGTGGTGATGGACGGCAACGGCCGCTGGGCCAAGGAGCGCGGCCTGCCCCGGACCAAGGGCCACGAGCAGGGCGAGTACAGCCTCTTCGACACCGTCGAGGGCGCGATCGAGCTGGGCGTGCCCTACCTGTCGGCGTACGCCTTCTCCACCGAGAACTGGCGGCGCTCGCCGGACGAGGTCCGGTTCCTGATGGGCTTCAACCGGGACGTCATCCGTCGTCGCCGGGACCAACTGGTCGACCTGGGCGTCCGGGTGGTCTGGTCGGGGCGGGCCGGCCGGCTGTGGAAGAGCGTCATCTCCGAGTTGCAGACCGCCGAGGAGATGTCCCGGGGCAACTCGACGCTGACCCTCCAGTTCTGCGTCAACTACGGCGGCCAGGCCGAGATCGCCGACGCCGCCGCCGCGATCGCCCGGGAGGTGGCGGCCGGCCGGCTCGACCCGGCCAAGGTCACCGAGAAGACCGTGGCGAAGTACCTCTACCACCCGGAGATCCCCGAGGTCGACCTCTTCCTGCGGCCCTCCGGCGAGGAACGGATCTCCAACTTCATGCTCTGGCAGACGGCGTACGCCGAACTGGTGTTCCTGGACACCCTCTGGCCGGACTTCGACCGTCGCCACCTCTGGTACGCCTGCGAGCTGTACGCCCAGCGGGACCGCCGCTTCGGTGGGGCGCTGCCCAACCCGGTCGCCCCGACGCGCTGACCGTCGGCCCGGCCACGATTGGTGATCTCGCCGGTGGGGTACCAGCCACCTGAGCAGCCAATCGCGGAGGTGAGCACACATGATGCAGAAGCGGATCGCGCAGTGGGCGGTCATGGCGGTCGCCGTGCCGCTGGCCGCGGCCGGTGCCCGCCAGCTGAGCCACACGCTGGAGGCCCGTCGTGGGCCCAGCGGAGTGAGCCGGCTGTTGTCCCGGGGCACCGACGTGCTGCGCCCCCAGAAGGCCCGGCGTCGTCGATTCTGGTGACCACCGGTCACCACTGACCGCACGCCGAACGCCCCGCCTCCCGGTTTCATCGGGAGACGGGGCGTTTCGGTACCACAGACGTCGTCGCGTGGACCCGACCCCGAGGGGCCGAGGTGCCCCGAGCAGGGCGCGACCGCCGTGACGGTGGGCCGGGAGGGTCAGCCGGCCACTTCGGAGCGGTCGCCGGCCCACAGCGTGTGGAACGCGCCCTCCCGGTCGACCCGGTGGTAGGTGTGCGCGCCGAAGTTGTCCCGCAGACCCTGGATCAGGGCCGCCGGCAGCCGCTCCGCGCGCAGCGCGTCGAAGTAGGCCAGCGACGAGGAGAAGGCCGGGGTGGGCACGCCCGCCCGCGCCGAGTCCGCCACCACCCGACGCCAGCTCGGCACCCCGTCGCTCACCGCGTCGGCGAAGTACGGCGCCACCAGCAGGGTGGGCAGCTCCGGCTGGGAGTCGTACGCCTCCCGGATGCGGTCCAGGAACCGGGCCCGGATGATGCAGCCGCCCCGCCAGATGGTGGCGGTGCCACCGAGGTCGATGTCCCAGTGGTACTCGCGGCTGCCGGCCCGGATCTGGTCGAAGCCCTGCGCGTACGCGACGATCTTGCTGGCCAGCAGTGCCCGCCGGACGTCCTCGACGAAGGTCTCCCGGTCGTCGACCTGCCACTTCTCGCCCGCGTCGCCGAAGGTGCGGCGGGCGGCCTCACGCTGACCGGCGTGGCCGGACAGCGACCGGGCGAAGGTCGCCTCGGCGATGCCGGTGATCGGGATGCCCAGATCGAGGGCGATCTGCACCGTCCACCGGCCGGTGCCCTTCTGCTCGGCCTGGTCGAGCACCACGTCGACGAAGGGCTTGCCGGTCGAGGCGTCGGCGTGCGCCAGCACGTCGGCGGTGATCTCGATGAGGAACGACTCCAGCTCGCCGGTGTTCCACTCCCGGAAGATCTCCGCGATCTCCGCCGGGCTCGCCCCCAGCCCGGCCCGCAGCAGGTCGTACGCCTCGGCGATGAGCTGCATGTCGGCGTACTCGATGCCGTTGTGGACCATCTTGACGAAGTGGCCGGCGCCGTCGGGGCCGACGTGCTGGCAGCACGGGACGCCGTCCACCTGCGCGGCGATCTTCTCGAACATCGGCCCGAGCTTCTGGTACGACTCCGCCGAGCCGCCCGGCATGATGCTCGGCCCGAGCAGCGCGCCCTCCTCGCCGCCGGAGACACCGGTGCCGACGAAGTGCAGCCCGTGCTCGCGCAGCGTCTCCTCCCGCCGGCGGGTGTCGGCGAAGTGCGCGTTGCCGGCATCGACCACGATGTCGCCCTCTTCGAGCAGCGGCACCAGCTCGTCGATGACCGCGTCGGTGGGGGCACCCGCCTTGACCATGACGATCACCGCGCGGGGCCGCTCCAGCGAGCTGACGAAGTCCGCCAGGGACTCGGACGGCACGAAGGTGCCCTCGTCGCCGTGCTCGGCGACCAGGCTGCGGGTGCGCTGCGGCGAGCGGTTGTGCACCGCCACGGTGAACCCGTTCCGGGCCAGGTTCCGGGCCAGGTTGCGACCCATCACCGCCAGCCCGGTCACGCCGATCTGCGCCGTCGCCTGTTGCGTCATCCGTACCCGCCACCTCTCACAAGACCTGTTTTGCTGCGACCGTATCGCGCGCTGCCGAGGACCGGCAGTCGCCGTCGACGTAGTGTCACAGGGTGGTCGCCTCCGACCTGCGGCGGCTGGTGCCCTGTGGGGGTCGGAAGGCCGCCGGGGGCCGGAAAAGCGGGTGTGCCGGCTGGCTGGGTCGGATACCGTGACGTCATGCGCAACTGACGCCCCTGATGAGAGCCGACCCGCCGCCGTGGCCGCGGGTCCGCGTGCTCGGGCGTCCGCGTCTCCCACCCTCGTTCGAGAGGTGCTTCGTGGCCGGTCGTCCGGGTCGATCCCTGCCCGTCGACCGCCCGCCGGATGGCGGTGTGGTCCTCCGCACACAGTAGGAGGCAGCGTATGCCCGCCAAGCGCAGTCCGAAGAAGTCCCGTCGTCCCGCACCGTCCCCGGTGGAGGTGGACCCGGCGGCGCTCGCGGCGCTCGCCGTGACGCCCGCGTACCCGGTCCCGCTCGCCGTCGAACCGCCGCACCCGGAGGCCGGCACCCGGTCGGCCCCGCCCCCGCCGCCGCGTTCGGGCCGGTCGGTCCGTGCCGGCTCCACGACCGCCCAGGGCCAGAACCGCCGGTACGCCTTCCGGCGCAGCTGACCGGTCCACGGTCGGCGCGGCTTCCGGCCGGGTGGTCGGTCACCGACCACCCGGCCGGTGTTCCCGGGGCGCGGGGTCACCCCACCAGGGGGCGGAAGGTGCCGAGCGCGACGCTGACCGCCAGCGCTCCGCCGGCCAGCGCCGCCGCACCGGCGATCAGCAGCCAGTCGGCCGGGCGGAACACCTGCCGGCGGGCCACCGTGCGCGGGAGGCCGGCGTCGAAGCCTCGGGCATCCATCGCCACCGCCAGCCGGGTGCCCCGCCGGATCGCGCCCACCAGCAGGGCGAACGCCGTGGAGACGAAGAGCCGCAGCCGGGCCAGCGGGTTGCGGCCGGCGTCCACGCCCCGGGCGCGGCGGGCCATGCCGAGCATCTGCCATTCCTGACCGAGCAGCGGCACCAGCCGGAACGCGGCCAGCGCGCCGATGGCGAACCGGGCCGGTGCCTTCGCGTTCTGGACCAGCGAGTCGGCCAGGTCGGTCGGGTCGGTGGTGGCGAAGACGATCACCCCGGGGAGGGCGACCGCGAACATCCGCAGCACCAGTCCGAGCGCGGTGACCAGCACGCCCGAGGTGACCAGCAGCGGCCCGGCGGCCAGCAGCACCCGGCCGGAGCGGTCGGCGGCGAAGAGGACCAGCGTGACCAGGATGCCGACGGCCCCGGCGAGCAGCGGCAGGGCCCGGCGGGCCAGCACCCGGTACCGGATGCCGAACAGCGGCAGCAACGCCAGTTCGATGGCGATCGCGACCGCCGGTGCGACCGGGTCGAGGCTGGCCACCATGACGAACGAGAAGACCAGCCCGGCCGCGAGTTTCGCCACCGGGTTACGCCGGGCCAGCGGCGCACCCGGCACGGCGACGGGTTCGAGGCCGATCACGGCCGCCCCCGTCGTACGGTGCCCGGCCTCGGGCGGCTCACGCAGACTCCCGGCGCGGTGCCGGGCGTCTGCCCGCGCAGGTCCACTCCCGGCGCGATGCCGGGCGTCTGCCCGCGCAGGTCCACTCCCGGCGCGGTGCCGGGCGTCGGGTCGCTCATGGTTGTTCCCGGGTGGGGCGCAGGGTGACCGTCCGGTCGGCGAGCGCGGAGACGAAGTCCACGTCGTGGGTGACGGTGACGACGCCGTGCCCGGCGTCACGCAGGTCGACGAAGAGATCGACCAGTTCCCCCCAGGTCCGCCGGTCCTGGCCGAAGGTGGGTTCGTCGCAGATCAGCAGCCGGGGCGCGGTGGCCAGGGCGGTCGCCACGCTGAGCCGCCGGGCCTCCCCGCCGGAGAGGGTGTACGGGTTGGCGCCGGCGAGCCGGGTCAGCCGCAGCCGGTCCAGCAGTTCGTCCACGGTGGCCCGGACGGCGGGCTCGGGGCGACCCGTCCGGCGCGGGCCGAGGGCAAGTTCGTCGTGGACGCTTCCGGTGACGAACTGGTGCTCCGGGTCCTGGAAGACCGAGCCGATCCGGCGGGCCAGCGCGGGAGCCCGCCAGCGGTGCGGGGGTGTGCGGGTGTCCCCGTCGGCCAGGGCGGCGGTGGCGGTCAGCCGGCCCGCGCCGGGGCGGAGCAGGCCGCCGAGCAGCAGGGCGAGGGTGGACTTCCCGGCCCCGTTGGGGCCGAGGACGGCGAGCGCTTCGCCGGCGCGTACGGCCAGGTCGGTGGCGGTCAGCCGGGGTGGCAGGCCGAGCTGGTCGGCGGTGAGCAACTCGTCGCCCGGCGGTCCGGCGGCCGGGCGTGGCGCGGTGGGGTGGCCGGGCACCCAGACGCCCTCGGCGGCGAGCGCGTCACCGTGCGCGGCGAAGACCGTCTCCGGTGGCCCGTCGGCGCGGACCCCGCCACCGGGTGCCAGCACCACCACCCGGTCGACCAGCGCGAGGGCGTCGGCGACCCGGTGTTCGACCAGGACCAGGGTGGTGTCGGTGTCCAGCGCGCCGGCCACCGCCCGGCGGACCAGTTCCGCGCCGGCCGGGTCGAGGTTGGCGGTCGGCTCGTCGAGCAGCAGCAGCCCCGGTCGCAGCGCGAGTACGCCGGCCAGGGCGAGCCGCTGCTGTTCGCCGCCGGACAACGCCGCGGTGGGGCGGTCCCGGTGGTACGGGAAGCCGACCCGGTGCAACGCCTCGTCCACCCGGGGCCAGATCTCGTCACCCGGCACACCCCGGTTCTCCAGGCCGAACGCGACGTCGTCACCGCAGCGGGCCATCACCAACTGTGACTGTGGATCCTGGAAGACGGTGCCGACCCGCTCGCGGGCCTTGGCCGGGTCGAGGCCGTCGATCTCGACGGTGCCCTCCTGCTCGCCGGAGTCCGCCGGCAGCAGCCCGGCCAGCGCGGCCAGCAGGGTGCTCTTGCCGGCCCCGGACGGCCCGAGCAGCAGCACCCGCTCCCCGTGGTCGATCCGCAGGTCCACCCCGCGTACCGCCCAGGCCCGCCGCCCGGCGTGCCGCCAGCCGAAGCCGACCAACCTCACACTCGCCATGCGCACCTCCCCGCCGGCCGGCCCACCCCGGCGACCACGGAGGCGGCGGGAGGCGCGGTGGACCGGTCCGCCGGGCCCGACGACCGGGGCGACCGGGCGATCGCCGTGCCGGCGTGCTCCGGCCGCCACCTCGCCGACACCTCCGTGATCGACACGGGGGTCAGATGAGGGTGCGGTCGCGGGCGGCGGGGAACCGGTCCAGCACTCCGGTCTCGGCCAGCGCGCGGGTCAGGTACCAGCCGCCGACGCCGGCGACGACGGCGGAGCTGAGCACGGTCAGCGCCGCGTACGGCAGACGGTAACTGGTCAGGGCGTAGTCGACGTTCCAGACGAAGAAGTCGAACAGTGCGGCGCTCAGCCCGGTCAGCGCGCCGGCGAGCACCGCCACCGGCAGCCGGAACGCGCGGTAGCGGAACGCGGCGAAGGCCAGCTCCGCGCCGAGACCCTGGATCAGCCCCTGCACGATGGTGATGCCGCCCCACTCCGCGCCGAGCAGCGCGGAGACGGTGGCGGCGACGGCCTCGCAGAACAGGGCCGCCCCGGGCTTGCGGATCACCAGTCCGCCGAGCACCGCCGGGACCAGCCAGACGCCGTACATCACCGCCTGGGCGGCCGGTGCGGCGGAGAATGCCGGGTCGGCGGCCTTCCAGACCAGGCCCCAGGCCCAGAAGATGACGCCGAAGGCCACGGCGATCACGGCGGCGACCACGATGTCGATCGTGCGCCACCTGTTGCTGTCGGTGCGTGTCATACGGTGCTCCCAGTCCAGATATCGAACCAGGAGAAGACGCACGCCGCGCCCGGTGCTACCGGACGGCGGCGCGGCTGGAGGTCGACCGAACTCCCTGCGCTGGCATTACCCAGATCAGGTTCGAGGGTCTGCGGGCGGTGCCCGCACTCTCAGCGCTGTGCGCTCCCCTGTCGGATATGAAGTTGTCTCGGCAGACGCTAGCACCGACCTGCGGGAACGGCCCAGCAGGCCACGGTTCTCGGCATTCGACGCCCGGGACGGGCCCCGCCGGGCTGGGTAGGCTGCCGATCATGCGGGTGCGGGCGCGGGGACTGACGTTCGACGTACGGGTCGGTGGGCCCGAGGGCGGCGCGGTCGTGCTGCTGCTGCACGGCTTTCCCCAGCACGGCGGGGAGTGGGACGAGGTGGTGCCCGCCCTGCACGCCGCCGGGCTGCGCAGCTACGCGCTCGACCAGCGCGGCTACCCGCCGGACGCCCGGCCCGCCGAGGTGGCCGCCTACCGGCTGCCGGAGCTGGTCGCCGACGCGGTGGCGGTGCTGGACGAGCTGGGTGTCGACGCCGCGCACGTGGTGGGACACGACTGGGGCGCGATCGTCGCCTGGGCGCTGGCCGCGCAGCACCCGGAGCGGGTCCGGACCCTGACCGCGGTCTCGGTGCCCCACCCGGCCGCCTTCGGGTACGCGCTGGCCACCGACCGGGGGCAGCGGGCGCGCTCGTCCTACATCGCGTTGTTCCGCCGGGCGGGCCTGGCAGAGGAGGTGCTGTTGACCAGGCGGGCGACGGTCCTGCGCCGGTTGCTGGCCGGCATCGGCGACCCCGCCCGGGTGGCCCGGTACGTCGAACCGATGCGGGTGCCGGGAGCGTTGACCGCCGCGTTGAACTGGTACCGGGCGATGTCGGGGCGGGACATGAAGGCGGTCGGTCCGGTGACCGTGCCGACCACCTACGTCTGGAGCGACCGGGACTTCGCCATCGGGCGGACCGCCGCGCAGGCGTGCGCCCGTCACGTGCCGGGGGACTACCGCTTCGTGGTGCTCTCCGGGGTCACCCACTGGATTCCCGACCGTGCGCCGGGCCCGCTGGCCGAGGCGATCCTGGCCCGGGTGCGCGGGGCGGCCTGAGGGCCGTGCCGGACGGCCTCCGACTCGCCCGACGCCTCGTCGGAGGCGGTGGTGTGCGGGGTCGGCTGCCGCTGCGTGGGCAGTGGGGTGGCCGGGTGCGGGGGCCGGAGCCGAGTGGGGATCGTGAGCCGGTTTCGCGTGGGTCCGGATCGGGCACAGGCGTTGCTGCCGGCGGGGGGTGCCCCCGCCGGCAGCAACGTCTCATCCGGAGGTGGCCGTGTCGAAGGAATCCGAGAAGCAGCGCTGGCAGCGCAACTTCGCCGATCTGCTCCAGGAGTTGCGGGTCGCCCAGACCGGCGTCCAGATCCTCTTCGCCTTCCTGCTGACCCTGCCGTTCAGCAACGGGTTCAGCCGTACCAGCGAGTTCCAGCGGGACGTCTACATCCTGGCGCTGCTGTCCGCCGCCGCGGCGACCGCGATGATCATTTCGCCGGTCGCCTTCCACCGGGCGTTGTTCCGCCAGGGTCGCAAGCCGGAGCTGGTCCGCTTCGCCCACCGGATGGCCAGCGGTGGCCTGGCCTTCATGCTGGTCGCCATGGTGAGCGCGGTGCTGCTGATCACCGACTTCGTGCTCGACACCGGCATCGCCGTGGTGCTCACCGTGGTCACCGGCCTGTGGTTCCTGACCTTCTGGGTCATCCTGCCGTTCGCCCGGCGTAGCTGGGGTGACGACGACATCGACGACGACGAGGACGAGCCGGTGATGATGACCCGCGACTGACCTCGCCCCCCGATCGGTGCGGGCGGGGCCGGTGGGTCCTCAGCGGGCGACCGCCCAGGCCAGCACGGCCGCCAGGATGAGCCCGTTGAGCAGCGCCAGCACCAGGTACGCCTGGGGCGGGATCTTGCGCCCGCGCCGGACGAAGCTGACCAGCACGGCGGCGTACGCCAGCAGCAGCACGGCGACGACGATCAGGAAGTAGAGCACCGCCCCACCCTAGACGAGGGTCGGGCGGTGCTCGTCTTCCGTGGTGAGCGCGCCGGGAACCATGCCACCCATATCGAGTAGTATCGATTACTGTCTCGCCCGTCCCGGGCGTGCCGGCCAGGTCTGCACCCCCGAGGTGGTGTGCGCTGGTCCAGGCGAGGTCGGGCGACGCCGGCCCGGTAGCACCGACGAGGAGTGGACATGAGAGCACTGCGGCGACGTACCGCCGGACTGGGCGCGATCACACTGGCGGTTCTCGCGGGCGGGGTGGCGGTCGCGACCGGGTCCGCCACCGCGGCGGCGACCGGCTGCCGGGTCGACTACAAGGTCACCAGCGAGTGGCAGGGTGGCTTCGGCGCGGACGTCACCATCACCAACCTCGGAGACCCGGTCTCCGGCTGGACGCTCACCTGGACGTTCGTCAGCGGGCAGCAGGTCACCCAGGCATGGAACGCCACGGTCACCCAGAACGGGACGGCGGTCAGCGCGAAGGACGTCGGCTACAACGCCACCATCGCGACCGGGGCCGGCGTCAACTTCGGTTTCAACGGCGCGTGGACCACCACCAACCCGGTGCCCACCGCGTTCTCCCTCAACGGGGTGTCGTGCACCGGTGCGACGCCGACGGCCACGCCCTGCCCGCCGCCGTCCACCCCGCCGACCCCGACCCCCACCCCGACGCCCACGCCCACCCCCACCCGGACGCCCACACCCACGCCGACGCCGACCCCCTCGACGCAGGCGCCGGTCACCGTCTGGCTGGCCGGCGACTCCACGGTCGCCAACCCGTCGGCCAGCGGCGTCTGCCCGGTCGGCTGGGGCAACCAGTTCGGCCAGTACCTCAACGGCAACGCCACCGTGGTGAACAGCGCGGTCGGCGGGCGCAGCATCCAGACCTGGCTGTACGACCCGAACGTCACCACCACGATGAACTCCGCCGGTGAGTGCGTGGTCAACCCGCAGACCTACTCGACCCGCTGGCAGGCCATGCTGAACGCCAACGGCGGGATGAAGGCCGGCGACTACCTGTTCATCCAGTTCGGCATCAACGACGGCAGCACCACCTGCAACCGGCACGTCGGCTCCGCCCGGTACAAGGAGCTGCTGGGGGTGATGGCCCGCGCCGCCCAGCAGCGCGGCGCCTATCCGGTCTTCCTCACGCCGGCCGCCGCGATCACCTGTTCGGGTAGCACCGCCGTCGGCAACCGGGGCTTCCTCACCGAGACGTTCGACGCGGGCCGGGCCAACAACGTCCCCGTCATCGACCTGCACAAGCTGAGCTACACGCTGTATAACACCCTCAAGCTGTGCCCGAACAACGGCGACTACTCCTCGGGCGCGGTGGGCGCGTTCTTCTGCGCCGACCACACCCACTTCGAGACGGCGGGGGCCCGGCAGATCGCCGGCGTGGTCGCCACCGCGCTGCGCAACCAGCAGATCGGCCTGTCGGCCTACCTGCGGTAACGGCTACGGCCCGGCGGCCCCGGTCTGATCGTCACGGCCGCCAGGCCCCGGTCTGACTGATCGTCACGGCCGCCAGGCCCGGTCCGATCGCCATGGCCGCCCCGGTCTGACTTCGGCCTGGCGGCCACGTCCGGGGGTCAGGAGATCGCGCAGGCGGTGCCGTTGAGGGTGAACGCGGTCGGTCGGTTGTTGGCGGCGGAGACGTCGGCCAGGAAGCCGAAGTTCACCGTCGCGCCGGCCGCGACCGTCCCGTTCCAGCTGGCGTTGGTCGCCTGCACGGTGCCGCCGCTCTGCGTGTAGCTCGCGTTCCACGCCTGGCTGACCCGCTGGCCGTCGGCGAACGTCCACTGGAGCGTCCAGCCGTTGATCGGCGCGGCACCGGTGTTGCGGATCGTGACGTCGCCCTGGAAACCGCCCTGCCACTGCCCGGTGACGGCGTACCCGACGGCGCAGCCGGTCGTGCCGGCCGGCGGGGTGGTGACCGGCGGCGTGGTCGCGGGCGGGGTGGTCGCCGGGGGCGTGGTGGCCGGCGGGGTGGTGGCCGGGGGTGTGGTGGTGGGCAGCTTCGCGGCGATGACCGGGGCGAGCCGGGCCGTGATCGCCCGGTGGCCGGCGTCGTTGGGGTGCACCGAGTCGCTCAGCCCGTCGGCCGGCAGCCAGCCGGTGGTGTCCACGTAGAACACGTTGCGGTCTCCGCTGCCGGTGACCGCCGTGACGGCGGCGGCGGTCTCCGCGGCGTACCGGCCGCTGAAGGTGCGCAGCGCGAAGATCGCCGCGCGCGGGTACTTGCCCCGCACGGTACGGATGAACGTGGCGTACTGGCTCTGGAAGTCCGCGCTGCTCACCCCGTGGCTGCGGTCGTTGGTGCCCAGGTTGATCACGACCGCGTCGGCCTGGTAGCGGGTGAAGTCCCAGTTGGGGCTGTTCGCGGCGTACCCGGTCCTGAGGAACTGGCTGGCCACGCTGACGCAGCCGTCGGCGGTGGCCACCAGGCAACCCCCGCCGTAGCCGAGCTGGGTGTGCTCGGTGCCGAGCTGCTCGCCGGTCAGCCAGCCGTACGCGGTCAGCGCCGTCCGCGACGACGTGGTGCCCAGGGTGATGGAGTCGCCGACGAACTCGATCGTCCGGGGCCGCACCGAGGCCGGCAGGGTGCGCGCCCCCGCGTCGAGGGTCAGCCCCTGGAACACCGCATCCCCGGTGTACGACCCGGCGACCACCCGGTACGACACCACCAGCGTGTGGTTGCCGGCGGGCAGCGGGGTCGAGGTCAGGTTCACGGTGCCGCTGACGTTGGTCAGGTAGCGGAAGTCGGCCCCGTCGATGCTGTAGTAGAGGTCGATGGTGCGGCGCTGCCGCAGCTTGACCGTGGTGCCGGTGAACCCGGTCTTGAAGTAGGCGCCGGCCCAGTTCGGCACGTACGCGGTGCTGTTGCTCCGGTCCCAGCGGCCGACGAACGCGATGTTCGAGTCGGTGGGGGAGCCGTCACCGGTGGCCGCCTGGGCTGGCGGCAGCGCGATGAACGTGGCGGCGAGCATCGCCACCACGCCGGCTGCGCCGGCCGCGACGATCGACCGACTGCGGGACACGGGCATGGGTCGCTCCCTCTCCGGGCCGTCCGCGCCGACACGCGCCGACGGCTTCCAGGCGTAAGACATTCACCGTTATCTAAGCCTCTTCGGTGGGGAGGCACAACCGGCGGTGGCTGGTCGCTGGCCTGGCCGGACGTGCGACCGTCCGCCCGGTCCCGCGCCTAGCGGCCGGTCCGTAGGCCGAGCCGGCGCAACTCGAGGGCGGCGAGCGCGTCGACGGTGGCGTCGTCGCCGCGCCGCCACGCCTGCGCCACGTCCGGATCGATCTTGGTCAGCCGGCGCAGCGGCTGGCTGGTCAGCGCCCGTAGGGCCAGCAGGTCCCGGCCGGCCGGACCGGCGGCGAGGGCCTTCGCCGAGGCGGCCCGGCGCATCCAGCGCAGGCGTAGCGGCAGCCAGCCGAACAGCACCAGCCCGAGCGGGAAGACCAGCACGGCGATGCTCAGCGCCAACGCGAGCTGGCCGACCAGTTCCTGCTGGTCGCGGCCGGCCTCGGCCATCGCGCGGGCGGCGTCGGCGGCCTTGGTGAACGGGCCGGTCAGCTCGTCACCGACCAGCGGCACCCGGCCGACCTTGCCACCGGCCTCGGCCAGGTTGTCGGCGAGGCCACCCCCCGCCCCCTCCAGCTTCTGCCCGGGTACGGCGAGCTTCTCCACCAGGTCGTACAGCCAGAGCGCGAAGCGGACCGCCGCGTAGACCCAGGCGACGACGAGCAGGTCGGTGAGGAGCTGACGGAGGGCGACCGGAGAACGGTCAGCGTAGATTTTCACGGCCGACAGCGTGCCACGACGCGGGCCGCCCGGCACCCCCGCCCGTGCCGGCCCGGCTCACCGGGTCAGGACGGCCCCTCCCCGGCGTGGCTGACCGCGTCCGCCACGATGTGCGCGACGTGCTCGTCGACCAGGGCGTACGCGATCTCCCGGCCGCGCCGGTTACCGCGCACCACGCCCGCGCCGCGCAGCACCCGCAGGTGTTGGGAGACCAGTGGCTGCGGCGCGCCGAGCTGCTCGACCAGCTCGTGCACGCACCGTTCACCCTGCGCCAACTCGCTGACGATCGCCAGCCGGATCGGGGCGGACAACGCCCGGAGCAGCTCGCCCGCGCCCTCGAAGGCGTCGTAGCCGTGGGTGCCGGTCACCCCGTAACGGTAACCAATACCGATGACGGTCCGCCGGTCGGCATCACCGGAGCACCACCTCGTGCGGCTCCTGGGCGGTGGCGGCGGTCGGGACGGCCCGGCGGCGCAGCACCCGCCACGCCGCGGCGGCGAGCGCCACCACGAGGAAGGACGCGATCGCCAGCAGCACCACCGAGGCGCCGGGGGCGGTGTCGGCGGTGGCCGCCACCCAGATTCCCGCCCCGGCGGCGAACAGGCCGAGTGCCATGGCCGCCGTCATGGTGCTGCGGAAGCCCCGGGTGACCTGCTGCGCGGTGGCCACCGGCACCACCATCAGGGCGCTGATCAGCAGCACGCCGACGGCCCGCATGGCGATGGTGACGGTGACCGCGGTGGCGACCGCCAGCAGCAGGTTCAGCGCCCGGACGGGCAACCCGGCGACCCGGGCGTACTCCTCGTCGTGACAGACCGCGAAGAGCGCCGGGCGCAGCGCCAGCATGAGCACCGCGATCGTCCCGCCGAGCACCGCGATGGTGGTCAGGTCGGCAGCGGAGGTGGTGGTCAGCGACCCGAACAGGTAGGCGTTGAGGTTGGCGCTGCTGGCGTCGGAGAGGCCGACCAGCATCACGCCGCCGGCGATGCCGCCGTAGAAGAGCAGTGCCAGCGCCAGGTCGCCGGAGGTGCGGCCCCGGGCCCGGACCAGCTCGATGGTGATCGCGCCGAGGATCGCCGCGACCACCGCCACCAGCACCGGTGAGCGGTTGAGCAGCAGGCCGGCACCGACACCGGTGAGCGCGACGTGGCCGATGCCGTCCCCGATCAGGGCCAGCCGCCGCTGCACCAGGTAGATGCCGAGGGCGGGGGCGGTCAGCCCGATCACCAGGGCGCCGACCAGCGCCCGCTGCATGAAGTCGTACTGGAAGAGGTCCATTGCTCAGCGGCTCCACAGCCCGGCGGGCTCCTCGGGACCGTGCGGGTGCACATGGTCGTGGTCGGGCTCGGCGTGGTGCCCGGCCGGTTCCGGCACCGGGCCGTCGTGGCAGACGCCGCCCTGGTGCACCACCACGGCCCGGCTGATCAGTGGGCGCAGCGGCCCCAGCTCGTGGGCGACCAGCAGGACGGTGCCCCCGGTGCCGGCGAAGTCACCAAGCGCCCCGGCGAACGCCTCCTGGCTGGCCGCGTCGACCCCGGCGGTCGGCTCGTCGAGCACCAGCAGCTCCGGCTCGCCGGCCAGGGCGCGGGCGATCAGGGTGCGCTGCTGCTGCCCGCCGGAGAGGGTGGCCACCGGGTCACCGGCCCGGTCGGCGAGCCCGACCGCGCGCAGCGCCGCGTCGACGGCCGCCCGGTCGGCCCGCCCCGGTGGGCGCAGCACGCCCCGGCGGGCCAGCCGCCCGGAGGCCACCACCTCGCGTACGGTGGCCGGCACGCCGCTGCCGGCGCCGAGCCGCTGCGGGACGTAACCGATCCGGTGCCAGTGCCGGAACCGGCGCTGCGGGACGCCGAACAGCTCGACCGACCCGGCCCCGAGCGGGACCAGCCCGAGCACCGTGCGGATCAGGGTGGACTTGCCGGAGCCGTTGGCGCCGAGCACGGCCACCACCTCGCCTGCGGTCACGGTCAGCGAGACCTCCCGCAGCACCGGCCGGCCGTCGTAGCCGGCCGACGCCTGCGTCACCTGGATCACCGGCGTGGTCACGAGCACCCCAGGGCGGTACGGAGCGTGGTCAGGTTCGTGCGCATCACCGAAAGGTAGTCGCCACCCCCGTCGACGGAGAGCCCTTCGAGCGGGTCCAGCACCGCGGTCTTCGCACCGACCTCGGCGGCGATGGTCTCGGCCACCTTCGGGCTGACCAGCGTCTCGAAGAAGATCGTGGTGGCGCCGTGTTCGCGGGCCTCCCTGGTGACCTCGGCCAGCCGCTGCGGGGAGGGCTCGGTGTCCGGGGTGAGCCCGGTCAGGCCGACCTGCTCCAGCCGGTAACGCTCGGTGAGGTAGCCGAAGGCGGTGTGGCTGACCACGATCTCCCGGCGCTGACAGGTCTCCAGGCCGGCGGTGTACTCGGCGTCGAGCTTCTCCAACTCGCCACGCAGCGCCCGGGACCGGGTGGTGTAGTCGGCGGCCCGGTCCGGGTCGAGGGTGCCGAGCCGCTCGGCGAGCCGGTCGGCGACGGTGGCCAGCCGGGTCGGGTCGAGCCAGAGGTGCGGGTCCTTGGCGTCGCCCTCCTCCTCGGCGTGACCGGCCTCGCCCTCGTGCCGGTGTCCGCCCGCCGACGCGGCGCGCAGCGGCGCGACGCTTGTCACGTCGAAGGCCCGGTCGGCGGCGTTCTGCGCGACGGCCTCGTCCACCGCCGGCTGGAAGCCCTTCAGGTAGAAGACCAGCTCGGCCTCGCTTACCTGGCCGACCTGCCGGGGGTTGAGTTCCAGGTCGTGCGGCTCGGCCCCCGGCTTGGCGAGGTTGGTGACGGTGACTGCGTCCCCGCCGACCCGCTCGGCGACGAACTGGAGGGGGTAGAAGGCGGCGACCACGTCCACCCGGTCCGGGTCGGCACCGGCACCGTCGGCCGAGCAGGCGGTGGCACCGGCGAGGACGAGTAGGGCGGTGGCGGCGGTGGTCAGGGCGCGGAGCCGGGTGCGGGTGGTCATGTCGGCAACTGTCCGTGAAAACGAGAATGATTGTCAAAAACGCATGAGTGCATGTCAGAAGAGCTTGACCAGGGCCACCGTGACCAGCAGCGTCAACATCACCAACCGGATCAGCCGGGTCTGCGGCGCCTGCACCGGCCAGGTGGTGGCCAGCAGGTAGGCCAGCCCGGCTGCCAGCACCAACAGCAGCACCCCGCCGACCGGGCCGGGCGCGAAGAACGCCACCAGCACCAGCGCCAGGGTGGCGAGGAACACCGACGTCGGGTTCGCCCGGGCCAACCGGGCCAGCAGAGGACGCTGCGTAGGCTGCATCCCACAGACTCTACGAGGAGGAACCCGGTGCTGGTCACCAACCGGTTCGTGGTCGCCGTCGAGGCGTCGGACGACTTCACCGCGCGGGCGCACGCCGCGCTGACCGCGCTCGCCGCCCGCCCCGGCTACCTGCGTGGCGAACTCCTCCGCGCCCTCGACGACCCCCGGCACTGGTGCCTGCTCACCGAGTGGGAGTCGGTCGGGACGTACCGGCGGGCGCTGGGCGGGTTCGACGTCAAGATCACCGCGGTGCCGCTGCTCGCCGAGTCGACCGACGAGCCCTCGGCGTACGAGACGCTGGCCGCCGCCGCCCCCGACGGCGAGGTGGTGGTCGTCGACAGCGATCGGGCCGCGAGTCCGCACCGCTGAGCCGCCGGGCACTACCCTGCTCGTATGACCGCTCCCGGCCCGGCAGCCCCACCGCCGTACCCCGCGACACCCGGCCCGGACGGCACCCCGCCCGCCGCCCCGGGTGGTCCGGGCCTGCCCGGCCCGCCGGAGGACCCGGGTGTGCCCGCCCCGCCTCCGGGGCCCGGGGTGACACCGCCGTTCGCCGCGCCGCCCACCGAGGGCAGCCGCAAGCGGCTCTGGCTGGGGCTCGGCGTCGGGGCGCTCGCCCTGCTGATCTGCTGCGGAGGCGGCGGCGCGGCGGCCGTCGGGCTGGTCGTCAGCAACGTGCAGGCGATCGAGGAGCAGGGCCACGCGGTCACCGAGGACTACTACCGCGCCCTGGTCGACAAGCAGTACGGCAAGGCGTACGACACGCTCTGCGACGACCTGCGGCGGCGCGAGTCCCGGGGCGAGTTCACCCGCCGGATCGCCGAGGAGCCGGCGGTCGCCGCGTACCGGGTCGGCGACGTCGACCCGCAGACCCTGACCGTGCCGGTCGACGTGACCCTCAGCGGCGGCGGCCGGGACACCCAGCAGGTCACCCTCGCCGCCGACCAGCAGACCGGCGGCATGGAGGTCTGCGGGGTCAGCTGAGCCGGCCCCGGTATTCTGCTGGGCTCGGGACACTGCTGGTCGTACCGTGGTCCCGAACCGTTCGGTCCCATTCACTCACGTCCCCGCCGACCGCCAGCCGGCGTAGGAGGAACCATGCCAGCCGACCGTATCGACGCCGTCGTCAGCCTCGCCAAGCGCCGAGGCTTCGTCTTCCCCTCCAGCGAGATCTACGGAGGCACCCGATCGGCGTGGGACTACGGCCCGCTCGGCGTGGAGCTGAAGGAGAACGTCCGCCGGCAGTGGTGGAAGACCATGGTCCAGCAGCGCGACGACGTCGTCGGCCTCGACTCGGCGGTCATCCTGGCCCGCAAGGTCTGGGAGGCCAGCGGCCACCTCGCCGAGTTCGTCGACCCGCTGACCGAGTGCCAGTCCTGCCACAAGCGGTACCGCGCCGACCACCTGGAGGAGGCGTACGCCGAGAAGCACGGCAAGCCGCTGACCTCGCTCTCGGAGCTGAACTGCCCCAACTGCGGCAACAAGGGCACCTTCACCGAGCCGAAGATGTTCAACGGCCTGATGAAGACCTACCTCGGCCCGGTGGAGAGCGACGAGGGTCTGCACTACCTGCGCCCGGAGACCGCTCAGGGCATCTTCGTCAACTACAACAACGTGGCGACCGCCGCGCGCAAGAAGCCGCCGTTCGGCATCGCGCAGACCGGCAAGTCGTTCCGCAACGAGATCACCCCGGGCAACTTCATCTTCCGGACCCGCGAGTTCGAGCAGATGGAGATGGAGTTCTTCGTCGAGCCGGGCACCGACGAGCAGTGGCACGAGTACTGGTTGCAGGAGCGCTGGAACTGGTACCTCGACCTGGGGCTCTCCGAGGAGAACCTGCGCTTCTACGAGCACCCCAAGGAGAAGCTCTCGCACTACTCGAAGCGCACCGTCGACATCGAGTACCGGTTCCGGTTCGGTGGCAGCGAGTTCGCCGAGTTGGAGGGCGTCGCCAACCGCACCGACTTCGACCTGTCCACGCACAGCAAGCACTCCGGCGTCGACCTGTCGTACTTCGACCAGACCCGCAACGAGCGCTGGATGCCGTACGTCATCGAGCCGGCCGCCGGCCTCACCCGCGCGGTGCTGGCGTTCCTGCTCGAGGCGTACGACGAGGACGAGGCCCCGAACACCAAGGGCGGCGTCGACAAGCGCACCGTGATGCGTTTCGACCCCCGGCTGGCCCCGGTCAAGGTGGCGGTGCTGCCGCTGTCCCGCAACGAGGCGCTCTCGCCGAAGGCCAAGGGGCTCGCCGCCCAGCTCCGTAAGCGCTGGGTGGTGGAGTTCGACGACTCGCAGGCGATCGGTCGCCGCTACCGCCGGCAGGACGAGATCGGCACCCCGTTCTGCGTCACCGTCGACTTCGACACCCTCGACGACGACGCGGTGACCGTGCGGAACCGGGACACCATGGCCCAGGAGCGGATCGCCCTGGACCAGGTCGAGCGCTACCTGATCGAGCGGCTGCCCGGCTGCTGACCACGACCGCCGTCGTGCCGGCCCCGCCCCGTCCACCGGGGCGGGGCCGGCGTGTTCCCGGGCCTGATCCGGTCGCGTCCGGCCCGGGTCGACGACCGACCGGTCGCCGTCGCGGTGCGAGTTCGCTCACCCTCGCTGCGCCGACCGGCCACCGGCGGCGGGCGGGTCGGGGGCGGCATGGGATTCTTGGGTACGTGACCAGTCCCGCTCCGGTCCTGCGCCCGCTCACCATCGGCCCCCACCAGGTGTGGCCGCCGGTGGTGCTCGCCCCGATGGCCGGCATCACCAACGTCGGCTTCCGACAGCTCTGTCGGGAGCAGGGCGGTGGCATCTACGTCTGCGAGATGATCACCACGATCGCGCTGGTCCAGCGGAACCCGAAGACCCTGCGCATGATCGCCTTCGGCGCCGACGAGCAGCCGCGCAGCCTCCAGCTCTACGGCACCGACCCGGAGGTCACCGCCGCGGCGGTGCGGATCGTGGTGGAGCGGGACCTGGCCGATCACATCGACCTGAACTTCGGTTGCCCGGTGCCGAAGGTGACCCGCAGGGGCGGTGGCTCGGCCCTGCCCTGGCGGCGGCGGCTCTTCGCCCGGCTGGTGCGGGCCGCGGTGGACGCCGCCTCGCCCGCCGGGGTGCCGGTCACCGTGAAGATGCGCAAGGGCATCGACGACGACCACCTGACGTACGTCGAGGCGGGGCTGGCCGCCCAGGACGCCGGGGTCGCGGCGGTCGCCCTGCACGGGCGTACGGCCGCGCAGCGGTACTCCGGCACCGCCGACTGGGACGCCATCGCCACCCTCAAGCAGACGCTCGACGTGCCGGTGCTCGGCAACGGCGACATCTGGGAGGCCGACGACGCGCTGCGGATGGTCGCCCACACCGGGGTGGACGGGGTGGTGGTCGGCCGGGGCTGCCTGGGGCGGCCGTGGCTCTTCGCCGACCTGGAGGCCGCGTTCGACGGCCGTCCGGAGCGTCGGATGCCGACCCTCGGCGAGGTCGCCGTGACCATGCGGCGACACGCCGAGCTGCTGGTCGACCAGTTCACCGCCGGCTCGCGCACCCCGGCCCGGGGTGAGCGGGACGGCTGCACCGACTTCCGTAAGCATGTCGCCTGGTACCTGAAGGGCTTTCCGGTCGGCAGTGAACTGCGTCGGGAACTGGCCATGATCGAGAGTCTGGCCCAGCTGGACGACCTGCTGGGCAAGCTCGACCCGACCGAACCGTTCCCGGTGGCCGCGCTCGGTCAGCCGCGCGGCCGGACGAACTCTCCCGGCAAGGTCTTCCTGCCCGAGGGCTGGCTGGCCAGCCGGGACGACGACACCGTCCCCGAGGGCGCCGAACTGGAAGACTCGGGCGGCTGACCACCGCGTCCGGCGGTCGCCCGTGTCGGTTCCGGCGGTTGCCCGCGTCGCCTCCGGCGGTCGCCCGTGTCGGTTCCGGCGGTTGCCCGCGTCGCCTCCGGCGGTCGTGGAGACGGCGAAGGGCCGACCCTTCGGGGCCGGCCCTTCGTGCGATCGGTGTGGCGGGTCGATCGGTGTGGCAGGTCAGGAGGCGTAGCCGCGGCTGGCGATCCAGTGGGCCAGCTCGTCGACGTCGATCCGGTAGGAGGCGGTGTCCGGGTTGGCGGAGTCGGCGATCGTCACGACCCGGCCGCTGTCGCGGTAGCCGACGACGCTGATGTAGTGCCCGCCCTCGAAGGAGTGGGTGTTGCCGTCGGTGTCGGTGGCGGTGCCGGCGATGTTGGCGACCACGGCCCGGCCGTCGTCCACGGCGCGGACGATGTCGGCGCGCAGCTGCCCGATGCGCTTGTCGTCGACCTTGTCGGCCGGGATCTCGGTGCTGTGGTACGCGTTGCGGCCGATCTCCTTGTTCAGTACCGGGGTGATGTCGTTGATGCTGTCGGTGCCGCTCTCGGTGGTGCCCATTTCCTTGGCCATGGCGTCGACGTCGATGTTCTTGCCCTGGACGCTCAGGGCGTTGCGGGTGGCGGCGGGGCCGCAGTAGTAGAAGTTGGGTTGGGCGGCGTAGTCGACCTTGAGTTCGCGTTCGCCGGTGGGCTTGCGGTCGGCCTGTACGGCGGCGGCGGGTCGGGTGGTCTCGGCGGCGTGTGCGGCGATGGCGGGGCCGGCGATGCCGCCGGTGGTGACGGCGAGGCCGGCGACGGCCAGGGCGGTCTTCCGCAGGATGTCGGTACGCATGATGGGGTGCTCCTCTGCGTCGGGGGGCGCGACCCGCAGACTGTTGCGGGGGTGCCGCGCGGGGGAGTCGCGAAGTCGGATCGGCCGGCGATCGAATGGACCTGCTCGGCGTCCGGGGGTGTAACCAACCCGGCGGGCCAGGCATTCCGCAGCCCGGCCGGGAGTCGTCCGAGGCCGCGAGGGCGGTGGACGTGTGCCATCTACAACCACCCCCGGCGGCCCGCCATTCCGCCAGGCCGGTGGCACCGGTCACGGGACACCCGGAGCATCCGGTCGAATCCGCACAAAGCGCGCAAAAATGCACCTCCGGACGCCAGCCCCGCTCCCCGCACCCCAGCCCGCCCGTCGGCTCCCTGCCTCGCGCGGCGGGCAGGAGTCGACTTGTGGGAGATCTTGGACAGTCGACGTTCGGTCCGAAAGTCAACTGTCCAAGATCTCGTCGGCAGTTGGCCGGTGCTGTTCAGGAGCCTTGGCGCGCCGGGGTGGTGGGGGGAGCCGGCTGGCGTACCCACTGTTCAGTGACTCCGGGCGACGAATCACCCATGGGGGGCCAGGGGATCTCCGGGGACGGGTGGAAGGTGATGCCGGCGGCGTGCCAGCGCGGGCCGTGGCCGGCCAGCCGCTCCCGGAAGCCGACCCAGTTCCGGGCCGACGGCGCGGACCAGGCCAGTTCGGCGAGGGCGGGCAGGCGGGGGAAGAACAGGAACTCGATCTCCGCCAGCGAGGTCACCGACTCCGTCCAGAGCGGGGCCTCCACGCCGAGCACCGCCTCGGCGGGGACGTCGGTCAGGTGGGTCGCCGGATCCCAGTGGTACGCCCGGTGCACGTCGATCAGACCGGCCCAGTCGTGTCCGAGCGGGGTGTCCGGGTCGTACTTCATGTCCAGGTATGCGTGGTTTCCGGGGGAGAGGATCAGCCGGGCTCCCCGCCGTACCGCCTCCGCCACCACCGGGTCGTCGCCGTTCGTACCCCACCACTGGAGGACCCGGCCGTCGAGCTGCCCGGCGGGGGCGATCTGGTGCCAGCCGACCACGGTCCTGCCGAGCCCGGCGACGATCCGCTGCACCCGCTCCACGAACCCGGTGTACGCCGAGCCCTTCACCTTGTACGCCTCGTCACCGCCGATGTGCAGCCACGGCCCGGGGGTCAGCGCGGCGACCTCACCGAGCACGTCGGCGACGAAGTCGTACGTCCGCTCGTCGGTGGGGTCGACGTGGCTGAAGCCGACCTCGGTGCCGGTGTACGGCGGCGGCGCGACCTTGCCCGGTGCCAGCTCGGGGTACGCGACCAGCGCCGCGTTGGTGTGGCCGGGCAGGTCCACCTCGGGTACGACGGTGACGTGGCGGCGGGCGGCGTACCCGACGATGCGCCGGTAGTCGGCGGCGGTGTACCAGCCGCCGGGGCCACCGCCCACCTCGGTGCTCCCGCCGACCGTGGCCAGCCGGGGCCAGGAGTCGACGGCGATCCGCCAACCCTGGTCGTCGGTGAGGTGCAGGTGCAGGTGATTGAGTTTGTACCGGGCCAGGTGGTCGATCACCCGGAGCACGTCCTCGACACCGAAGAAGTGCCGGGCCACGTCGAGCATCGCGCCCCGGTAGGGGAAGCGGGGGCGGTCGACGATCGTGCCGCCCGGCACCGCCCAGCGCTCGGCCGCCGGAGTACGGCTCTCCACGGCCGCCGGTAGCAGTTGCCGCAGCGTCTGCACCCCGTAGAAGAGGCCGGTCGCGGTATTGGCGGTGATCCGCACCTCGGCCGCGTCGACGTCGAGCCGGTACCCCTCCCCACCCCACGCCTGCACCGTCACCTCGTCCGACCGTGCCGTCTGGGCCGACCGGGCTGCCTGGGTGGCCTCGTCCGATCGTGCTGCCTCGTGCGGCCGTGCTGTCTCGGTCGATCGGGCCGCCCCGCGCGGACCGGGGATGCCGGTCGCGCCGGCCGGTGCGGGAGCCGGCGGGACGGTGGTGGGTCCGGCGGCAGCCAGGGTGAGCACCAGCGCGCCCGGGGCGGAGGTGAGTTCGGTGACCGGCAGTGGATGGCCGGTCGCCGGGCGCAACAGCTCCGCGAGGTGCTCGGCGACGTCCCGGGCGGCCCGGTCGGCGCTCACCCGTACCGCCGCGTCGGCCGGGAGGACGAAGTCGGCGGCCGGCTGCGGGGTGACCGACTCGGGTGCCGGCACCACGTCGCCCAACCCGACCGTCGGCGGTGTGAGCAGCCGATCGGCGGCCTCGGCGGCGCTGCGCGCAAGCGCGGTCGCGGATGGCGCGGTCGCTGCCGGCGCTGTCGAGGCTGGCGTGGTCGCGGCCGGTAGGTCGGCCCGGCCCGGCTGGGCGGGGACGGGGTCGACGCCGGTACGTGGGGTGAGCGACACGGGTCAGCTCCGGGGGTGTATTCGCGAGGGATATGGCAAAGGTCAGCTTTCGTGGAACCGGTGACGTCAAGGGTACGAGGGGGAATCGGAATTGCGTGATCGTGCGCATGGAAGCGTTCCCAGAAACCGGCGTGAACGCGGATAGTCGTGATGGTTGTGCCCATTGTCACCGAACGGTCCCAGCCCGCCCGATGTTCGCTTAACCTTCGCCCACCGATCGCTGACGAAGCCGGATTACCGGAGGTCAGCCCCGGGGTAGGTCGGAACTGAACCTTCGTTAAGTGTCAATTGCGGCGCGCGTGGGAGGCTTCTGGTGACAGCGCACGAGACGGCGGACGACAAGTACGTCTACGACTTCGCCGAGGGCAACAAGGAGCTCAAGGACCTGCTCGGCGGCAAGGGGGCCAATCTGGCCGAGATGACCAATCTCGGCCTGCCGGTGCCACCCGGCTTCACCATCACCACCGAGGCGTGCAAGGCGTACCTGGCGACCGGGCGCGAGCCGGACGGGCTGGCCGGGCAGATCGAGGCCCACCTGGAATCCCTGGAGCGCGAGATGGGCCGCCGCCTCGGCGACCCGCAGGACCCGCTGCTGGTCTCCGTACGCTCCGGCGCGAAGTTCTCGATGCCCGGCATGATGGAGACCGTCCTCAACGTGGGCCTCAACGATCGCAGCGTGGTCGGGCTCAGCGCGCAGGCCGGCGGCAACGACCGGTTCGCCTGGGACTCCTACCGGCGGCTGATCCAGATGTTCGGCAAGACCGTCTGCGAGGTGCCGGGCGAGGAGTTCGAACACGCCCTCGACGAGGCCAAGCGCGCCAAGGGCGCCACCAACGACCTCGACCTGGACGCCGACGACCTGCGCGGGCTGGTCGACGCGTACCAGAAGATCTTTGTCCGGCACACCGGGCGGGAGTTCCCGCAGGAGCCGCGCGAGCAGCTCGACCTGGCCATCCGGGCGGTCTTCGAGTCGTGGAACGCCGAGCGGGCGATCCTCTACCGCCGCCAGGAGCGCATCCCGGCCGACCTGGGCACCGCGGTCAACGTGGTGGCGATGGTCTTCGGCAACCTCGGCCCCGACTCCGGCACCGGTGTCGCCTTCACCCGCGATCCGGGCAGCGGCGCGCAGGGCATCTACGGCGACTACCTGGCCAACGCCCAGGGCGAGGACGTCGTCGCCGGCATCCGCAACACCGTGCCGTTGCAGGAGCTGGAACGGCTGGACAGCAGGTCCTACCACGAACTGCTCGACATCATGGCCCGGCTGGAGGGGCACTACCAGGATCTCTGCGACATCGAGTTCACCATCGAGCGCGGCAAGCTCTGGATGCTCCAGACCCGGGTCGGCAAGCGCACCGCCGCCGCCGCGTTCGTCATCGCCGGGCAACTCGTCGACGAGGGCCTGATCGATCTCGACGAGGCGCTGCACCGGGTCAACGGCGCGCAGCTCGCCCAGCTGATGTTCCCCCGCTTCCAGCTCGACCACGAGTTCCCGCCGGTCGCCAGGGGCATCGGCGCCTCCCCGGGGGCGGCCTCCGGCACGGTGGTCTTCACCTCCGCTCGCGCGGTCGAGCTGGCCGCCGAGGGGAAGTCGGTGATCCTGGTCCGCCGGGAGACCAACCCCGACGACCTCAACGGCATGATCGCCGCCCAGGGCATCCTCACCTCGCGCGGCGGCAAGACCAGCCACGCCGCCGTGGTGGCCCGGGGGATGGGCAAGACCTGCGTCTCCGGGGCCGACGAGATCGAGGTCGACGTCCCGGCGAAGCGGTTCGTCGTCGGCGGCCGGACGGTCACCGAGGGCGACGTCGTCTCCATCGACGGCACCACCGGCAAGGTCTACCTCGGCGAGGTGCCGGTCATGCCCTCGGAGGTGGTGCAGTACTTCGAGGGCAGTCTTGACCCGGAGCACATCGACAACGCGCTGGTCCGGGCCGTACACCGGATCATGACGCACGCCGACGACCGGCGGCGGCTGACGGTCCGGACGAACGCCGACACCGGCGCGGACGCGGCGCGGGCCCGGCGCTTCGGCGCGGAGGGCATCGGGCTGTGCCGCACCGAGCACATGTTCCTCGGTGACCGGCGGGAGCTGGTCGAGCGGCTGATCCTCGCCGCCACCGACACGGACCGGACGGACGCGCTCGCCGCGCTGTTGCCCCTGCAACGGCAGGACTTCGTGGAGATCTTCCGCGAGATGGACGGGCTGCCCGTCACCGTCCGACTGATCGACCCGCCGCTGCACGAGTTCCTGCCCCCGCTGGAGCAGCTCGCGGTCAACGTCGCGGTCGCCCAGGAGCGCGGCGAGGACGTCGCCAAGGAGGAGGCGCTGCTCGCCGCCGTCCGGCGGATGCACGAGGAGAACCCGATGCTCGGCCTGCGCGGCGTCCGCCTCGGCCTGGTCATCCCCGGCCTGTTCGCCATGCAGGTCCGGGCCATCGCCGAGGCCGCCGTGGCGGTCACCCGCGACGGCGGCGTGGCCCGCCCGGAGATCATGGTCCCGCTGGTCGGGGCCGTGCAGGAGCTGGAGACGGTACGCGCCGAGGCCGAGAAGATCATCGCCGAGGTGGTCGGGGACAGCGGGGTCGAGGTGCTGATCGGCACGATGATCGAGGTGCCCCGGGCGGCGCTGACCGCCGGGCAGATCGCCGAGGCGGCGGAGTTCTTTTCCTTCGGCACCAACGACCTCACCCAGATGGGCTGGGGGTTCTCCCGCGACGACGTCGAGGGCGCGTTCTTCTGGCGCTACCTGGAGCTGGGCATCTTCGGCATCTCCCCGTTCGAGTCGATCGACCGCGACGGGGTCGGCCGGCTGGTCCGGATCGCCGCCGAGGAGGGCCGGGCGGCCCGGCCCGGGTTGAAGCTCGGCGTCTGCGGCGAACACGGCGGCGACCCCGACTCGGTGCACTTCTTCCACGAGGTGGGGCTGGACTACGTCTCCTGCTCGCCGTTCCGGGTGCCGGTCGCCCGGCTGGAGGCCGGTCGGGCCGCCATCGAGACGACCGGCTCGGACAGTCGCTGACCGGGCCCGACGACCACCCCTCGCCACCGCCCAGATCCGGGAGAGTTGCCCGGCGGCGGGCCTGACCCGGTCCCGGGCCGACCGCCCGGCGGCGGCTCCGTCCAGATCCGGGGGAGTTGCCCGGCGGCGGGCCTGACCCGGTCCCGGGCCGACCGCCCAGCGCGGCTGGACCCGCCGCCGGGTGCCGTCTGACCACCTCGGCCGGTGTGCCGGCCGGTGCGGCGTAACCTGGGCTCCCTCGACCATGGGGTACGACCGTGAAGGGTGGCCGCATGACCAGCGTCTGGGCGAACATGATCGTCGATGCCGGCCGGTCCGACACCGGCGTGACCGCGCCCGACCCCGAGGGCATCGAACTCCGCGCCCAGCGGCAGGGCTGAGATGCCCGCCGAACCCTCCGCCGGGGATTGCTGGTGCTCGGGGGGTTGCTCGTGACCCGGGGGTTGCTCGTGATCGGGCGTCGCTCGTGACCGGGGGGTCGCCCGCTGCCGCCGGGGCGGAACCGGCCGATGCGCAACGGTGGGTCAAGGAGGTACCGAAGGACACCGGGCACGGTCGATCGCCGTATGAGCGGGACCGGGCCCGGGTGCTGCACTCGGCGGCGTTCCGTCGGCTCGCCGCGAAGACGCAGGTGCACGTCGCCGGCACCGACGACTTCCTGCGTACCCGGCTGACCCACTCGCTGGAGGTGGCCCAGATCGCCCGGGAGATGGGTGCCCGGCTCGGCTGCGACCCGGATCTGGTGGACACCGCCGGGCTCGCCCACGACCTCGGGCACCCGCCCTTCGGGCACAACGGCGAGGACACCCTGGACGCGCTCGCCGCGCCCTGTGGCGGATTCGAGGGAAACGCGCAGACGCTGCGGGTGCTCACCCGGCTGGAGGCCAAGGTGCTCGCCCCGGACGGCAGCCCGGCCGGGCTCAACCTCACCCGGGCCGCGCTCGACGCGGTCAGCAAGTACCCGTGGCCCCGCCGGCCCGGACTGCGCAAGTTCGGCGTGTACGGCGACGACCGCCCGGTCTTCGACTGGCTGCGCGCCGGCAGCCCCGCCGGCCCCGACCCGGCTGGCCTCGACCCGGCTGGCCTCGATGTGTCCCGCCCTGGCCGGGCTGGTCCCGACGCGGCTAACCCCGACGCGGCTGGCCCCGATGCGTCCGGCCCCGACGTGTCCGGTACCGGTCGGGCTGGCATCGACGCGTCCGGCATCGGCCGGGCCGGCATCAAGGTGTCCGGGATCGGTCGGGCTGGCCTCGATGAGGCTGGCATCGACGGGTCCGGGGGTGGTGCCCGCCGCTGCCTGGAGGCGCAGGTGATGGACTGGGCCGACGATGTGGCGTACTCGGTGCACGACGTCGAGGACGGCATCCACGGCGGCTACGTCTCGCTGCGTCCGCTCCTCGACGACCCGGACGAGCGGGCGGCGCTCTGTGCGGACGTGGCCGCCGTCTACTCCGGGGAGTCCCCGGCCGATCTCGGCGGGGTGCTGGTCGAGCTGCTCGCCGATCCGGCGCTCACCTCGCTGGCCGGTTACGACGGCAGCCACCGGGCGCAGGTCGCGCTGAAGGCCACCACCAGCGTGCTCACCGGCCGGTTCGTGGCGACCGTGGTGGGGGCGACCCGGGACCGCTTCGGCCCCGGCCCGCACCACCGGTACGCCGCCAACCTGGTGGTGCCGCGCCGCATCAGGGCGCAGTGTGCGCTGCTCAAGGGCATCGCCTGGCGGTACGTGATGTGTCGTCCGGACGCCCGCGCCCGTTACCTTCGGCAGCGGGAGGTCCTCACCGAACTGGTCACCGCGCTCATCGATCGCGCCCCGGACGGCCTGGACCCGGTCTTCGCCCCCCTGTGGCAGCAGGCCGGCGACGATCCCGCCCGACTACGCGTGATCATCGACCAGGTCGCCTCCCTCACCGACCCCGCCGCCCTGACCTGGCACACCCACCTAACCTAACTAGTAGTGCTTTGTTAGGTTGTTCCGGTGTGTCGCTTGTAGGGCTTTTTGGGTTGTGTTTGGCTGCCCTGGTGGACGAGCGAGGACTCACACGG
>NZ_JBIUCH010000024.1:0-100191 GCF_044548625.1 Micromonospora sp. NPDC051925 | reverse complement strand
AGGACATCTGCCGCGCACTCGGCACCGGCACCACCGCCAAGGACACCGAAGGTCTGCGCGCCAGACTCAAACGCCTCGTCGCCCGTCAGATCCTGGCCGAGCCCGAACCCGGTCTGTTCAGCCTCGCTCCATCGCCGCCGTCCAGTTAGCTCCTCGAGTAGCCCCCGAAACCCCGGTCAAACCCTCGGCGGACGAAACCTCTCGAATCAACCTCTTAGCGCTTCACCGCCAGCGTGAGGCCGTCGGCAAAGGACAGCATCGCCAGGTCGACCCGGTCGTCGGCGAGCAACGAGACGTTCAGCTCCCGGATGGTGACGGTGTCCTGGTCACGGTGTTCCTCGCCCAGAACCCGGCCGAAGAACACCGTGTTGTCCAGAACGACCAACCCGCCCCGGCGGACGAGTCGCAGCGCGGCCTCGTAGTAGTCCGGATAGCCCGCCTTGTCGGCGTCGATGAACACCAGGTCCACCGTGCCCGGTCCAAGTTCCCTCTCGAGCTCCGACAGGACCTCCCGCGCGGCACCGATGCGCACGTCGATGCGTTCGGCCACACCGGCACGCTCCCAGTACGGTGCGGCGATCATCGGCCACCTCTCGGAGATGTCCACCGTGAACAGCCGGCCACCGGGCCGGAGAGCCCGCGCCATGCACAGCGTGCTGTAGCCGGTGAAGGTACCGACTTCGACCACTGACAGAGACGCCGCGGTCAGCTTGACGAGCAACGCCAGCAACTGGCCCTCCTCCGGCATGATCTGCATCGCCCGGCCCATCGGCAGTGCGGCGGTCTCTCGACGCAGATCGGCGAGGATCTCGTCGTCCCGCAGTGAGACCTCCCGGACGTAACCGAGCAGGGCCTCGGTGAACTCAGTCTGCTGTGCCATCCGCATCCCATCCGGCTCGTATTTCCAGGGCATCGCGCAGCCCGGTCCGCGAGGTGACACCGAGCTTGGGGTAAACCTTGTAGAGGTGCCCGCTGACGGTGCGGTCCGACAGGCGCAGCCGGACGGCGATCTGCTTGTTCGTCAGGCCCTGGGCCGCGAGCCTGGCGACGGACTCCTCCTGCGCCGTGAGCCCAGCCGGCCCTGCGGCGGGCCGGGCGACCGCCAGGCCGGCGGCACGCAGCTCATGACGAGCCCGCTCCGCCCACGGCCTCGCCCCGAGCCTTTCCAGGATCTCCAGTGCCGCGCCCAGCTCCACGCGGGCCGGGCCGATCTCCTTGGAGCGCCGCAGCCGCTCACCGTACGCGAGGCGGATCCGGGCGTGCTCGAGCGGCCAGCGTTCGTGTCCCGGCGCGGCCAGCGCCTTCCGGAAGACCTCGTGTGTCCGGCTGTCCAGGGCAAGCAGGGCAGCGGCCCCGCAGGTCAGCATGGCCATCCGCGGGGACAGGCGGTCGAAGCCCGCCTCGCGCAGCGTCTCCAGATATGCAGCCGCCTGCTGACCGTGCCCGGTCCGCACGGCGGCATCGGCCAGATCGAACACGATGCAGCGGGCGCTGACCGGAAGGCGGGCCACCGCGCCGGCGGGCGCGATGCCGGCCAGGCTCGCATAGGCCTGTTCGTGGTCGCCGGTGCCCAGGGCCACCAGCGCCCGGGCATGGTGGGCCAGGATGATCGCCAGTCCGATCCCGCGCGGTGTGGCCCACCGCAGCACCTCGTCAGTCAGCTCCAGTGCCTGCTCGGTCTCACCGCGTACCGCAGCCAGCAGCGCGCGCTGGCACCGGGAAATGCCCTCCAGGGTACGCAGACCGCTGACGCCCGCCACGGCGGTGCCCTCCCGCAGCAGGGTCTCCGCCTCGTCCCAGCGCCCCGAGTGATATCGGTCCAGGACCTCAATATGGAGGCCGAACCTCGCCGTCGGCACTGCCCGGTTGTCGGCCGATGCATCGGGCAGGCCACGCAGCACCGGCAACAACTCGGTGACCGCGTCGAGGGCGACGGCGGTGGCGGAGAGAGACGCCGTCGAGAGGACGGTGAGCTCCGCCGGCGTCTTCGGCCAGCCGTCGAGCAGCTCCAGAAACCGCTCACGCATCGTGGAGGCGTCGCCGTCCCGACCGGAGAGAATCGCGCGGCATCGGAAGACGATGTCCGCCGACTCGAAATCAGTGAGGGCCAGCACAGTGTCCAGGGCAGCCCAGTGGTCCGGCCGGTCGGCGATGACACACACGTGGAACAGCATCTCCAGCGCCAACCGGCGCATCGGCACGCTGGTGGCGGGATCATCGAACACCCGCAGGAGGCGGCGGTGCGCCATGTCCACGTCGCCCCCGTCGAGCGAGAGGATGTACGCGCTGATCGCGGCGGCGTGGGTGTTGGCGCCCAACGCTCCCGCAGCCGCGTTGAGCTGCTTCGCCCACTGCAGCCAGCCGGCCCTGCAGGCCAGTTGGGCCGCGATGCCCAGCCGCTCGGCGCGACCGGCCAGGGCGGTACTCAGCTCGGCCGCACGGGCGAACATCTCAGCGGCCGTCGTGAGCACGCCCCGGCCTGCGGCGCGGTTGCCGGCCGCCGCCAGGGCGTCGGCCACGGCGTCGTCCGGGCCCAGCGCCGCCGCCGCCAGATGCGTGGCCCGGGCGTCCTGATCGGCGTTGGTCACCCCGGCCAGCCGGCGGTGTGCTGTCCGCAACTCGCCCCGGGTGGCCAGGTCGATCGTGGTCAGCCGGATCAGTGGATGAGTGAAGAGCAACCGGTCAGTGCCCATCGTGACGAGGTTGTGCCGTTCGGCCGGGCCGAGCTGAGTTGTCACATCGGTCTCGCCGGTCGCCTCGGCGATCGTCGCCAGATGGCACCTCTCGTCGAGAGCGGCGACCAGCAGGATCTGCCGGGCCGACTCGGGCAGTTCGCGAATCCGTGCACCGAAGTGCTCGCTGATCCGCGGGGTCACCGGCAGGTGGACAGGCAGCGGCAGGCTCGCGTACCGCTGCTCCTCGCTGAGCGCCTTCGGCAACTCGATCAGCGCCAGCGGGTTACCGCGAGCGTGGTCGAGCAGCACGCGCCGGACACGGCTGTGCAGTGCGGGGTGCCAGGCGTCGATCAGCAGGCCGGCGTCGTCATCCGACAACGGCGCGAGCTGACGGCCGTACTGCCCGGCGGCGGCGAGCAGCGGTCTGGGCTGGCGGACGGCGGCCACCATGACCAGGCCGGCCAGATCGCAGGTCCGGCGTGCGACGAAGGCGAGCAGTTCCGTGCTCTCCCGGTCGACCCACTGGGCATCGTCGACCAGCACCACCAGGCCACCGTCGTCGGCCAGATCGGTGACCAGGGACAGGGTGGCCACGCAGGTCGCCAGCCGACCGGGTGTTGGGCCGTCGGTGTGCCCGAGGATCCGAGACAGCGTGACCCGCTGATGGAGGGGCAGGCGGTCGAGGTCGCTCCGTAGGGAGTAGAGGAGCTGATGCAGGCCCGAGTAGGAAAGGTCGGCCTCGGCCGGCGCGCCGGTGATCCACACGACGCGGCGACCGGCCAGGCGAGCCTGTTCGTCCATGGCGCGAAGCAATGCCGTCTTGCCGACGCCGATGTCGCCGCTCACAAGCAATGCGGGGATGCGTTCACGGCCGCGCAGCAGGGCGTCGAGCAGCTCCGTCTCCGCTGACCTGCCGATCAACTCGGGCTGGACGGGCTGACCGTGGGGCCGCGCCAGGTGTCGCTCGTCGTCGCGTGCAGGGCCGGCGAGCAGGCCGAGCTGATGCCGGGCAAGCACCTCGTCACTCCCAGCCGATCGATGGGATGGACCCTTCCCGCTCACGATCACCGGCGCTGGGCCACCGCCAGGACATAGCCAGCCGCGGTGACGCCGCTGAAGCACCTGAACAGCTCAACCAACTGGTCGAAGTGCGCAGGCACGATCCTGCTGACGAAGTCCGCCCGGACCTCACGCATGCGTTCGGACAGCACCGCGAACGCTCGCATCACGTTCGCACTGATGTCTTCGAACTCCAGGACCTCGAAACCCGCCCGGTCCAGCTTGTCGGGCAATGATGCGATCGTCCGGCACTGTGTCACGGCGCAGAAGTTGTCGATGATCTCTTTCTCCGCGCCGCTCGCCGGGCACCTTTCGATGATGTCAGCGATGACCAGCCGCGCGCCGGGACGTAACACCGTGCCGATCTCCTGGAGCGCCCCGTCCTGGTCCGGCATGTGGATGAGGGATTCGATCGCGAAGGCTCCGTCGAACATACCGGGTCCAAACGGCAGATCCATCGCGTCAGCGTATCGGAAATGCACCCGGTGAGCCACGCCGAGCTCCCGCGCGCGGGCCTTGGCCGTCTCGATCTGCCCGTGGCTGACGGAGATTCCCGTCACCACCGCCTCGTCCTGTGTGGTGGCGAGCCGGAGCGACGCGGTACCCGCCCCGCAGCCGACATCCAGCACCTGGCTGCCGGGACCGGCACCGACGCGGTCGACCACCATGTCGGTGAGCCGCCCGGAGGCCTCGGCCACAGAAGCACGGTCCTCGTCGTCGCTCCAGTAGCCAACGTGGATGTTGCCGTCGAGCAGAGTGGTGAACAGTTCGGTCATGACGTCGTACATGTGCCCGACGTCGGTCGATACCGGCGCTGAATTCGCCATGTGCTGTGCCTTGCCTTCCTGGTCGGATTCTAAACGCCGAACCTGCTGTCGATCAGATTGAGCATCTCCTGCCGCGACGCGCTCATCAGATCGATCCCGGACGGCGTCGACCGATCGCCAAGATCGGACAGCAGACGCCCCAGCCGGTCGGTGACCTGCGGTCGGATGCCGTCGCCCGGGTCCAGCGACGAAAGCAGCGACTCCAGTCGGCCCAGCGCCTCCAGGACGGGCGATGGCGTGGCCTCCTGCACCGGCACGGCCGCCTCCCGCAGGTGAGCCGCCAGCTCCGTCGGGTTCGGATGGTCGAAGACCAGGGTGGGCAACAGCCGCAGGCCGGTCGCGGCCTGCAGTCGGTTGCGCAGTTCGACGGCCATCAGCGAGTCGAACCCCAGGTCCTTGAAGGTCCGCCCGGCACCCACGGCGTCAGGCCCCGGATGACCCAGGACGGCCGCGGCGTGCCCGCGCACCACGTCCACCAGCACACTGTGCTGCTCGCCGGGCGACAGCCCGGCCAGCCGATGCAGCACGTTGCGCTGTTCGGTGTTCCGGAGTGCCTGACCGGAACGCAGGCCGCGCATCATGGTGGACGGGCTTTCGTTCGCGGCCACGCCGAGACGCGCGGGCACCAGCAGGGGAACGTCGATCCGCAGCGCCGCGTCGAACAGGGCGAGTCCCTCGGCGGCAGACAGCGGCGCGACACCCGCCCGGTCCACCCGGGCGCGGCCGGTCTCGCCCATCGCGGACGCCATCCCGTCGCTCTGCGCCCACAGCCCCCAGGCCAGCGACTGGGCGGGGAGCCCTAGCGACCGGCGGTGCGCCGCCAGGCCGTCGAGCGTCGCGTTCGCCGCGGCGTACGCGCTCTGACCTGGGCTTCCCAGGATCCCGGCGGCGGAGGAGAACAGCGTGAAGAACGCCGGCGGCCGGTCCCTGGTCAACTCGTGCAGCGCGACGGCGGCGTCGGCCTTCGCCCGGAGCACGCCACCGACCCGCTCCGGCGTCATCGACTCGAGCACACCGTCGTCGAGCACGCCTGCCGCGTGAACGACCCCGCCGATCCGTACGCCCGCGAGCACGCGCGCCAGCGCGTCGCGGTCGGCGATGTCGACCGCGACCACGCGTGCCCCCAGTTGCTCGACGAGTTCCGCGGCGGCGGGAGACTCCGGGCCGCTCCTGCTCAGCACCAGCAGGTTCTGGACGCCACGGTCGACGACGAGATGACGCGCGATCAGCCGGCCGAGCGCTCCCGTGCCTCCGGTGATCACGACCGTCTCCTCGGGTGACACCAGCGGTCCTTCGTCTCCGGAAGCGGGGGGCACCGGTGTCCGCACCAGCCGGGGCACCAGCATCCGGCCGTCCCGGACCGCGATCTGGCTCTCCCCGGCCGCGACCACGGCGCCCAGCGCCCGCTCGTCGTGCGTGCCGTCGGTGTCGACGAGGACGAGGCGTTCGGGATGTTCCGACTGGGCCGAGCGTACGAGTCCCCAGACCCCTGCGGCACCCAGGTCGGAGACGACATCGCCGGCCGTCACCGCGACCGCCCCGGCCGTCTGGATCATCAGCCGCTCCTGATCGTCCCGGCGCTCGGCAAGCCATTCCTGCACCTGGCGAAGGGCGTCGGTGACCGCGTCGCGCGGGTGCCCGCCGCCACATCGCCGCACGTCGAACGCGATCCCGTCGGGCCCCTGCGCCTGCTCCACCGCCTGCCACTCCACCTGGAACATCGCCCGCCGGAGCACGGTGTCGGCCGCCAGCTGATCCGTCGTCACCGGCCGCAGCGTCAGGGAATCCACCGCGTACACCGGGCTGCCCGCCTGGTCGAACGCGGCGACCGCGATGGCGTCTGCACCGGTACGCCTGAGCCAGACCCGGGCCACCGAGGTGTCTGTGGCGAACACCGAGACACCGGTCCAGGCGAAGGGCAACCCGGCGGAGACGAGCAACGTGGCCGCGTGCAGGGAGGCGTCCAGCAGAGCCGGGTGCACGCTGTGGCGGCCGGCCTCCTCCACCGTCACCTCGGCGCAGACGACGTCGTCCCGCTTCCACACCGCACGCAGGCCCTGGAACGTCGGGCCGTACTCGAAGCCCTGGTCGGCGAGCCTCTCGTAGGTGCCGTCGGTGCTCACCTGCGTGGCTCCCGCCGGCGGCCAGGCTGTTTCGGCCAGCGGCAGGGGTGCCTCGCGGCTCGACAGGTGCCCGGTGGCATGGCAGGTCCAGCCAGGCTGATCCGGTACCCGGGAGTACACCTTCACCGCCCGCTGACCAGCGGTCCCGCTCGGCTCCAGCACGACCTGCAGAGAGACCTCGCCCTGCTCGGGCACAGCCATCGGCGTCGCGACGGTCAGGTCGTCGACAGCCGGGCAACCGACCAGCCGGCCGACGGTGAGGGCGAGGTCGACGAACGCCGCGCCGGGAAGAAGCACCACTCCACCGAACGCGTGATCGGCCAGCCACGGCTGGGCGTACCGCGACACGCGACCGGTCACGACCAGCCGATCCGAGTCGGGCGACTCCACCACCTCCCGGAGGAGGTCGTGGTCGAGGGCGGACGACCCGCGCCCGGCGTCGTGCGCCAGACTGATACCGCCGGCCCAGTACCGTTTGTGCTGGAAGGCATAGGTCGGCAGGTCGATCCGCCGCCCGGCGCCGCCGAGCCACCCGCGCCAGTCGACGGCCCGGCCGTCGGCGTGCGACCTGGCCAGCGCGGCGAGAAGTGCGACCGGCTCGGCCAGCCGACGGCGCTGCGCCGGCACCCACGGCACCTCCGCCGTGGCCAGTCCGGAGAGCACGGCGTCCGGACCGATCTCCACACAGGAGGTGACTCCCTGCCCGCCGAGGGCGTTCACACAGTCGGTGAACCGCACGGTGTCCCGGATGTTCGCCACCCAGTGCTCCGGCGAGCACAACTCCGCCGCCGAGGCGAGTCTTCCCGTTACGCCGGACACCAGCGGGAGGACGGGTGGCCGCAACTCCACCGTCTCCAGGACCCCGCGGAACTCCTCGAGCATGCCCTCGATCATCGGAGAGTGGAACGCGTGGCTCACCGCGAGCCGCGTAGTCCGGACGCCCCGGGCGGCCAGGTCGGCGGCGGCCGCGAGCACCGGCTGCTCCGCTCCGGAGAGCACGACGGCGGTGGGTCCGTTCACCGCTGCGACTGCCACCTGCTCGGACAGGTACGCTGCCACAGCCGCCTCGTCCGCGCGTACCGACACCATCGCACCGCCGGGCGGAAGTGCCTGCATCAACCGGGCGCGGGCCGCGACCAGGCGGGCCGCGTCGGGCAGGGACAGCACCCCGGCCACCTGCGCGGCGACCAGTTCGCCGACCGAGTGGCCGAGCACCACGTCCGGCCGGATACCGAAGGACCGCATCAGCTCGGTGAGCGCCACTTCGAAGGCGAACAACCCGGTCTGGGCGTACTCGGTCTGCTCGACCAGTTCCGGGGCGTCGCCCCAGAGGACCTCGCGCAACGGACGCGACAGGTGCCTGTCCAGCTCCACGGCGACCGCGGCGAAGGCTGCGGCGAACTGCGGAAAGGCCCGGACGAGTTCGCGGCCCATGCCCAGCCGCTGGGAACCCTGCCCGGTGAAGGCGAACGCCGTCAGCCCGGCCGGTCGGGCTTCGCCGGTGAACACCTCGGGGTCGTCCTCTCCCTTGGCCACCGCGGCGAGGCCCCGCCGCAGGTCCGCCCGGCTCGAACCGGTCACCACCGCGCGATGCGCGAACGCCGGACGGGTGATCAACGAGCGTGCCACGTCGGCAGGGTCCGGCTCCTCCTGGCGGTCCAGGTGGGCCAGCAGCCGCCCGGCCTGCGTCCGCAGGGCTTCGGGCGTTCGCCCGGATACCGGCCAAGGCAGGCTGGGGGGCGTCGTCGCGACGTGGTCCGGTCCCGCTGCCGACTGCGGACGCTCGGCCGGCGGTTCCTCGATGATGACGTGCGCGTTGGTTCCGCTCACGCCGAATCCGGAGATCCCCGCCCGCCGCGGTTGCTGCCCGCGGGGCCAGTCGCGCGGATCGAGGAGCAGGCGTACGCCGCCGCTCGACCAGTCCACCTGGCGGCTCGGCTCGTCCACGTGCAACGTACGGGGCAGCCGGCCGTGACGCATCGCGAAGATCATCTTGATGATGCCGGCGACGCCCGCAGCGGCCTGCGTGTGGCCTATGTTGGACTTTATCGATCCCAGCCACAGCGGTCGCTCTGCGGGCCGGTCACGTCCGTAGGTGGTGAGCAGTGCCTGCGCCTCGATCGGGTCGCCGAGGGTGGTTCCGGTGCCGTGCCCCTCGACCACGTCGACCTCGCCCGCGGTCAGGCCGGCGGCCACGAGCGCCTGACGGATCACCCGCTGCTGCGCCTTGACGCTCGGGGCGGTGAAGCCGTTCGACGCACCGTCCTGGTTGACCGCGCTACCGCGCACCACCGCCAGCACGGTGTGCCCGTTGCGCAGGGCGTCCGACAGCCGTTCCACCACCAGGACGCCCACGCCCTCGGCGAACCCGGTGCCGTCCGCGGCCTCGGCGAAGGACCGGCACCGGCCGTCCTCGGAGAGCCCCCGGCGGCGGCCGAACTCGATGACCGCCTCCGGCGTCGCCATGACGGCGACCCCGCCCACCAGCGCCAACCCGCATTCCTTGGCACGCAGCGCCCCGGCGGCCACGTGCATCGCCACCAGCGACGCCGAGCAGGCGGTGTCCAGGGTCATCGCGGGCCCCTCCAGGCCCAGCGTGTACGAGATCCGGCCGGAGATCATGGCGCCGGTCCCCGTGCTGCCGAGATAGTCGTGGTACATGGCGCCGACGAACACACCGGTGTCGCTGCCCCGCAGCGTGGTCGGGTCGATTCCGGCCTGTTCGATCGCCGACCAGGACACCTCGAGCAGCAGCCGCTGCTGGGGGTCCATCTCCAGGGCCTCCCGCGGCGGGATTCCGAAGAAGTCCGCGTCGAAGACCCCCGCGTCGTGCAGGAATCCACTGCCGCGGGTGTAGGTGTGCCCAGGCATCCCCGGCTCGGGGTGGTAGAGGTCCTCGGCCCAGCCCCGGTCGGTGGGCAGCTGCGTGATCCCGTCGCCGTCCCCGACGACGAACTGCCACAGCTCTTCCGGCGACCCCACCCCGCCCGGGTACCGGCAGGCCATTCCCACGATCGCTATCGGCTCCCGGAGCGACTCGGCCAGTCCGGAGTTGCGCAGGCGCAGCCGTTCGTTCTCCTTGACAGCGGCGCGAAGCGCCTGGACCAGCTTCTCGTCGGTCATGGAGCTGAGACCTCCTCGTCTAGGTCGCCCGGGTGGGCACCGTCAAGCGCCATGGCGATGAGGCTCTCGGTGTCCAGATCGTCGATCGCTTCCAGAGCACGCGCCCGTGCCGGATCGCCGGCGGCCAACGCGAGCAGGCTGTCCCACAGGCCCGACTCGCGCAGCTCGCTCATCGGGATGGTGTGCAGCAGCTGCCGGACCTGCTCGTCGCCGACGGGGCCGGCGGCCTGCTCTGCTGCGGGGGACAGCACCGTCTCCAGGTGCACGGCCAGCTCGTGCACACTGGCGTGCTCGAAGACCATGGTGGCGGGCAGTCGCAGGCCGCTGGCGTCGTTGAGACGGTTACGGAATTCGACAGCCATCAGCGAGTCGAACCCGAGGTCGGTGAAGGCCCGGTGCGGGCCGATCGCCGATGTCGTGGGGTGCCCCAGCACTGCGGCCGCATGGCCGCCCACCAGGTCCAGGAGCATTCGCATCCGGTCCTCCGTGGAGCGCCCCACCAACCTGGCACGGAAGTCGTCGCGCCGGGGCTCCTCCCGTGCGGATCGCGGCAGCAGGCTCCGGAGCAACGGTGCGGTCGCCTCCCCGGGCGTCGGTTGCAGTCGGGCCGCCACCACCACGGGCCGGGCGCACCGGAGCGCGGCGTCGAACAGCAGCAGACCGTCCTCCGTCGGCAGGGGAACGACCCCGGCACGCGCCGCGCGCGCCCGGTCGGCCGCCCCCATGCCGCCCGTCAGGCTCGAGCTTCTCTCCCACAGGCCCCAGACGATCGACTGGGCCGGCAGCCCCCGGGCTCGCCGGCGCGTCACCAACGCGTCCAGCGCCGCGTTGGCGGCCGAGTAGGCGGCCTGCCCGGCGTTGCCCAGCGTCCCCGCGAGCGAGGAGAACATCACGAAGAACGACAGATCCTGGTCGCGGGTCAACTCGTCCAGCCACCTCGCGGAGGTGACCTTGGTGGACATCACCCGCCGGACGCGATCCGGCGTCAGCGACTCCACCGGGCCGTCGTCGAGCAGCACCGCGGAGTGCACGACCCCGCCGATCCGTACGCCGTGCAGAGCCCGGCTCAGCGCCTCGCGATCGGACACGTCGACCGCAAGCACCCGCGCGCCCAGCTCGGCCGCGAGCTCGGCGGCTTCGGGCGTGGCCGGCCCGCTTCGGCTCAGCAGCAACAGGTCGCGGACGCCGTGCTCGGCCACGAGTCGCCGGGCGACCAGTGCGCCGAGGCCGCTGGTGCCCCCGGTGATCACCACGGTGGCCTCCGGATCGACGGCGGGGAAGTCCGCACCCGCCGCCGTGGGCACCAGCCGAGGCACCAGAACGCCGCCGGACCGCACCGCGACCTGGGGCTCGTCCCACCCGGAGAGGTCCGTCGGCAGATCCTGGACGCCCTCGGCCGGGAGGTCGGCCAGGATGAACCTGCCGGGGTGTTCGACCTGAGCGGACCGCACCAGGCCCCAGACGGCCGCCGCCCCGGGCTGCGGCGGGTCGTCCTCCGGGGTTGTCTGGACCGCGCCGCGGGTCACCAGCACCAGCGGCCGGCCGGCGGTGCCGGCCAGGCGGTTCTGGAGGATCTCCAGGACGTCGCCGGCATCCTCACCGGTGATGTCGATCCGGTCGTGGCCGTCGGTGACGGCGGGGCCGGGGCGTTCCCCGGGTTGCCATTCGACCGCGAACAACGCGTCGCGCACCCGGCTCTCGGCCGTGTGGCCGCGCAGGGTCAGCGAATCCACGGTCACGACGAGGGTGCCGGCCTCGTCCGTCGCGTCGACCGACAGAGTGTCCGGACCGGTGCGCCACACTCTCGCGCGCAGGATCGCACCGCCCGGCCCGTGGAAGCGCAGGCCGCTCCACAGGAAGGGCACCCGGCCCCGGTGGCCGCCCTCCAGGAACACCGAAGCGTGCAGGACCGCGTCCAGCAGGGCCGGGTGTATTCCGTAGCCCTGCGGATCGACGGTGACCCGGGCCTCCACGAGGACCTCGTCGCCGGCACGCCAGGCCGACCGCAGGCCCCGGAAGGCCTCGCCGTAGGCGAAGCCCCGGCTGGTAAGCCCGGCGTAGAGCCCGTCGAGGTCGATCGGCACCGCCCCGGGCGTGGGCCATTCGCCCGCCGGGCTGCCGGCCTCCGGCACCGCCGGGGAGAGCAGGCCCGCCGCGTGCTGCGTCCACGGACCATCGTCATCACCGGTCCGGGCGTAGACCGCGACCGGACGCCGGCCGGAGTCGTCCGGGCCGTCGACGATCACCTGCACCTGCACGGTGTCGGCGGCGGGCAGGACCAGAGGCGTCCGGAGCATCAGTTCGTCGAGAACGACACAGTCGACAGCCTGCCCGGCGCGACGTACCAACTCCACGAAGCCGGTGGCCGGGAAGAGGTTCACGCCGTGGACGACATGGTCGGCCAACCAGGGCTGGGCGGCGACGGACAGCCTGCCGGTGAAGACCCATCCGCCCCGGTCGGGCAGGTCCACTCCGGCGCCGAGCAGGGCATGGTCCACGGCGTCCAGCCCGGCCCGGGTGACATCGCCGGTCGCGAGGGTGGCGCTGGGCCAGAACCGTGTGGACTGGAAGGGGTACGTCGGCAGGTCGACCCGGCGGGCGCCCGGGAACAACGCCGGCCAGTGCACCTCGACGCCGTGCACGTGGGCGCGTGCGGTCGCGGTGATCGCGGCGACGTCCTCGGGCTGGCTGCGCCTGCACAACGGGATGTTGACCGCGTCGCGCGGGCCCAGCGCCGACAGCACCGAGTCCGGCCCGATCTCCAGGGACACGGTGACGCCGAGTTCGCTGAGCCGTGCGACCCGATCGGCATACCGCACCGTGTCGCGGATGTGCCGGACCCAGTAGCCGGGCTCGGTGACGTCGCCACCTGCGACGAAGTCGATCACGGGTTTGCTGAACGTCAGGCGGTCGACGACCTCCTGGAACTCGGCGAGGACCGGCTGCATCAGGTGCGAGTGGAAGGCGTGCGACACCCGCAGCCGGGTCGACTGGTCGAATCCGGCGGCCGTCCGCAGGACCGCTTCCTCCGCACCCGCGATCACCACCGCCCGGGGGCCGTTGACCGCGGCGATGGACACCTCGTCGGAGAGCAGCGGCAGGACCTCCTCCTCACCTACCCGCAGGGCCACCATCGCCCCGCCCCCGGGCAACGCCTGCATCAGGCGGGCACGCTCGGCCACCAGCGTGCACGCGTCGTCCAGCGAGAGCACACCGGCGACGTGGGCGGCTGCGATCTCGCCGATCGAGTGCCCGGCCACGTGATCGGGCACGATCCCCCAGGACTCGATCAGCCGGAACAGCGCCACCTGGAACGCGAACAGAGCGGGCTGGGCGTTGCCGGTCTCCCCGAGCCGGGCCTGGTCCTCGCCGAAGAGCACGTCGCGGATCGGCAGCCTGGCCAGCACCTCCTCCATGGCCTGCGTGAAGGCGGGATAGCGGCGGTACAGTTCGGCGCCCATCCCGGGCCGCTGCGAGCCCTGACCGGAGAAGACCATCGCCAGCCGGGGCGCGGACGCGGCCGCGGCCCGGAAGAGTCCGGCACGCTCGCCTCCGGACACCAGTGTCTCCAGGGCCGCGCCGAACTCGGCCCGGTCGCCGGCCACGATGGCCGCGCGGTGCTCGAACGCCGTCCGGGTGGTCGCCAGCGAGTAGCCGACGTCGGTCGGATCGAGCTCCGCAGACGACAACAGCTGCTCCGCCCGTGCTCGCAGAGCGGCCGGACTCTTCGCCGAGATCACCCACGGAACGACGGGCGGGGCAGGCGACCCTGGCACAGCAGGTGACTCCGGCACCGCCGGCTCCTCCACCGGCCCCTCCAGAATCACATGCGCATTCGTCCCACTGATCCCGAACGACGACACCCCCGCCCGCCGGACACGACCCACCTCCGGCCACACCCGCGCCTCACCCAACACCCGCACCGCCCCACTCGACCAATCCACCTGCGACGACGGCACCGACACATGCAACGACGCAGGCAACACCCCGAACCGCAACGCCTGCACCATCTTGATCACACCCGCCACACCCGCCGCCGCCTGCGTATGACCCAAATTCGACTTCACCGACCCCAACCACAACGGCCGCCCCACCGACCGACCCTGCCCATACGTCGCCAACAACGCCTGCGCCTCAATCGGATCACCCAACCGCGTCCCCGTACCATGCCCCTCCACCACATCCACATCACCCACCCCCAAACCCGCCCGCACCAACGCCTGACGAATCACCCGCTGCTGAGCAACACCACTCGGCGCCGTCAACCCATTCGACGCACCATCCTGATTAACCGCACTCCCCCGCACCACCGCCAACACCACATGACCCCGACGACGCGCATCCGACAAACGCTCCACCACCACCACACCCACACCCTCCGACCAGGCGGTGCCGGCCGCCGAGTCCGAGTACGAGTGACAGCGGCCGTCAGGTGACAGGCCGCCCTGCCGGGAGAACTCGATGAAGGTCGTCGGCGTGGCCATGACGGTGACGCCGCCGGCGAGGGCGAGCGAACACTCCCCAGCCCGCAGCGCCTGCGCCGCCAGATGCAGCGCCACCAGGGACGACGAACACGCGGTGTCCACGGTGATCGCCGGGCCCTGCAGACCCAGCGCGTAGGAGACCCGGCCGGACACCACGCTGGAGGCGCGGCCGGCGAGCGTGTAGCCCTCGACGCCGGCGGTCGTCTGTTGCAGGACTCCGTAGTCCTGGCCGTTCGTACCGGCGAAGACCCCCGTGTCGCTGTCGCGCAGTGTGGCCGGGTCGATGCCGGCCCGTTCCAACGCCTCCCAGGAGACCTCCAGGAGGAGCCGCTGCTGCGGGTCGGTGGCCAGGGCCTCGCGCGGAGAGATCCCGAAGAACTCCGCATCGAAGTCACCGGCGTCCGTGAGGAAACCGCCGCCCCGGGCGTGGGTGTGGCCGGGGGCACCCTGCCGGGGATCGTAGAGGTCCACCGGCCACCCGCGATCCGTCGGGAAGCCGGTGATCGCGTCGCCCTCCTCGGCCACGAACCGCCACAGGTCGTCGGCCGAACGGATACCACCCGGAAAACGGCAGGCCATCCCCACGATCACCACCGGATCGTCGGCGACGACCGCGGCGGCCGGTGTGGGCTCCGTCCGCTTCCCGCTGATCAGCAGTTCCCGCAGGTGCTCGACCAGACGTACGGGGGTGGGGTGGTCGAAGGCGACCGTGGTCGGCAACCGCAGGCCGGTCGCCTTGTTGAGCCGGTTGCGGAACTGCACCGACATCAAGGAGTCGAAGCCGAGGTCGCGGAACGCGTGATTCGGCGGGACCTGGGACGCGTCGCCGTGACCGAGCACGAATGCCGCCTCGGCACCGACCAGGTCCCGCAGATAGCTGTTCTGCTCGGGGACGGACATGCCCTCGAGCCGGGCGACGGGCGTCGTGGGCTCCACCGCCTCCTGCGGGGACCGCCGTTCCTCGTCGATGTCGGCGACGACCAGGAAGGTCTCGTCCCGGTCGAGGGCCTCCTGGAGGGCGTCGACCGCGGTTTCGGCCCGCATCGCGACCAGGCCCTGGCTGGCCAGCCTGCGGTTGCGCCGACGGGCTTCCGGCGTGTCCCAGGCACCCCACGCGATCGAGGTCGCCGTGCGACCCTGTCGCCTTCTGCGGTACGCAAGGCTGTCGAGGAACGCGTTTCCCGCGGCGTAGGCGCCCTGCCCCGCGTTGCCGAGGACACCGGCGACCGAGGAGAACAGGACGAACGCGGAAAGATCGAGATCCTGGGTCAGCTCGTGCAGGTTGGTCGCCGCGTCGACCTTCGGCCGTAGGACGGCATCGAGGCTCTCCGGGGTGATATCGGCCAGCACGGCGTCGTCGAGCACCATGGCCGAGTGGAACACCGCGGTCAACGGGCACTCCTCGGGCACCTCGGCGAGCACCCGAGCCAGGGCCTCACGGTCGGCGGCGTCGCAGGAGACGATGTCGACGCGAGCGCCCAGTTCGGACAGCTCCGCCGTGAGTTCGGCCGCTTCCTCAGCGCCGGGGCCGCGCCGGCTCAGGAGCAGCAGGTGTTCGACGCCGTTACGGGCCAGCCAGCGGGCCACATGCCGGCCCACGGCCCCGGTTCCCCCGGTCACCAGCACTGTCCCGGAGGGTTTCCACCGCCGGCGTGCCGGAGCGGTCGTGTGCTGTGCCGCCGGACTCACCCGACGGACGTACGTTCCGCCGGCCCGGATCGCGAACCGGTCCGCGCGGCCCCGGCCGGCCAGGACCCGGCACAGGCGAGCGGTCACCTGGTCGCTGCCGGGTGATCCGGGCAGGTCGACGAGGCCGCCCCAGCGGTCCGGCAGTTCCAGGGCGGCCACGGCGCCCAGGCCCCAGACCAGGGCGCCGGCAGTACCCGTCACGGTGTCGTCGGGTTCGGCCGGCACCGCGCCATCGGTCAGCAGCCACAACGGCGCAGCGCTCCCGGTGTCCTCGATCGCCTGGACGAGGGCCACCGTGGCAGCCAACCCCGAGGGCACGCAGGGGTGTTCCGGCAGTGGTTCGTCGGCAGCGGCCAGGAAGGACAGCACGCCGCGCAGAGCGCTTCCCGCAGAGGTGATCAGCTCGGCCAGTTCGGCCCGGCCGGTGGCGCCGGCCTGCACGTCGGCGTGGACGACGTCGACTCCGCGGGCGGCGAGCGCCTCGGCCCAGGCGCACCCCCACGCGTCGCCGGCCGTCAGCACCAACCACGTTCCGTGCAGTGCAGCGCCGTCACCGGCACCCGCCCCTTCGGACGGCGGCGCGGTGTCGAAGTCCGCCGGTTGCCAGGTGACGTGGTGACGCCAGGCATCGGAAGCCGGCCGCTTGCGGTCCGCTGTGGTCAGCCAGAAGCGTTGGTGTTGGAAGGGGTAGGTCGGTAGATCCACCCGACGACCACCACGAAGCACCGGCCCCCAATCCACATCCACACCAGCCGCGAACACCTCACCCAACGACAACAAGAACCGCTGCAAACCACCCTCACCACGACGCAACGTCCCCACCACCGCCACACCCACACCCGCACCGGCACCGGCACCCGCACCCGCACGAGCCTCGACCACCTCCTCCACCGCCATCGTCAACACCGGATGCGGACTCACCTCAACAAAAACATCAAACCCCTCACCCAACAACCCACCCACCGCACCCTCAAAACCCACCACCTCACGCAAATTCCGACACCAATAACCCGCATCCAAACTCCCCCCATCAACCACCCCACCCACCACGGTCGAATAAAAAGGCACCCCACCCGAAACCGGCACCACCGACCCCAACTCCACACCCAACCGACCCAAAACCTCATCCACCTGAACCGAATGCGCCGCATAATCCACATCAACAACCCGCGCCCACACCCCCAACTCCCCACAACGCGCAACCAACTCCCCCAACGCCCCCAACTCACCCGACACCACCACCGACGACGGCCCATTCACCGCCGCCACACCAACCCGACCACCCCACCCCACCAACAAACCCTCCACCACACCCACCGACACCCCCAACACCGCCATACCACCCCGACCCGACAACACCCGCAACAACCGACTCCGCACCGCCACCACCCGCGCCGCATCCCCCAAACTCAACACCCCCGCCACACACGCAGCAGCAATCTCACCCTGCGAATGCCCCACCACCACACTCGGCACCACCCCATGCACCCGCCACACCTCAGCCAACGACACCATCACCGCAAACAACACCGGCTGCACCACATCAACCCGATCCAAACCCACCCCACCCGAAACCACCTCCAACAAATCCCACTCCACAAAAGGAGCCAACGCCACAGCACACTCACCCATACGAGCCGCAAAAACCGGCGACGAAACCAACAACTCCGCCGCCATACCCACCCACTGCGAACCCTGACCCGGAAAAACAAAAACCACACCCCGCCCACCACCACCACCAACACCACCCACCACATTCACACCACCACGCCCCTGCGCCACCCCCACCAACCCCGACCGCAAACCCTCCCCCACACCCACCACCACAGCCCGAACACCAAAAACCGACCGCAACCCCAACGAAAAAGCAACATCCACATCACCCACACCACCCACCACACCCAACAACCCACCCGCCACCGCCCGCAACGCCACCTCCGAACGAGCAGAAAGAACCCACGGAACCACCGACGAAACAGACCCCGACAAAACAACAGACGACCCCGACACAGCAGGAGACTCCCGCACCACAGAAGACCCCGACACCACAGAAGACCCCGACACCACCGGCTCCTCCACCGGCCCCTCCAAAATCACATGCGCATTCGTCCCACTGATCCCGAACGACGAGACGGCAAACCTCCGCGGACGGCCGGTGACCGGCCATGGAATGGACTCGCGCAGCAGCGCGACGTTGCCCGTCGTCCAGTCGATCCGAGGCGAGGGCACATCGGCGTGCAGCGTCCTGGGCAGCCTGCCCTGTCCCATCGCGCAGATCATCTTGATCACGCCGCCGACACCCGCGGCGGCCTGAGTGTGGCCGATGTTGGACTTCAGCGAGCCGAGCCACAGCGGCCGGCTCGGCGGTCGGTGCCGACCATAGGTGGCCAGGAGGGCCTCGGCCTCGATCGGGTCACCGAGCCGCGTCCCGGTGCCATGGGCCTCCACCGCGTCCACGTCCTGCGCCGCCAGGCCGGCGACGTCGAGCGCCTGCCGGATGAGAGCCTCCTGGGCGGCACCGTTGGGCGCGGTCAGGCCGTTGCTCGCGCCGTCGGAGTTGATCGCCGAACCGCGCAGCACGGCCAGCGGCTGGTGCCCGTTACGACGCGCGTCGGAAAGCCTCTCCAGCACCAGCACGCCGGCCCCCTCGGCCCAGGCAGTGCCGTCGGCGTCGGCCCCGAACGCCTTGCACCGGCCGTCGGGGGCGAGTCCCCGCTGCCGGCTGAACTCCACGAACATGCCCGGACTGGCCATCACGGTCACACCACCGGCCAGCGCGAGGGTGCATTCTCCGTGCCGCAGCGACTGCGCCGCGAGGTGCATGGCGACCAACGACGACGAGCATGCCGTGTCCACGGTGACCGCGGGTCCGGCGAGACCCAGGGCGTAGGCGATCCGGCCGGAGACGACACTCACGGTGCCGCCCGTCAGCCGGTAGCCGTCCGAGCCCTCGCCGGTCGCGTCGAGTCGAGGTCCGTACTCCTGGTCCGTCGCGCCGACGAAGACGCCCACTCGGCCGTCCCTCAGGCTAAGGGGATCGATTCCGGCACGCTCGATGCCCTCCCATGACACCTCCAGCAGGAGGCGCTGTTGTGGGTCCATCGCCGCCGCTTCGCGCGGGCTGATGCCGAAGAACTCGGCGTCGAACTCCGCCGCGTCGCGGAGAAACCCGCCATGCCGGACGTAGGACGTGCCGGGCCGGTCCGGATCCGGGTCGAAGAGGCGTCTCAGGTCCCATCCCCGGTCGGTCGGCAGCGGTGTGATCGCGTCGGTACCCCCGTCGACCAGACGCCACAGGTCCTCCGGCGACCGGACACCACCCGGGTAACGGCAGGCCATGCCCACCACCACGACCGGGTCGTCCGTGGTCCGGAGGGTGGCCGGCGCCGACGGCGGCGGTGCGGATTCGCCGGCGAGTTCCCCGCGCAGGAACTCCGCGAGCCCGGCGGGTGTGGGGAACCGGAACGTCAGGCCGGCGGCGAGTCGCAGGCCGGTGGCGGTGCTCAGCCGGGCGGTGACACTCGTGACGCCCATCGAGTCGAGCCCGAGGTCCTCGAAGGTCCGATGCGGGTCGACCGCGTCACCGGTCTCGTACCCGAGTTCCGCCGCCACGGTGGTACGGATCAGCTCGAGCGTGTCCGGGACCGGACCGCCCGGCGCGGCTGGCGCGGCGACCTCCCCCACCCAGTACCGCCTCCGGGTGAACGCATATGTCGGCAGGTCGACGTACCCGTCCGGGTCCGGTTCCAGGTCGGACAGCCAGTCGGTCGCGGCGTCGGTGCTCCCGCGACCGGCCGCGACCTCCGCCAGCGCGCCCCGGTGTCCGGCGGCGCCCTCCCCGTCGATGACGGCGTGGTGTTCGAAACGCGTCCTGGTCAGAGCGAGGGAGCGCCCGACAGCGTCGGGGTCCGCGTCGGGATGCTCCTCCAGCCACGTCATCAGGGCTGCGGCCTGGGTCCTCAGGGCTTGCGGCGTCGGTGCCGAGATCAGCCAGGGCACGTGCGTGCCGGGCCGGGCCGGCGAGCGGTTGGCGGTTGGTGGGGGCGCGTCAGTGAGGACGAGGTGACAGTTCACCCCGCCCATTCCGAAGGAACTCACGCCGGCCAGCAGCCGTCCGCCGGCCGGCCACGGCTCCAGGGTGGTCTGCACCCGCAGTCGCAGTTCGTCGAACGGGATCTCGGGGTTCGGCCGCGTGAAGTTGAGGCTCGGCGGCAGCTGGCGGTGCCGCAGGCTCAGCACGAGCTTGAGTAGCCCGACCACGCCGGCCGCACCCTCGAGGTGCCCGACGTTGGTCTTGGCCGAACCCACCAGCAGCGGCCGGCCGGCCGGGTGATGGCGGCCGACGGCCGCGCCGAGCGCCCGAGCCTCGACCGGGTCACCCACCCTGGTGCCGGTGCCGTGCAGCTCGACATACTGCACGGCGGCGGGATCGACGCCGGCCTGCCGGTGGGCCTGCTCGATGACCTCCCGTTGAGCGTCCGGGCTGGGCACGGTGAGCTGGTTGTCACCGCCGTCGTGGTTGACCGCGCCACCGAGGATGACGCCGTGGATCCGGTCGCCGTCCGCGACCGCCCGGGACAGCAACTTGAGCACCACGACGGCACCACCTTCGCCGCGCACGTAGCCGTTGGCGCGCTCGTCGAAGGTGTAGCAGCGCCCGTCCGGCGACAGGCCGCCGAACCGGGTCGCGCCGAGGGTGGTCTCGGCGCGGATGTTGATGTTGACGCCACCGGCGATGGCCGCCGTGGACTCGCCCCGGCGCAGGCTCTCGCATGCCTGGTACACGGCGACGAGCGAGGATGACTGCGCCGTGTCCACCGTCATGCTGGGCCCGCGCAGGCCGAAGAAGTGGGACACGCGGTTCGCGATGATGCCGCGGCCGATGCCGGCGATGGCGTGCTGGTCCACGGCCTCCGGGTCGGCGTGCAGAACCAACGTCGCGTAGTCGTCCCACATCGCTCCGACGTAGACGCTGGTTGCGGTGTCGCGGAGCTGGGCGGGAGGGATCCTGGCGTCCTCCAGGGCCTCCCAGCTCAGCTCGAGCAGCAGCCGCTGCTGCGGGTCCATGGCCGCCGCGGCGCGGGGCGGGATGCCGAAGAAGTCAGCGTCGAAGGTGTCGATCGTGTCGAGGAACGCTCCGAAGCGGTGTGGCAGCGCGGGGCCGGGCCAGCGTCCCGGCGGCGCCTCGCCCACCGCGTCCAGCCCGTCGGTCAACATGCGCCAGAAGTGTCGGGGGGTCGGCGCCTTCGGCAGCCGGCAGGCCACACCGACGACGGCGACGGATTCACCCGCCGTACTGCTCATGCCGCTCGCCATCACTGCCCCAGGCGGGTCATGTCGGCGTCTTCGGGTTCCGCCGCACGCAGCGGCGGCGGTGCCGACATGTGCACGGTCCGGTGGGCGATGCGCCACCGTGTTCCCTCGCGGCGTAGCCGGTCCACGTAATTGCCCAGGCGGCGCAGCCCCAACTGCCCGTCGGTGTGGAGACCGGTCACCGTGAAGATCGAGTACACCTCGGCCGTGGCCGGTCCGAGCGAGGTGATCAGAAGGTTGGACGTCACATGCCGGAACATCACACCGATCTCGTCACGGGCGTGATTCCACTGGTAGGTGAAGCCCATCATGATCTGCTCCGGGGTGGTGAGCACGCTGGGATAGCCCTCGGGGGCCGGGTCCATCTGGAAGACCGCGTCCGCGGTGTAGAGGGTCCGGAGCATGTCGAAGTCGCCGGCGTCCAGCAGCAGGCCCGCCGCGACCACCACGTCCTGGATGGCGGCCCGCTCCCGGAGCACCCGGGCGTCGAGAAGCTCGGTCTCGCCCGGATCCAGCCAGTCTGTTCTGCTCATGACGTCCTTCCCGTGGCGCTGTCGCGCCGGATTCCGTCCAGCCATGTCCACATGGCGGCAGCTGTGCTGTCGGCGTACTCGCCGACCATCGTGCAGTGGTCTCCCGGCACCTCACCCGCCTCGTGTTCACCCGGCCACCGTGAGCGCCAGTCACCGGTGACGGGCGGCTCGTCCGGCGATCCGGGTACCGGCTCCAGCGGGCGCAGGAACAGGGTGCGGGTCTGCACCGGCTCCGGCCGCCAGCCGCGGAACATGCGGCGGTAGCTGCCGAACGTGGTGAGGGAGGTGAAGTCCGGGGTGGCGAAGGTCTCCCGGCGGACGACCAGTTCGTAGTTCATGGCACGCCGCAGGGCCGGGGACATGCCGTCGGGCAGGTAGGTGTCCAGCAGGACCAGGGCCAGGGGCCGTACCCCTGCTTTCTCCAGGGCGCCCGTCACCGCGTGGGCGAGCCACCCTCCCGAGGAATAGCCCAGGAGGACCGGTGCCTCGTCGCCGAGACGCCCGACGACGTATCGCGTGAGCACCCCGACCAGCGCCTCGACCGATGTGGCCAGCGGATCCCCGGTCCGGAAGCCGGGCACCGGCAGCACCGAGAGATTCGCCCGGCCCTGGAAGTAGTTGGCCAGCCGGGCGAACTGGATAGCCGCCTCGACGGGCGCGAACGGCGGCACCGCGAACACCGCCGGTCCCTGATCACCGCGTGCCAGGTCGACGAGAGCCGCGTCCGGGCCGAAGTCGGCGGCGGAGTCGAACGTCTCCCGCAGCCCGGCCGCGCCGACACACAGCGATTCGATCGCGTTCATCTTGCCTCGCAGCGCGAGCCGCCGGTAGAGATCGTGCAGGCCGCCATCGGCACCGCCGACGAGTGGGGTGGTGGCGCTCGCGGCGTCGCCGCGCAGCAGCGCCAGCAGGTAGTCGGCCAGCGCCACCGGGGTCTCGTGGTCGTAGATCAGGCCAGGGGGCAGGGACAGGTCGGTCACCTTGGTCAGCCGGTCCCGCAGCGCGACGGCGCGCAGCGAGTCGAAGCCGAGCTCCCGCAACGGGCGGTCCGGTTCGACGGAGTCCGGCGAGGGGTGGCCCAGCTCGGTGGCGATCTCCGCACGCACGATCTGCAACAGCAGGTCAGTCTGCTGTTCGCCGGATCGGCCGGACAGGCGGGCGCGCAGATCCGGCCGGGCGGTCCGGTCGGCGGTCTCCGGCGGCGGCGCCAGCTCGGTGATCAACGGCCGCGGCCTGGCCGCCGTGTAGGTGGCGGCGAACCGGGGCCAGTCGATGTCGGCGATGACCGAGACCGGGCTTGCGGTCGCGACCGCGCGTGACAGCGCCCGCAGGGCGGTGCCCGGCTCCATCGACCGTACGCCCCGGACGGCGTAATGCTCGCCGGCCAGTTCGGCCATGCCCGGACCCGCCCACGCTCCCCACGCGATCGAGGTGGCGGCCTGCCCCCGTGCTCGTCGCCGCTGCGCGATGGCGTCGAGGGCGGCGTTGGCGGCGCTGTATCCGGCCTGGGATCCGCTCCCCCAGATGCCCGCCGCCGAGGAGAACAGGACGAACGCGTCGAGATCGTCGTCGCTGGTCAGCGCGTCGAGCACCCCGGCGCCGCCCGCTTTGGCGTCGAGCACCCCGGCAAGGTCGGTCTCACCGATCTCGGCGACCGTCGCGGGCACCTGCGGAGTTCCGGCGGTGTGGACGACGGCCCGCAGCGGTCGCCCGGTGGCACGCAACCTCGCCAGCAGCGCGGCCATCTCGGCCCTGTCCCGCACGTCTCCCGCTACCACCATGGCCTCGACGCCTGTCGCTGCGAGGTCGTCGAGCAGCGTCGCGACCCCGGGCGCCTCCGGTCCCCGCCGGGACAGGAGCACCAGGTGCTCGGCACCGGCGGTGGCCAGCCAGCGTGCGACCTGGCCGCCGAGGCTCCCCGTGCCGCCGGTGACCAGCACGGTTCCGCTCGGCTGCCACGGTTTCGCGGCTGCCGCGGCAGTCGCACGGATGAGCCGGCGGACGTGGCATCCGCTCGGTCGGAGGGCGACCTGGTCCTCACCCGGGTTGAGCGCCAGCACACCCGGCAGCGCCGCGAGGTCCGCCTCCGACGGTGCGGCGGGAAGATCGATCAGCCCACCCCAGCGCTCCGGCTGCTCGAGCCCGATCACCCGGCCCAGACCGGCGACTGCCGCGCCGGCCACGGTGGTCACGGCTTCGCCGGCGACGGACGCCGCGCCCGCCGTCACGTACCACATCGGCGCCGGGATCCCGGCGTCCGCGAGGGCCTGCGCGAGGGTCACCGACCTGACCAGTGCGGCCAGTTCGGTGTCCGAGCCGTCCGGGAGCCACAGGACGCCGGTTGGTTCGGTGGGCAGTGATCTCAGCCGCGCTGCCAGGGCCTCCCTCGTCCCGCCGTCATCGGTCAGCCGCGCCACGGCCATCCCGGCCGCGCCGCACCCGGCTGACAGCCTCCCGGCGAGTTCCGAGTCGGCTGCGACGAGCAGCCAGGAGCCGGCGGGGCCGTGTCCCGGCTGCGGGACCGCCAGCGGCTCCCAGCGGATCTCGTAGTGCCAGGCGAGCCCGTCTGCCGTGGCCTGCGGCATGGACGCCGGGGCAGGTTCCGGCCAGTAGCGGCGTCGCTGGAAGGCGTATGTGGGCAACTCGATCGGGGCGCTGGCCGGACGCGGGGGAACGAGGGCCGACACGGGCCCGCCGTGGACGAACAGCTCCGCCATCGCCTGTTCGAACGTGCCGACCTGATCGCTGTCGCGGCGTTGGGTGGGCACGAACGCGCGGCCCCGGGACTCCGGGAGGCACTCGCGGGCCAGCGCGGACAACACCACGTCCGGGCCGGCCTCGACGTAGACGGTGACGCCGGCCGAGTCCAGTGCCCGCAGCGCGTCGGCGAAGCGGACGGTGCGGCGCACATTGTCGAGCCAGTACCCGGGTCTGGCGAGTTCCGCACCGGAGGTGATCCGCCCGGTGGTGGCGGAGACGAAGCCGACGGTGGGCTGCCCGAACGAGATGCCGGACAGCACTTCGGCGTACCGGTCCAGCATGGGGTCGACCGCAGCCGAGTGGAACGCGTGGGTGACAGTCAGCCGGGTGGTCCGCCATCCCCGGGCGGTGAACACCTCCTCGGCGGCGGTCACGTCGACGTCGGCGCCGGAGACCACTACCGACGACGGTCCGTTGACCGCGGCGATGTCCACGGCCCGGCCGAGGGAACCCAGCGCGGTGAGCACGTCGACCTCGCCGGCGCGGACCGCGCTCATGACCCCGCCCGGTGGCAGTTCCTGCATCAGGGAGCCGCGGGCGGCCACCAGGGCGGCCGCGTCCGGCAGGGAGAGCACCCCCGCCACGTGCGCTGCGGTGATCTCGCCGAGGGAGTGTCCGAGCACGTAGTCGGCGGTGTGGCCGAACGACTCGTACAGCCGGTACAGCGCGACCTCGACGGCGAACAACGCGGGCTGCGCGTATCTGCTCTGTTCCAGCTCCGCTGCACGGCGAGTCGCCGGAGCCGCGAACACGACCTCACGCAGGGGGACCGGCAGGGTGGCGTCGAACTGGTCGCACACCGCATCGAACGCCTGCGCGAAGGCGGTGAACCGCTCGTACAGCTCCCGGCCCATGCCGGGTCGTTGCGCGCCCTGCCCGGTGAACAGCACGGCTGTCCGGACGACGCCGGCCCGCCCGACGCAGACGCCGGCGGCGGGTTCTCCCGCGGCCAATGACTGCAGCGCGTCGAGAAGGCCGCTCCGGTCCTGGCCGGTGACGACGGCCCGGTGGTCGAACAGCGTCCGGTTCGCCGCCAGCGCGTGGGCCACGGTGGAGGCGGCGAGCTGCGGGTGGGTGGTCAGGTGGGCGTGCAGCTTCGCGGCCTGGGCACGCAGTGCGGACGTGCTCCTGGCGGAGAGGAGCCAGGGATAGCGGCCTGTCGGTTCCCCGGTCTCGACGGCCGCGTCGGTCGTCTGTTCGAGGACGACGTGCGCGTTGGTGCCGCCGATGCCGAAGGAGGACACGGCGGCGCGGCGCGGCCGGCCGGTCTCGGGCCATTCCCGTTGGTCGTGCAGGAGTTCGACGGCGCCCTCCGTCCAGTCCACGTGTGACGAGGGCGGTGTCGCGTGCAGGGTCGCCGGCAGTTGGCCGTGCCGCATGGCCTGGACCATCTTGATGACGCCGGCCACGCCGGCAGCCGCCTGGGTGTGGCCGATGTTCGACTTCACCGAGCCCAGATAGAGCGGCCGGCCGGGCGGCCGGTGCTGACCGTAGGTGGACAGCAGCGCGCGGGCCTCGATCGGGTCGCCCAGTCCGGTTCCGGTGCCGTGTGCTTCGACCAGGTCCACGTCGGCCGGGGAGAGCCCGGCGTTGACCAGTGCCTGTGAGATGACCGCCCGCTGGGCGGCGCCGTTCGGCGCGGTGATCCCGTTCGACTCACCGTCCTGGTTGGTCGCGCTGCCGCGCACCACGGCCAGCACCGGGTGACCAAGCCGGCGCGCGTCCGACAGGCGCTCCACCAACAGTAGGCCCGCGCCCTCACCCCAGCCGATGCCGTCGGCGCTGTCGGCGAACGCCTTGCAGCGCCCGTCGGCAGCGAGGCCGCCCTGCCGGGCGAACTCCCGCAGCGGAGCGGTGGTGCCCATCACGGTGACCCCGCCGACGAGCGCCAGGTCGCACTCGTGCGCGCGCAGCGAGCGGACGCCGAGGTGCAGCGCCACCAGGGACGACGAGCATGCCGTGTCCACGGTGATCGCCGCACCGGTCAGCCCCAGGGTGTAGGCGACCCGACCGGAGAGCACCGAGAGCGAGCTACCGGTGACCGCGTCTCCCTCGCGGACGCCGCTGGCACCGGAGGCGCTGGGCGCGTAGCCGGTGAAGGCGGCCCCGACGATGACGTCGGTCCGGCTGCCGCGCAGCGTCGTCGGGTCGATTCCGGCCCGCTCGACGGCCTCCCACGCCGATTCCAGCAGCAGGCGCTGCTGCGGATCCATCGCGAGCGCCTCGCTCGGTGAGATGCCGAAGAACTCGGCATCGAATCCGCTCGCGTCGTGCAGGAATCCGCCCAGGTTCGGCCCGACCTCCAGCGGTACCCATCCCCGGTCGGCGGGCAGGGTCGTGATGGCGTCCGTGCCGGCGGCGACCAGGTCCCAGAGCGCATCCGGAGAGTCGACGCCGCCGGGGTAACGGCAGGCCATGCCGACGATCGCCACCGGTTCCAGGGACCGAGCCTCGACCTCGGCGAGCCGCTGACGGGTGTGCTGCAGCTGGGTGGCGGTCTCGCGGAGGAAGTGGCGAAGTCGCTCGGAGTTGGTCACGGACCCTCCTCGGCTGGTGGGCGGTCGGCCGGCTCACGAGATCCCGAAGTTCTCCTGCAGGTACTCGAACATCTCGTCGTCGCTGGCGGTGTCGGAGATCGATCCGGTCGTCGCCGTGCCCGCCGTCCAGTTCGCGATCAGCTCGGACAGTCGGGCGGTCACCCGGGCACGGGCCTCGGCGGTGAAGGCGGTGGTATGCAGACCGGCCTCGAGACGGTCCAGGTCGGCGAAGACGGCGTGCGGCAGCGATGCGTCGTTCTCGGGCAGGAGCGCGCTGCGCAACTGTCGTGCCAGCAGTTGGGGGGTCGGATGGTCGAACACCACGGTGGTCGCCAGCCGCAGGCCGGTAACGGCGTTGAGCCGGTTACGCAGTTCGACGGCCATCAGGGAGTCGAATCCCAGCTCCCGGAAGGTCCGGTCGATGTCGATCGCCTCCGCATCCGCGTGCCGCAGCACCCCGGCGGCGCGTTCCTTCACCAACTCGGCCAGCATGTTCTCCTGGTCCGCCGGCTCGTGCGCCGCCAGCCGTTCCCGCAGTCGCACCGAGCGATCCGCGCCGCCGTCGCGCCCGCCGTCGGCCTCGACGAAGTTCTCGACGAGCGTGCTCGGGCGCAGTGAGGTGTAGGCGGAGATGAACAGGGACCAGTCCAGGTCGGCTACGACCACGTTCGTTTCGCCGCAGGCGACTGCCCTGCTCAACGCGGTGATCGCTGGCTCCGGGGCCATGGCGCGTACCCCGACGAGGTCGAACAGGTCGCGTAGCTCGCCGGGGGTCTCCGTCAGCCCGGTCTCGGTCCAGCCACCCCACGCGATCGCCGTCGCCGCCAGGCCACCGGCACGACGCCGGCACGCCAGGGCGTCGAGGTAGGCGTTCGCCGAACTGTAGGCCGCGTGTCCCGCACCGCCGAGCACGCCGGAGAGCGACGTCATCAGCACGAACGCGTCCAGGTCCGCGCCGGCCAGCAGGGAGTCCAGGTTCTCCGCCCCGCGTACCTTGCCGGCGACCACCTCGGCGAACTGCGCCCTGGTGAGGTCGGTGGTGAGTGTGTACCCGCCGCTGACACCTGCCGCATGGACGACCGCGCTCAGCGGGAACTCCTCCGGGACGCGGCTGAGCGCGCCGGCGAGCGCCGTACGGTCGGCGGTGTCGCACGCCTCGAAGGCCACCGTGGCACCGCAGGCGCGCAGATCGTCGGCCAGGCCGTCGGCTCCCGGTGCCGTGGCACCCCGGCGGCTCACGAGGACGACGTGCCGGGCACCGTTGCGGGCTGCCCATCGGGCGATCCGGGAACCCAGTGCACCCGTGCCTCCGGTCACCAGGACGGTGTCCCTCGGCTGCCACCGGTCGCCGTCGGGGCCGGGAGCCGACGCCCGTACCAGGCGACGGGCCAGCACCCTGGAGGCGGTCACCGCGACCTGATCCTCACCGGTGCGACCCGACAGCACCGTGGGGAGCTGGGCCAGGGCCGCCGCCTCCGGCAGTGGGGGCAGGTCGGCCAGGCCGGCCAGGAGGCGCGGGTTTTCCTGGGCCACGGCAAGGCCGAGGCCCCACAGTTGGGCCTGCTGAGGGCTGGGCGACGCGGAGGTCGCTGTCGTCGCGCCCCAGGTCAGGCACCACAGCTTCGCCGCCAGCGTCACCTGGGTCAGCGCCTGGACCAGGGCCAGCGTCAAGGCGACGCCGCTGGGGACGTCGGGCTGGCCGGGGTCCTCCTCCCGCGCCAGGGCCAGCAGCGACACCACGCCGACCACCGCCGGGGCGTCACGCACGCCGTCACGCAGCCGCTCGGCCACCCGCTCGCCGCTCGCATCCTCCGGCGAAAGGGTCACCGTCCGCAGGTACGCACCGCTGTCCTGCAGTTGGGCGAGCACCGCCTGGAGACGCCCGTCCCGTTCGTGGGCTTCCGGTTGGACCACCACCCAGGTTCCCAGCAGGCCGACCGGGGGCTGCGGTGCCAGCGCCGCCCACGAGACGTGGTAGCGCCAGGAGTCGGCGAGGGTGGTCTCGGTCGACTGCCGGTGCCAGCGGGCGATCGCCGGTAGCGCCGCCCGCAACGTGGTGTCGTCCGGTACGCCGATCAGTTGGGAGAACTCGGCGGGGTCGGCACGTCCCACGGCGTCCCAGAACCGCTGGTCCGCGACGCTCGTGGGGGTGCCCGGCCCGGTGTGTCGTCCGTCGCCTCCGCCGTCGGCCTCGGGTAGCCAGTAGCGGTCGCGTTGGAAGGCGTAGGTCGGCAGATCGACGATGGTCGCGCCGGTGAACGCCGCACGCCAGTCGATGTCGGCGCCGCGTGCGTACGCCTCGGCCACGGTCGAGAGGAACTGCCGTCGGTCGCCGCGGCCGCGCCGGAGGGTGCCGATGATCGCGGCGTCGGTGCCCGACTCGTCGATCAGGTCCTGGACCCCCATGGTGAGCACGGGCTGGGGGCTGACCTCCACGAAGAGGCTGTGCCCGGCGTCGAGCAGCGCCCGTATCGCGGCGTCGAGCGCCACCGGCTCTCGTAGGTTGCGGTACCAGTAGGCGGCGTCGAGGCCGCAGGTGTCGAGTTGCGCACCGGTGACGGTGGAGTAGAAGGGGATGTCGGACGTTCGCGGGGCGAGGTCCGTCAGCCCTGACTCGATCTCGTCCCGGATCTGCTCCACCTGGCCGGAGTGCGCCGCGAAGTCGACGCCCTCGATGCGCCAGCGCAGCATGCCGCGGCGGGACAGCTCGCGCTCCAGCTCGGTCAGGGCAGCATTGTCACCGGAGATGGTGACCGCGGCCGGTCCGTTGACGGCGGCGATCCACAGCCGGTCCTGCCACGGCTTCAGCAGTTCCTGGATGTCGGCTACCGGCGCGAGGGCCGAGAGCATCGCGCCGGCACCGCGCAACTGCCGCAGGGCTCTGCTACGCAGGGCGACGACCTTCGCGGCGTCGGGCAGGGAGAGTGCCCCGGCCACGCATGCGGCCGCGATCTCGCCCTGGGAGTGCCCGGCCACCGCCGCAGGACGTACGCCGTACGATGCCCACAGCTCGGCCAGCGACACCATCGTGGCGAACAGCACCGGCTGGACGACGTCCACCCGGTCCAGCGTCGGCGCACCGGCCACCCCTCGGACGACGTCCAGCACCGGCCAGTCGAGCCAGGCGGAGAGGGCTTCCGCGCATTCGGCCATCTTGCGGGCGAAGACGGCCTCGGTCTCCAGCAGGTCGCGAGCCATCCCCTCCCAGTGGGTGCCCTGACCGGAGAAGAGCAGCACCGGTTGCCGGGCGGCATCGTTGCGGCGTCCGGTCACGGTGGCCGAATCGGCTCGGTCCCCGGCGAGTGCTTCAAGGTCGCCGAGGAGCGCGGTGCGGTCAGTCCCGGTCACGACGGCGGTGTACTCCAGCGCGGTGCGGGTCGCGGCCAGCGAGTACCCGACGTCGGCGGCGCTCAGGGCGCGCTCGACGACATGTGCCCGTAGGCGCTCCGCCTGTGCGCGCAGCGCCTCGGGGGTGCGGGCGGACAGCACCCACGGCAGGACCACGGCCGGCCCCGGTGTCGCGCCGGTGGTGGAGTCGGGAGCCTGCTCGAGGACGACGTGGGCGTTGGTGCCGCTCATCCCGAAGGACGACACGGCAGCTCGGCGGGGTCGCTTCACCGCCGGCCACGGCCGCTGCTCCGCGGTCAGGCGCACGGTGCCGGCGGACCAGTCGACTCGGGTGCTGGCGTGCTGGGCGTGCAGGGTCGCGGGGAGGACACCGTGCCGCAGCGCCAGCACCATTTTGATCACTCCGGCGACGCCAGCTGCGGCCTGGGCGTGCCCCAGGTTGGATTTGATGGAGCCGAGCCACAGCGGCCGATCGGTCGACCGGTCCCGGCCGTAGGTGGCGAGCAGCGCCTGCGCTTCGATCGTGTCACCGAGCCGGGTGCCGGAGCCGTGCCCCTCCACCGCGTCCACGTCGCCGCTCGCCAGCCCCGCGGCGGCCAGCGCGGCCTCGATCACCTGCTGCTGCGCCGGGCCGTTCGGTGCCGTGAGGCCGTTGGAGGCGCCGTCGGAGTTGACAGCGGATCCGCGCAGCACGGCCAGGATGGGGTGACCGTGTCGTTGCGCGTCGGACAGTCGTTCCACCAGCAGCACGCCGACCCCCTCGCCCCAGCCGGTGCCGTCGGCGGCGTCCGCATAGGACTTGCACCGCCCGTCGGGAGCGAGCCCGCCGTGCTGCGCGAAGGCGACGAAACTGGCCGGTGTCGCCATGACGGCCGCGCCTGCGGCCAGGGCGATGTCACACTCTCCGCCACGCAGGGAGTGCGCCGCCAGGTGCAGGGCCACCAGAGAGGACGAGCAGGCGGTGTCGACCGTCATGGACGGCCCGCGCAGGCCGAAGGTGTAGGAGAGCCGCCCGGACCCGACGCTGCCGGACACGCCGGTGAGCAGGTGCCCCTCGAGCCCGGCTGGGGGCGGGACCGCCGGGAGGCGTAGTCGGTGTTGCCCATGCCGACGAAGACGCCGGTGCGGCTGCCGCGCAGCGATCGGGGGTCGACACCGGCCCGTTCGAAGGCCTCCCACGAGGTCTCCAGCAGCAGTCGCTGCTGCGGATCCATCGCCAGCGCCTCTCGCGGAGCGATGCCGAAGAAGCCGGCGTCGAAGTCGGCGGCGTCGGACAGGAATCCGCCGCTGCGCACGGCCAGGGGTCCGGCGGCTCCGACGCCGTCGCTCCCGACGGTGGACGGCGGTGGCCAGCCTCGGTCGCCGGGAAAGCCGGTGACGGCGTCCGTACCGGCGGTCAGCAGCCGCCAGAGGTCTTCCGGTGAGTTCACGCCACCGAGAAAACGACAACCCATCCCGATGATCGCGATCGGCTCCCGCTGGCGTTCCTCCTCCGTGCGGAGCCGATGTGTGGTTCTGTCCAGCTCAGCGGTAACTCGTTTGAGGTAATCCAGCAGTTCGTCGTCGCTCACCACTATCGAAGCTCCTCAATTGTCAGAGAACGCCAGATCTATCTACCGGAGCCGGACCACGTTGATCTTCCGTAATCTGACTCGCGTGACGGAGACCACAGGACAAAGAGCCGACGCCCGTCCGACTATCCCCTGTTCAGACCGCCTGGACGCGGGGCGAAGGCGGCACGCCACGCCGGGCGGAATCCATTTCTGGGATTCACCGGCAAAGGACTTCCACGCGATTTCGCCCACATGCTAAAAGGACGGATGAGTCATCTGACCTATGTCCGGAAATCTGCCGGGTGCTAGCCTCGCTCGCGGTGGAGCCGGACACCGGGCTACCGTTCGGCCGGCTCCCGGGGTTCGCCACGTCAGCAGCAGACCTGCGCCGGGCTCCGCGCCGCCAGAAGTCCGCTCGGGACGAGGATCGTCGAGGGTCGGGGGCACGCATGCGAATTGAGTCCGAGAGCCGGCCGGTCGCCGTGGTGGGCGCTGGAGTGATGGGAGCGGGCATCGCCACGACCGTGCTCGGCAGCGGACTACCGGTGGTCCTGGTCGACAATGACCCGGCGGCGCTCGACCGGGCCGAGCACACGATCCCCCTCCAGCTGCGGCATGCCCAGCTGATGAACGCGGCACCGTCCGGCGGGCAGCCCGGCCGGCTGGTGACGACCACCTCCGTGCGGGAACTGGACGGCGTCTCTGCCGTGATCGAGGCGGTCAGCGAGCACCTCACCACCAAGGCCAGGATCCTCGTCGAGGTGGCCGATGTCGTCGGCGCGGAGGTTCCGCTCGTCACCAACACCTCGGGCATCCCGATCGACGAGCTGGCCGATGCCCTGCCCCGACCGCACCAACTGGTCGGCACGCACTTCATGAATCCCGCGTATCTGATCGACCTGGTCGAGGTGATCCGGGGACCTCGTACGGCCGACGCGACCATGGCCGCGCTCATGGCCCTGCTGGCGGGCCTGCGCAGACGCGCCGTCGAGGTGCGCGACTCGCCGGGCTTCGTCACCAGCCGGCTGCTGCACCCGATGCTCAACGACGCGGCCCGCCTCGTGGGTGACGGCATCGCCACGGCCGACGAAGTCGACGCCCTCATGCAGGGCTGCCTCGGGCATCGGACCGGCCCGCTGCGCACCGCCGACCTCATCGGCCTGGACAACCTGGTGGACTCGCTGGCGGCCCTCTACGAACGCACGGGGGAACAGCGATACCGCCCCTGCGAACAGTTGACGGCGAAGGTACGCGACGGCCATCTCGGCCGGAAGTCGGGCCGCGGCTTCTACGACTACACGGAGGTACTGTCGTGACGGCGGAGCAGAGCGCCGAGACTCTCGACACCGAAGAGGCGTTGCGGTCGTACCTGGCCGACCGGCTCAAGAGCACTGTCGAGGTCGACCAGGACCTGTTCGAGAGTGGACTGGTCAACTCGATGTTCGCGATGGAACTCGTGGTCTACCTCGAGCAGACCTTCCAGATCGCCGTCCTGGGCGGAGACCTCCGGCTGGACAACTTCCGCACCGCGCGAACGATGGCAGCCCTGGTGCGGCGGCTGCGTGACGGCCATGGCCGCGACTGAACGCTGCACCGCCGCTCGCGACCTGACGAGCACGCTCATCGGCGACCGGGCCGGCGCCTGGGACCTCGCCGGTGAACTGCCTGTTGCGGTGTTGCGGGAGTTGGGCCGGCAGGGCGCGCTGTGCGCCCAGGTGCCGGTGGAGTTCGGCGGGCTGGGCCTGAGCAGCGCGGAGAACGGCGAACTGACCGCGCACACCGGCGGCCTGTGCAGCTCGGTCCGGAGCGTGCAGACCTCACAGGGCATGGCGGCCTGGAGCATCAGCCGGTTCGGGGACCCGGACCAGCGGCGTCGCTACCTCCCCCGGCTCACCCGCGGGGAACTCGCGGCGGTGGCGTTCAGCGAAGCCGACGCCGGCAGCGATCTGAGCGCCATGACCACCCGCATCGAGGTCTCCGGTGACGAGGCCGTCGTCACCGGAGAAAAGGTGTGGACCACAGCAGCCACCTACGCTGACCTCATCCTCGTCGTCGGCCGGTTCGGGTCGGGAGCGGCCGTCGCGGTCGTCCCCCGCGACTCCCCGGGGATCCGGCTGACGCGGGTCCCGCATCCGTCGGGCTGCCGCGCGGCGGGCCACGCCGACGTACGCCTCGACGCCGTCCGCCTTCCCGTCACCGCGATCCTCGGCGGCGGCGGGCACGATCTCTCGATGCTGGTGACCGCGACACTGCTCTACGGAAGGATGTCCGTCGCCTGGGGTTGTGTGGGAATCCTGCGCGAGTGTCTGCGGGTATCCGCCATCCATGTCCGCACCCGGTCCCAGTTCGGCACCGAGCTGGCCCGCCACCAGCTCGTGTCCCGGCACCTCGCCGAACTCCTGATCGCCGAACAAGTGGCTACCCGAGCCTGCGAACACGCCAGCAGGTGCTGGGACTCCGGCGATCCGGGGCTGGTCGCCGCCGCGGTCCTGGCGAAGCAGGTCAGCTCACAGAACGCGGCACGCGGCGCGGCGACGGCCGTGCAGTTGCTGGCCTCCCGAGCCGCACACGACGGGAGCCCGGTGGCCCGGGCCTACCGGGACGCCAAGCTGATGGAGATCATCGAAGGCACCACCGAGATCTGTCAGCTCGTCCTCGCGGACCACGCGTTGAACACGGCAGGGAGGATCGATGCTTGACCAACCGGTGAAGTGCCTCGTCTGGGATCTGGACAACACGCTCTGGCGGGGCACCCTGCTGGAGGGCGACGACATCCGGCTGCCGGACGAGGTGCGTGAAGTGATCACCACCCTGGACGCGCGGGGCATCCTGCAGTCGGTCGCCAGCAAGAACGACCACGCCCTCGCGTGGCGGAAACTCAAGCAGTGGGGTGTCGCTGAGTACTTCCTCCTCCCGGAGATCGGGTGGGGGCCCAAGTCCGCGTCGGTGCGCCGGATCGCCGACAGCCTGAAGTTCGCGCACGCCGCCGTCGCCTTCGTCGACGACCAGCCCGCCGAACGCGCCGAGGTCGCGTTCCACCTGCCCGACGTACGCTGCTACACCCACGAGGATGTGCCCGGACTGCCGGGTCGGCCGGAGTTCAGTCCCGCGGTAGTCACCGAGGACGCCCGGCAGCGACGCCACATGTACCGGGCGAACACCCGACGCACCGCCGTACAACGCGACTTCACCGGACCGGATCAGGAGTTCCTCCGCTCGCTGGAACTCGAGATGCGGATCAGCCGGGCGAACGACCGGGACCTCGCCCGGGTCGAGGAGCTCACCCGGCGTACCAGCCAGATGAACGCGACCGGCGTGCACTATTCCGACGCGGCGCTGCGGCGGCTGCTCGCCGATCCGGGCCACGAGGTCCTGGTGACCACCATGGCCGACCGGTTCGGTCCGCACGGGGCGGTCGGCGTCGTGCTCCTGGCGGAGAAGGAGGGCCTCTGGCAGGTGAAGCTCCTGGCCACGTCGTGCCGGGTGGTGCAGTTCGGCGCGGGGTCGGTGATCCTGAACTGGCTCGTGGACCGGGCCTTCGCGGCCGGCGTACACCTGGTGGCCGACTTCCGTCCGACGGAGCGCAACCGGATGATGGAGATCGCCTACCGGTTCGCCGGTTTCACCACCGACCCCTGTGCCTGCACGGCGGTGTGTGACCGCCCGGACGAGCCGGACACCCAGCATCTGCATCTCGTGCCGACCCACCGGGACGCAGCCGAGACGATACGGGTCATCGCCACCGACCTCTTCGCGGCGCGCGGGCGCTGACCCGCCGGTCACGTGCGTGGACCGCCGCTGGGACCGGGCCGCCGCCGGCACCGGGTACTCAGAGCCGCGCCGCCTGCCACCGAGCACACCGAGCCGGTCCGCGCCGGCACATTCGATCGACAGTGAGCACTGGAGGCCGCACGTGACATCGACAGCAGACAACAACGCCACTCAGGTCGCGGAGATGTACGACGAATTCGTCGGCGCGGAGATCCCGGCGAACCTGCATTTCGGCTACTGGTCGGACGGCGACGACCAGGTCGACCTGATCGCAGCATCGGAACGGCTTACCGAGTTGCTCATCGAGCGGCTGGCGCCCGCGCCGGGTCAACGAATCCTCGATCTGGGTTGTGGGGTGGGCGGTCCGGCGTTCAGCCTGGCCCGCTCGTGCGACGTGGAGGTCGTCGGCATCACGGTGAGCGACGGTCAGGTGGCGGAAGCCGCGGCTCGGGCGCAGCGGGGTGGGCTGGCCGACCGGGTGCGCTTCGAGCTTGCCGACGCGATGGACCTGCCCTTCGACGACGCGTCGTTCGACGGAGCCTGGTTCTTCGAGTCGCTGCTTCACGTGCCGGACAAGGAGCGGGCGCTGTCCGAGGCGGCGCGCGTGCTCAGGCCGGGCTCGCGGCTCGCCGTGGCCGACTGCTTCCGCAGACCCGGCTACGACGAGCCGTCCGAAGTCGTCAACTGCGTCGACTTCGGAGACTACGCCCCGCTGCTGCGGGGGGCGGGGTTCACGGTGCTCGACATTCAGGATGTCACGGAGCACGCGGTCTTCCCTCCTGCGGCGCAGGAGCAGCTTCGGGAGTACATCCGCCTGCACCCCAAGATCGCGCGGCTGTACGGCACGAGCATCACCAACTGGCTGTTCCGGGACGAGGAGGGTGCGGACGAACGTGGCCGGGGCGGCTTTCCGGGGTACGTCCTGATCACGGCCGAGCGTCCATGATGGTGGCGGATCCTCGATCCCGCACCAGGGCTCGCGGCCCTCGACGACACCACGCTACGCGCCTCACGTCTCCCCGCGTTGTCGCCGGCCCCTTCCAGGACCGCCTGCCCCGTGCAGGGTGGCCAGATGCTGCTGGAAGGTGGCGTGCCGAAACTGGTGCACCGCACCCACCTGGCGTAGCAGCCCCAGCCGGTGGGCGTCGTCCAGAAACGTCTGCAGTCGCCAGGGCAGTTTTCGGCACAGGGCCAACCAGGTACGGGCGACGAGATAGTACGGCCACTCGCCGCTGAACGCTCCCATCAGGCATCCCAGCACCGCTCCGAGGGCGGCCAATCCCACGACTTCCGCTCCCAGGGAGTCGTGGGACATCAGGCTGATGAGCCCGGCAACGAGCGCGAACACGAAGGCGAAGACGAAGGCGAAGGCCACCGACAACAGAGTGACGAGGAAGATGTAGAGCCACCGGTTGGCGCGTAGCGTGGAGAGCGGTCGGGCAGCCTGGTCGGCGGACATCGGACTGGCAGCCCAAGCGTTGAATCCCAGTACCAGTCCGATTCCGGAGCCGACCAGCACACCCCAGACGAAGCCCCAGGCCGTCCCGACCACCAGTCCCGCAATGATCATGATGCCGGGAGACAGGACGAAGGTTGCCCGTTCATCCGCGGTCGTCCCCATCCCGGCGCCGAGTCCCTCCCAGATGCCGATGAGGAGAGCGGCCGGCACGAAGAACGCCAGACCGATCGCCGTACCGGCAGTGGCTCCCTGGCGTAGTCCGTTGGCCAGACCCGCCCCGAGGTTGTCGAGCAGGAGCCGCTTACGGCCACGGATGTGCACCGTGAGATGGCCCAGCTTCCCCGGCGGGGTGAGCAGTCCCGCGCTGGCCGAGAAGCCATAGGGGATGGCGGAGAGGTTAGCAACCATGAATCCCCCGCCCAGTGCCAGGATCGCCGCGTCCGCCTCGCCATACCAGGTCAGAAGAGCGAAGAAAGCCGCAGCCGTGATCACAAAGTTGGTGGCACCTGCCAGCACTGTTCGTTTGACGATTCGTCCGGTCACCGCCCAGTCGAACGGGGCATGGAAGTCGGACGGCTTCGAGGCTCGCGCTGGCGCCAGCAGCACCGTGACCGCGACGGTGACACCGAACGTCAGCCCGATCACCATGCTGATCCCGAGGCCGTCCACTCCGAGCCAGGCCACCATCGGCACGGCCAGCACGAGGCTCGCCACCAGCCAGGACAGCACGCCGGCCAACGACGCCCGCGACCACTTCTGGGTCAGCGCCGGCACCGCCAACCGAAGGTTCCACCAGGCGATATCACGGATGCCGAGGGTCTCCAGGTGGCCAGCGAGAAAGCCCAGAAACTGCACCGTCCGCTCGACCTCCGGCAACCGGGTCAGGCCGAGCTCACGTATCCCGACGGCGCGCGCCCTGGCAACCACCGTCGGAATAAGACCATCGAGGAGATGGCTTTCGATCGCCGAGCTGGTCGGGAATCGCTCCTGGTCGAGTAACAGAGCAGGGTCGCGTGCACCGTCCCGATAGACGGTCCGAAGCAACCACGCCATCAACGGCGTACGCACCGCGACGGTCAACGGACCGTCCGGGGTCCTCGCCAGCTGGTCGAACACCCCCGCCCACCGGGGCTCTCGTTGTCGCGGAACGGACCGGCGCAGATAGTCCAGCAGATCATCCAGTCCCAGCGGTTCGGCCTCGATCACGTAGGCACCGGTCAGGACCTGACCGCCGCGTTCCAACGCCGCAAGGTACTCCTCACTCCGGCAGGTGACGAGCACCGGGTGGTCGGTCCCAAAGGCATCGTTGATCGCCTCCACCGACGCCGCCCGGCGTCCCTCGGCCAGTTCGTCGAGCCCATCCAGGATCGGCATGACCATCCTGTTTCGTACCAAGCCCTCGACAGCGCCGACACCGTAGTACTCGGAGTCCCGCAACGCGGGATGCTGCCGGGACAACTCGTCGATGACCCAGTCGCGCAGAGACACCTTCGGATCCCATGACGAGAGCGACAGCAGGACGGGCACCGGTTCCCGGTGCCCGTGGTGCCGTCGTTCGCACAGAGCAAGAACCAAGAGTGCGGCGAACACGGTCTTGCCCGTACCTGGAGCACCCAGCACCACGGCCCGCTTCAGCGACGACGAACGGAGGTGCTCCGCCACACTGCCGATCTCGTCGGTGCTTCCACGCCACGGCTGAAGCCGGAGGATCCGCCCGGCCGTCTTCCGGCCGACGATCACCTCGACGCGGTCCATCACCTTCTCGTCGGCGAGCCGCCACCTGACCCTGATGGGCTCGGGATCGTTCAAAGACCAGCGCCTGAGCTCTTCCCGCCACTTCCGCTCCACGTCCTGGGCGAGCTTCTTCTCGGCCGCCTCGAGCTGGTTCGGAGGCTGTCCCATCGGCATCGCCTGCCGCCGCAGTCTTCGGTAGATCAGATAGCTCGGACCGGCGATGAAACTGACCAGGGCCACCAGCAGGCCAGCGCTAGGGATGGAGAACGCCACCACAACGAAGATCGTGATGCCGACCATGCCACCGAACAGGAGAAACCAGCGCCACGGAAGATGCGGATTGGCCATGGCAGGATTGTTCAACCACGACAGTGCGTCAGCAAACAGGACACGCGAAGGTATGCGGGCCCCAACCCCTTGACACGTTCCGAAACGGTAGGACGTGGGCATCCTCCGGGGCAGCAGGCATCGCACCTCTTCCATGGGATGTCTGGCGCTACGGTAGCCGCCGCGATCCAGCGGCCATCTCCGAGTGTCGCGGATGCCACCATCGCCGTGGTCGCTGACCTTCGGCGTGGTTCTCCAGATTACGGCGCTGATCGGCTTGGCGATGGCGTTGGGGCGGAATCCGGATTGACCGGTCGGGTCATGATCGTTGAGGATCGGCGGGTGTCGGTTCCCGTACGCCAGATCCGTGCTCGCTACTCGACTGCGACCATCACCGTGTACCAGGCGTATCCGCCGCAGATCGCGCTGCCGGCGGTGTCCGCCGGCCGTTTCGTGGCTCCCTTCAAGCGGGACCGGATGACGTGGATCAAGCCGTCCTTCCTGTGGATGATGTACCGCTGCGGCTGGGCAACCAAGCCCGGACAGGAGCGCGTGCTGTCCATCGACATCACGCGGGAGGGGTTCGAGTGGGCGCTGGCACGAGCCTGCCTGAGTCACTACGACCGTGACCTGCACGGCGACCGGGCGAACTGGTCACGGCAGGTGAGGTCCAGCCCGGTCCGGGTGCAGTGGGATCCCGAGCGCTCACTGCGCCTGAACACGTTGTCGTACCGGTCGCTGCAGGTCGGCCTGTCCGGCGAGGCTGTCGACCGGTACGTCGACGACTGGATCGTCGCCGTCGCGGACATCACCCCCACCGTCGAACGAGTCCGGAAGCTGCTGCGCCGGGGCGACGACCAGGCAGCCGCAGCGCAACTGCCCGTCGAGCACGTCTATCCGCTCCCAGAGCAGATCGCCGCCCACCTCAACGCCAGCCCCGACATCACCTCCGCCGAGGACCCGAGTGACAGCACAGGCAGTAGCAGTCATTCGGAGTAGCGGCTCGACGGTGCGGACGTACCGGACGATCTCCGCCTGATGTTCGGGGGTTCACCCATAAGGGTTCGTCCGATGGGCGACTCGTTGGAGAAGAACCTCCACCGGCGCGCTGAGCAGGACGGGGCGTCCCACCTCAGCCGGCGAACTCCACCCGCAGCGGCACCGACTCGTAGGCGCAGTACGGATAGCGGAACCCGCCACCGGCGGGGTTCCACACCAGGTCGCCATCGAGCCGGAGATCGGAGATCATCTCCACCAGCCGGCCGAACGCCGCCCCCGCCTCGCTGCGGGCCAGCGCCGCGCCCAGGCAGTGGTGTACGCCGCCGCCGAAGCTGAGCTGGGGGTTGGGTCGGCGGCCCACGTCAAAGGTGTCCGGGTCGGGATAGCGCTCCTCGTCGTAGTTCGCCGAAGCGAGCACCAGGACCAGAACCCGGCCCGGACGGATCTTCCGCCCCGCCACCTCCAGCGGTTCCAGCAGCCGGCGGAACTGGTCCGGATGTCGGGCCAGGGCAGCGCAGCCGGTCGCGATCAAGTTCGTTGTCGTCTCGTACCCGGCGTAGTAGACGAACAGCGCGTTGTCGACGATCTCCTCGGCCGACAGCCGCAGGTCGCCGTTCGACGCGGTGATCATGCAGGACAACAGGTCGTCACCGGGCTTGCGCCGCCGCTCGCTGGCCAGGGCGGCGAAGTAGTCGCGCAGCTCGGCCACCGCCCGGTGTGCCGCGCGGCGATCCTCGTCGGGGAGGAAGACCGCGAACGCCTTGGCCAGCGCCACGGACCACCGTTCCACCCGGTCCCGGACCTCGGCCGGCAGGGCGAAAAGGTCGCTCATGACCGCCACCGGCAGCGGCTGGGCCAGGTCGGCGAAACCGTCGAACCGCTCCTCGTCGCGGATCCGTTCGGTCAGCCGGTCCACGGCGGCGGAGACCGAGGCGGGAATCCGGCGGACCACGTCGGCCTTCATCGCCCGGGTGAGCAGCCGGCGGATCCGGGTGTGCTCGTCGGGATCCCGGTCGATGACGATGCGCTGGAGGAAATCCGCCGCCGGGCCCGGACCGACGGACAGTTGCTGGTACTGCGCGGGGAACTCACGGCCCAGGCGCGGGTCGCGGAGCAGTTCGAAGACCTCCGCGTGCCGGCTCACCACCCACTGTCCCGGCCCACCGCGCACCAGGCCCGGCTCCGCCCGGAACCGGCGGTAGGTCGGGTACGGGTCACGCAGGAACTCCGTGTCGGCCAGGTCGAACCTCGGCGCGTCAGCGCGTATCGTCACGGATCTCACTGTGGCAACCGGCTGCCGCGCGCGGGTGGGCACGGAAAGAGGTCGGACAGAGCGGGCCGGTCACCGCCCGCCGGGCGGTGAACTGGTTCCATGGCACCGGATCCGACCCCCACCCTGCCGCTCAGGTTCGACTCGCGGGCACCCGCCGTGCTGGCCGACCCGTACCCGATCTACCGCACCCTCCGAGAGGCGGGCGGGCTGTGCCGGGGCGGGCCCGGCCAGTGGGTGGTCTCCCGCCACCGCGACGTCGTCCCGCTGCTGCGCGACCACCGGCTCAGCCACGAGTACCCGCCGGAGTACCACGAGTTCTCGGTGGGCGACGGGCCAGCCACCTCGTTCTTCGCGCGGATCATGCTCGACCGTGATCCGCCCGTGCACACCGCTCTGCGGGGGGCGATGGCCCAGGCATTCAGCCCCAGGCTGATCCGGAGACTGACCGAGTTCATCGCCGAGCAGGTCGACGCGCTGCTGCGGCCGGCGCTGGAGACCGGGACGCTGGAACTGGTCGACGGGTTGGCGTTTCCGCTGCCGGTCGCGGTGGTGTGCGAACTCGTGGGCATCCCGGCGGTGGACCGGAACCTGATACGTCCGCGGGCGATCGACCTCGCGAAGGGCTTCGCGCTGCACGTGGCGGCCGAGGAGCGCGCGGCGACCCACGGCGCGGTCGCGTGGCTGCGCGGGTACATCGCAGACCTGATGGAGCAGCGTCGCCGGGCGCCGCGGGAGGACCTGCTCACCCGGCTCATCGAGATCGGCCGGGACGCCGAGCAGCCGGTGTCGGCCGAGGAGATCGTGGACAACGTGGTGTTCCTGTTCTTTGCCGGCTTCGAGACCACGACGAACCTGCTGGCCACCGCCGGAGCGGCGCTGATCGATCATCCTGCCGAGTACGCGCGGCTGCGCGCCGACCCCGGCCTGATCCCGACGCCCGTCGAGGGGTCCTCGGCCAGCGCCTGGAAACGGCGCAGGGACACCTCGCTCCACACCAGCGTCCGGTCCGGGGGTGCCAGGAACGACGGTCCCCACAACGCCCCGGCGACCACCGAGGTGGTCCGGCTGGGCTCGTCCCGGCTCCACACCTCGACCTGTGCCCCGCCCTCCGCGAGGCAGACGGCAGTGGTCAGCCCGCTCACCCCGGCTCCGATGACGACGACCTGCGCAGCAGCCACCAGCGCACCTTCCCTTCCACACCGGACCGGACCGCGACGGTCGCGGCCCGTGATCGGTTCTACACCCGATGCTCCCGGCTGTCGCACACCTGCGGTGCGGGGCGCGGCTCTCGTCAGGCGGCCCCGGCGGCGTGGCGGATCAGGGTCAGACCCTCGCGGACGGTGAGCACCACCTGCTCCACCCGCGGATCGTTCCGGACCCGCTCGTTGAACGCGCGAAGGGCGACCGCGTCCGGCGAGGTGTCGTGTTCGTTGACCACACCACCGAACTGCAGCACGTTGTCCACCGCGACGACGCCGCGCGGGTCCAGCTTCGGCAGCACCGCGTCGAGGTACCCGCCGTAACCGGTCTTGTCCGCGTCGATGAACACCAGGTCGAACGGGCCGGGCAGCCCGCGCAGCGTCTCCAGGGCGGGGCCTCGGCGTACCTCGATCGCGTCCGCCCACGGCGACTTCGCGATGTGCCGTTCGGCGATGTCGGCGTGCCCGTCGTCGAGTTCGCAGGAGATGATGCGGCCACCCGGCGGTAGCGCCGAGGCCATGCAGAGGGCGGAGTACCCGGTGAACGTGCCGATCTCCAGAACCGTCCTCGGCCGCACCATGTACACGATCGCGGCCAGCAGGGCACCCTCCAGCGGGCCGACCATCATCCTCGGCTCGACGGTCGCGGCCCTGGTCTCGGCGGCCAACTCGGCGAGCCACGGTGGTTCCGGGCTGGAGTGCCGTTCGGCGTACTGCTCGACCTTCGGTCGGACGATCACGTGTTCACCCTTCCGCGCGCGACCGCGGCCAACCGCGCGGCCACCTGCGCGCAGCGGTCCCGGAGATAGAAGTGGTGTCCGGAGAAGACGACATGGTGGAAGCCGGCGCTGGTGGCGTCGCCCCAGGCGAGCGCGTCGTCCGGGCTTACCTCGGGGTCCTGGTCGCCGTACCACGCCTCGATCGGACACGGCAGCCGCAACCCGGTGTCCGGCCGGTAGCGTTCGATGAGGCGGTAGTCCGCGCGCAGCCTCGGCAGCAACAGCTCGCGCAGCTCGTCGCTGCCCGCCAGGGGAGCGGCGGTGCCGCCGAGCCGGTGAACCTCGTTCCACAACGCGTCGTCGTCGAGGTGCTTCTCCCCCGGCTTCTGCCGGCCGGCCCGGGCCGGCCGGACGCCACCAGGGCCTCTGGGACCAGGCCGCAGCGGTAGCGGAGCCGATCCGCGACCTCGAAGGCCACCGACGCGCCCATGCTGTGCCCGAACAGCGTGAACGGGCGGCGCACCACGCAGGCCAAGGCGTCGGCGATGGCGTCGGCCAGCGCGGGCATGGCGTCCACGTAGGGCTCCGCCATCCGGTCCTCCCGGCCGGGGTACTGCACCACGACGGGCCTGTTCTCCGGCGGGCTGCGCCGGGCCGCCGAACGGGAAGGCATTCCGGTCCGGTTCGGCAAGCGCCTGGTCGGGGTGCACAACAGCACCCCGGGCGAGGTCGTCGCGCACTTCGAGGACGGCAGCAGCGCGCAGGGCGCCTTCCTGATCGGCGTCGACGGCATCAACTCCGCCACCCGGACGGCGGTCTTCCCGGACGCTCCCGCGCCGTCCTACACCCGGGGCATCGGCTCCGGCGGCTTCGCCCGGATCTCCGGCGTCGGCGAGCCGAACGGCGAGCTTCGGCGACATCATCGGCGCGTCGGTCCGATCGGCCGGTGGCCCCTCTACCACCTGCCGTTCCTGCCCGCCTGGCACCGCGGCGACGTGTGCCTGGCCGGGGACGCCGCGCACGCCATCTCGCCACACATGGGGCAGGGTGCCGCGCTGGCGCTGGAAGACGCCGCCATGCTCGCCCGGTGCCTGCGGGACACCGGCAACGTGCGCGGCGCGTTCGCGGCGTTCGAGCAGCGTCGGCGGCCCCGCGTGGAAGGGCTCGTGCTGCAGGCCCGCAAGACCGGCGGGCAGATGACCCCGAACGGACCGGTGGCGCGGGCCCTCCGCGACCTGATGCTGCCGTTCTTCCTCAAGCTGAGCCTGAAGAACGCCGAATCGGTGTACGGGTACCGGGTCGACGGGGACCACCGCGCACCCGTCCCGGCCGAATGATCGCATGGCCGACCTCCTGGTGATCGGCGCCGGGCTGACCGGGTCGGCGGCGGCGCTGTTCGCCGCCCGACGCGGTCACCGGGTGACCGTCCTCGACGCGGACGAGCCGCCGCCGGCCGGCGCCGCCCCCGACGCCGACGTGTGGTCCTGGCAGCGGCCGGGCGTACCGCACGCTCGTCAGGGCCACACCTTCCTCGCGCTCTCGACCCGGGTTCTTCGCGAGGAGGCGCCGGACGTGCTCGATGCCCTGGGCCGGCGTGGCGCGCTGCTGGAGCCGTTGGACGAGGATGGGCCGGACGCCGCCGTGCTCTCCCGGCGGCTGGTCTACGAGGGCGTGCTGCGCCGCGCCGCCGAGGCCGAGCCAGCGGTGGCGATCCACAGCGGTGTCCGGGTGTCCGGGCTGTGCCTGCACGGCGAGTTGGACGGCGTACCGCGGGTGGTCGGGGTACGCACGGTGGCGGGCGACGAGATCGACGCGGACCTGGTGGTCGACGCCGGCGGACGGCGGTCGCCCACCGCCCGCCTCCTGGCCGGCGCCGGTCTCGCCATACCGCCGGACCAGGTGCAGCCGTGCGGCTTCTTCTACCTGACCCGGCACTACCGGCTGCGGCCCGGCGCGGCCTTTCCGACCACGGCGGTCCCGCTGGTGTCAGAGCTGGACTACGCGTCGGCGATCGTGTTTCCGGGCGACAACGGCACGTTCCAACTGTCGGCGACGGTCGGGGTGTCCGACCCGCTGCGGCACCGGCTCCGCGATCCGCGGGTCTTCACCCGGTTCCTGCGATCCGTCCCCGGCACCGCGCCGTGGATCGACCGCGGCGAGCCGGTGGACGACCCGAATCCGATGGGGCGGATCGAGAACCGGTGGCGGCGACTCGTCGACGGGAACGGGCGGCCGGTGGTCGCCGGGCTCGTGCTGCTCGGTGACGCGGCGATGCAGACCAACCCCACCTTCGGCCGGGGTACGTCGCTGGGGCTGACCCACGCCCAACGGCTGGCGGACGTCGTCGAACGCCTCGGAACGAACTCGCTCGGCACGGTCGTCGACTTCGAGACGTGGACGGCCGACCATCCGGGCCGGTGGTTCGCGATCCAGCGGGCGACCGATCTGGCGCGGTTCGCCCAGCTGGCGGCCGGCCTGCGGGGCGAGCGTACGGCCCGGCCGGACGACCTGCCGAACCAGTTCGTCCGGGCCATGGCGGTGCTACGGGACGAGGATCCGGACATCCGGCGCGCCTCCATGCGCCTCTACCACATGCTGATGACGCCGCAGGAGCTGATGAGCGACCGTACGGTGGCCCGGCGGATCCTGGCGCACCTGAAGGAGTACGGCGTGCCCCACCCCGAGCCGGAGGGTCCGGACCGGACGGCGTTCGAGGCGATGGCGGCGGCCTCCCCCGGTGGTCCGGTCAAATCCTTTCCGGACCTGTCAACGAACGCTGCCGGGAGCTGACCGGTCGATAGCGTCACAGGTGTGCTGATATCCCTGAAGACCGGCGTGACCCTCAACTATGAGATCTTCGGGAATGCCGACGGCAGTCCCGTCGTGCTCGTCCCCGGCCAGCACCAGGCCGCACTGTTCCACCAGATGCAGGTGCCGTTCCTGACCCAACGCGGCTACCGGGTCATCACCTTCGACCACCGCGGCGTGCCGCCCTCGGAGGAGACCCCGCCCCCGTACTCGATGGAGGGCTTGGCCGAGGACGTCGCCGCGCTCATCGAGCAACTCGACGTCGGGCCGTGCGCGATCGTCGGGTACTCGCTGGGCGCGACGATCATCCTGGAGCTGGCGGTGGAGCGGCCCGAGTTGCTCACCAGGTCGGCGCTGGTCGGCGTGCCGTGGAAGCCCAGCGCCCTGCACCGGGCCATCCGGGAGGACGCCCTGGAGCGGCTGCGCGCCGGTGTGGTGATGCCGCCGGTGATGGAGGGCATCTACCGGGCCATGTATCTGTTCGGCCCGCGCGCGCTGAACCGCGACGCGTTCATCCAGCCGTATCTGGAGGGGCTGCGCGGGCTGGCCGAGTCCGGTGGGCACGGTGCGCTGAGGCATGCCGAGGCGTCCGCCTCGTACGACCCGGATCCCGCGCGGATCGCCGCGATCACCGTGCCGACCCTGGTGGTCGGGATGGAACACGACATCATGTCGCCGTACCCGATGGCCCGGGAACTGGCCGGCATCGTTCCGGGCGCGCAGTACCGCGAGATCAAGATCTGCGGTCATGCCGCGCTGCTGGAGAAGCCGACCGAGGTGAACACCCTGCTGGCCGAGTTCCTGTCCTGACAGTGCTTTGTTGGCCTCGGCGGCGTCACCGCGCTTGAGTTGGAACTCCTGCTCGGCCTCGGCGGCGTTGCCGCGCCGCACCTCCGGCACGTCCCCAGCGGCCGTGACCAGGTTACGGCCGACGTCGAACAGCGCGTTGCCGATGGTTTGCTGGTCGGCTCCGCCACGTCCGCGAAGGCAGGCCGGGGAGCGGTGGGCCACAGGTCAGGACGGCCGGTGCTGAGCGCGGTCCACATCGCGCCCCGCTCACCGAAGCTGAGGTCACAGTGCCGCTCGACGTGGCCGAGAATGTCATCGACATCGCCCGACGCCCGGTGCAGCACGTCGTACAGCCCGTCCAAACCAGCCGGGTCTACGGAGAAGCCGCTCATGTTCCCCCGTTGCCATGTTCGACGACGCGTTGCTTGAAGCCGGCGTCGTCGATGGGCAGGGCGACCTTGGTGTTGCCGCTGCGCACGTTGCGGGCGCGGCGCGTGTGGGCCGGTCGGAAGCCGCCGATGGAGAAGGCGTCACCGTCGATGATCTCCACCCCGGCACCCAACCCGAACTGACGGCGGGCACGACGCAGAACGTGTGCCAGAGCCAGCTATCGGCGAAGTCGACCTATGGTGCATAACCGGCATTTCCCCGGCGGAGAGTGCTGCCGGCGACCTTGCTCCATTCATGCATAGGCATCTATTCTTTGACGGCCCATCGACTGCCCGTGCGGGCAATCGAATATCGTCGAATCGCTTCGACAACCCCGCGTGACGGTTGGCTCGGAGACGGGAGATGCTTGTGAAATCCACACTGAGAAAGGTTCAGTTCGCCTTGCTATCCGGCGTACTGGCGCTGGCCGGATCCACAGCCGTGATGACCAGTTCCGCATCGGCCGACAGCATGGCCCAACTGAACGCCACCCAACTCGTCGCCAACATGGGGGCAGGCTGGAACCTGGGGAACGCCCTGGAGGCCAACGCCAACGGGATCCCCAGCGAGACGGCCTGGGGGAACCCGGTCGTGACGCAGGCCTTCATCGACCGGGTGAAGGCGGCGGGATTCAAGACGATCCGCATCCCGGTCTCCTACCTGGGAACCATCGGGGCCGCCCCGAACTACACGATCAACTCCGCCTGGCTGAACCGGATCCAGGAAATCGTCGACTACGCCTACGGTCGCGGCCTGTACGTGCTGATCAACATGCACGGCGACGGCTACAAGACCGTCACCGGCTCGTGGTTGATCTGCGACTCGTCGAATCAGACGACCATCAGAGACAAGTACCAGAAGGTCTGGCAGCAGATCGCGACCAGGTTCCAGAGCTACAGCGAGCGCCTGATCCTCGAATCCATGAACGAGGAGTTCGACGGACAGTACGGCAATCCCACCCAGCCGTGCTACTCGAACATCAACGCCTACAACCAGATCTTCGTGGACACGGTCCGCCGGACCGGTGGCAACAACACCTCGCGCTGGCTGCTCATCCCCGGCTGGAACACCAACATCGACTACACCGTGGGCAACTACGGCTTCGTGCTGCCGACGGACCAGTACCGGTCGTCGTCCATTCCGGCCAACGAGCAGCGGCTCATGATCTCCGTGCACTACTACGACCCCTGGGACTTCGCCGGCGAGGAGAACGGCACCATCACGCAGTGGGGGCCGGCCGCCACCAATCCGGCCCGGAAATCGACCTGGGGACAGCAGGACTTCATGGACGGACAACTGAAGAAGGTGCGCGACACCTTCGTCTCGCGGGGATACCCGGTGTTCGTCGGTGAATACGGATCGGTCGACAAGACCTCGGCCGACTCGACGAACAACAGGTACCGGGCGGACTACGCGCGCACCCTGGTGTCCACCGCCAAGAAGTACGGGGCGGCCACCGCCTACTGGGACAACGGCTACAACGGGGCGTACGGGTTCGGACTGTTCAACCGCAGCAGCGCCACGGTCACCCAGCAGAGCATCATCGACGCCATCATGAGCGGCGTCGGCAGCACCACCCCGACGACACCGCCGACCACCACGCCGCCGACCACCACGCCGCCGACCACCACGCCGCCGACGACCCCGCCGCCGACGAGCGGGCGGTCCTGTTCGGCGTCGTACACGGTGACCGGTCAGTGGCAGGGCGGCTTCCAGGCTGAGGTACGGGTGACCGCCGGTGGCTCCGCGATCAGCGGCTGGACGGTGACCTGGACGTTCACGAACGGGCAACAGGTGACGCAGGCATGGAGCGCGACGGTGACCGCCAGCGGCTCCACGGTCACCGCCCGCAACGTCAGCTACAACGGTGCGATCAGTGCCGGCGGTAGCACGACCTTCGGCTTCCTGGCCTCGTCGGGCGGCACCAACGGCGTACCGTCGTTGTCCTGCGCGGCGAGCTGAGCAGGCCGTGACCGTGCGGGCCGGGCGTCACGGACACCCGGCCCGCACGCGGTCACGGTGCCGAGGCTCGGAGCGGCCGCTCGCGCCCCCTCGGAGGATCCACGGGCGTTCGAGGGCCGCCGACGGCGGCCAAGTCGCCGGACTCAGATTCTGACGACTGGCGGGTCGCGTCACGCGGAACGGGTCCGTGCGGTTGGATCCAGGACATCGCCGTGTGTCCTGGGAGCAGCCGTGAGTCCATTTGATCAGCTTGCTGGCCTTGACCTACCGACCCTTCAGGTGTTGGAGGCAGCTCTTGCGCTTGGTGGCTCGGTCACCGAGGCGGAGGTGTCGGCGTTGGTCGGCACCGACGCGACGCCGTACCTTCAGCGTGCCGCCGATGCGGGGGTCGTCGCGCGGCTGCGGGGCCGGCTCACGGTGCACGGCGTACTGCGAGAGGTCTTCGCCCGACCGCTGGGTGTCGGCCCGGCCGCTGGTCAGCTCGCCGCCATGTTGAACGTCGATGATCTGAAGGTCGTGGCACGAAACCTGGGGCTGCCCGCCAAGGGCCGCAAGGTGGACCTGCTGGAGGCGGTGGCGGAGTTCTTCCTCGACACGGCCAACGTGCACGCTCTGGTCAGGCGGATGCCGGCCGCGACGCGGACGGTGTTGGAGGAGGCTGACCGCGACGGTGGGCAGATCCGCCGCTACGGCGGCAGCAGCATCGCCCACCGGAGCCGGTACACGAACCGCTACCGGCAGGCGCATCCGCTGGACTGGGCCGAGGAGCACGGGCTGGTCTACCGCGTGACCTGGGAGGACTATCAGCTGGCGGGTCAGGTCGCGCTCGCGGTGCGAGGAGCGGACTACCGTGCGCCGTTCCAGCCGAAGGAACCGTCGGTGGTCTGGCATACGCCGGATCCCCAGGCGGTGCGCCGCGACGCCCAGGCCCAGGGCATCGCCGTGGTCGGGCTGTTGTCGGCGCTGCTGGACGGGGCTGGACGTGAGCCGCTGGCCACGGTCAAGGCCGGCGGCGTGGGCGTGCGCGAGCTGACCCGGACGGCGAAGGCCCTGGGCGTGACGGTTCCGACCGTACGGTTGCTACTGGCGGTCGCCCACGAGGCCAGGCTGGCCGACCTCGACGAACGCGTGATCCCGACGGCCGCGTACGACCGCTGGCTCAAGCTCGGTCTGGACCGGCGGCTCGCGGTGGTGCTGAAGGCATGGCGCGAGCTGGACTATCTGCCGTCGTCGCAGACTGGGCCGTGGGTTCCGGAGCACCGCCAAAGCTGGTCTGCGCAAGCCCGGATGGCCGCACTGCGGGCGTTGGGTGACCGGACGACGACGGATATCGAGCAGGCGGCACAGTGGATGTGGTGGCGGCAGCCGCTGACCTTCGGCGGCACCACGACCGTGCGCGGCCTGCTGGACGAGGCGGCAACCCTGGGGATCCTCGGCGCGGGCGCGATCAGCCCCGCCGGACAGGCGCTGCTGGCCGACACGGACATCGCCAAGGCAGTCGGCGACCTGGGTGAGGTCACCCGTACCGCCAGACTGCAGGCCGACCTCACCGCGGTCGTGGCGGGAACACCGAGCCCGGAGCTCGCTGAACTCCTCGGTGCGACCGCCGTCGTCGAGTCCCGCGGCACCGCCACCACCTGGCGCTTCAGCGCCGCGACGGTCCGCGGCGCGTACGACGCAGGCTGGACCGAGCACCGCCTGACGAAGTCGCTGGCGAAGATCGCCGAAGGCGGACTGCCGCAACCACTGGTCTACCTGCTGGCCGACGTCGCCCGCCGGCACGGGTCGGTCCGGGTCACGCCCGTGGCCAGCACCCTGGTCAGCGACGACACCGCGCTGCTGGCGCAGATCTGCGCCGACAAACGGCTGGACCAACTCAACCTGCGTCTGCTCGCCCCGACCGTACTGGCCAGCCACGCCACCACAGCCGACACCATGACCGCCCTGCGCAAAGCAGGCTACGCGCCCCGCCAGCAGAACGCCGACGGCCGCGACGTCATCGAGAAGACCCGCCGGCACCGCGCCTGACGGGCTGGAGCGTGGCGAGACGGCTGACGCGTCCCGCACAGTACGTGAATGAGACGTCCTGTGACACCGGCGGGCCAGCCGTGCCGCCTCGCGGTCGTCAGGTGCCGTTGGAGACGTAGATGGAGTAGCTGGTGGTATCGGTGTCCGTGCCGTCCGCCTTGTGGCCGGTCACAGACAGGGTGTGCGTCTCGAAGTTCTGCGCCGGCGTGTAAGTGATCGACGCCTTTCCTTGGCTGTCAACCGGCACGTCCGTCGACGGGCCGTCGTCGATCTGCCAGGAGAAGGACACGATTCCCGCAGTACCGCCGCTGAACTCGAAGGTGCCGGGAACACCGGCACCGCCCGACCAGGTGCCGCCCGGATACTGAGCGCTCACGACGTAGGGCGCATTGCCGACCGTGAAGTCGTAGTCCGTCACGGGCGAGAGTTCGCCGCCCGCCGTCAGGCTCTGCACGTGCAGCGTGTTCGTGCCGTTGCGTTCGAACGGCACCGCGACCCGCGTCGACGTGCCGTCGGCGCTCGCCGGCAGAATCTGCTCCGGGCCGTCGTTGACGCGGTAGTGGTACTCGGTCACCTCGCCGAACAGTTGGGTGCTGATGTAGAAGTATCCGGTCCAGCCGATCCCCACACGTGACCAGTCGTAGGTGCTGTACACGGCGACCCTGTTGTCCCGGACGCTGAACGGCGCGATCCGCAGGTCCGATTCGGTGCCGTCCGCACCGACGCTGGTGACCCGCACCTCGTGGTAACCCCACGAACCCGGCGTGTACGTGACCGTCGCGGTGCCGTCGGGACCGGCCTGGATGGTCTCCTCGTCGGCACCATTGAGCGAGTAGCGGTAGGAGGCGACATCCGGCAGGCCCGGATGGAAGGTGAACGTCACGGTCCGACCGACGGTGCCGTCGCCCTCCGGCGTCTGCGTGACCACGGGGCCGGACCAGATGCCGAACGTGTAGGTGGTGGCGGGAGAACGCGTACCGTCCGACAACAGCGCCTGAACGACCACGGCGTTGTCGCCGGCGTGCGTCGGCGTGACCACGATGAGAGCATACGAATTGCCCCCGGTGGACACGGTCTGCTCGGCGCCGCCGTCGAACCGGTAGACGAATCCGGTCAGGTTCGGCAGTTGGCTCTGCAACTCGACGCTCAGCGGCACGCCGACTCCGTCCCGGCGCGGCCAGTAGTCCAACTCGTTGGCGTAGGCGGTCGGGCGCGTGTCGATGATGTTGAACTGATAGTCCGCTTCCATCGACGTGGAACCGTCCGACCTCACCGACCGGACGACCATCGAATGCCAGCCCGGCGTCGCCGTCCACGGCAGTACGGCGGTGTCGTCGTCCGCCGCCGGAATGGTCCTCCACTCGTCGTCGAGGTTGTACTCGTAGGCGACGACATCGTTGCTGTGCGGGGTGAACCGGAACGAGCCGACCTTACCCGCGACCTGTTCGGTGTCCAGGTTGAACTCCGCCGACTCGACGCCGGGGGCGTCGGTGACCCAGACCTGGAGGGTTTCCTGCCCGATCACCTTGTTCTTGGTGTAGCTCCGGACAGCAACCTCGATCTGGCCGGTGGCGGTGAACGTGATGGGACCGGTGGCCCTGCCGTCGACCGCCGGGAGGCGGACCTCCGCGCCATCCTCGAGTTGGTACCCGAACGCGGTGGTCTCGGGCTTCGATGCGATGAACGTGATCGTGCTCGGCAGGCCGACGCCCTTCACGACGACATCGGCGTGCGGTGCCGTCTCGGCGACCCGGAACTGGTAGTTCTTCTCGGGCCCGCGATTACCCGCCGCGTCGACGGACGCGACATAGAGGTCGGTGACGAACCGCAGCTTCGGGGTGTACTTCAGGATCGCTCTGCCGCCCGGGTGCCTGGCCGGAATCTGCCCGGAATACCCCATGGAGTCACGCCAGGCGAACGCGACCACGTCGCGGTCGCCAGCCCCGTCGAAGCGAAACGTTCCCTCGATGCCGGTGCCACCACCCGGGGAGTCGCCCTCGGGATAGGTCCGCGACGACACCTTCGGCGGATTCGCCGGTGCGGTCCGGTCCATGACGAGGTAGCAGGTCTTGCTCCACGGACCCTGGTCGTAGTAGTCGCTGGCCTGTGCCTGCCAGGCGAGGACCGTGCCGTCGGCGTACTGGCTCAGGTCGGTGCCATAGTAGTCATGGAATTCACGACGCTGGTCGGGATGGTCGACCGGCCAGATCGCGTACAGCACGGTCGGGTGGTCGCCCTCGTCCGCATCACTGGCGGTGGCTGCGAACACCGTGTTTCGCGCCGCCGGTGACGGCTTGGCCGGCGTGCCGCACGGCCGGTCCGGGTACTTCAGTTGGAGGTTCGTGACCGCGGGCGGATGGTTCACGGTCGCACTGAGTACCGGCTTCTCGAAGGTGCGACCGGTCCACCCGACGGCTTCCTGATCGGCGGTGATCCGGAACTCCAGGGTGATGCTCTTCTCACCCCGGCTCAACGCCGCGTTGAGCGTGGCCACCATGTCGAAGCCCAGGTAGCCCGGGCAGTAGGCAGCGCCGGCACCCCGCTTGGTGGTCAACAACTTCTCGATCTCGGCCGGCGGGCGCAGCCAGGTGGTGCTGTCCTTGACCGGGCGGGTCCGCCACACCTCGATGGTTGCCGGGGCGGAGCAGTCGACGACCGTCTTCTCGGTTGTCGACAGGTATGAACTGTGGACGACCGTACCCTTCAACATGGTCAGGTCGTAGGTGAAGTAGGAGCGGTAGATGTGCGTCCGGTCGGCCTCGTCGCGGGAAGCGCCCACCGGTGGCGCCACCGCCGCATCGACGACCTTGTCGTCCGGTTTCTGCGAGTCGAGATAGGCCCAACTCTTCAGGGGCACATCGAACGATTCAGCGGCCGAGGCCGGAGAGCTGGTCGTCAGCATGGCCGCCACGACGGCGAGAATCGTCATCGGGATGACCGCTCTGAGGCATCTCATGTGGACGTTTTCCTCCCCCATGGCGGCGTCTCAATCGACGCCGAGGGCGTCATCGTAGCGAGGGGAGCGCCATCCGTAGGGGCGGTTTTCGTGGGTGTCTGCGCCGCCAGAACGCGCACCGCCTCGGCGACGTACCGGTACGCGACGGCCCTCGACACCCCGAACCCCGGGTTGCGTCCACGGGAGTGATGTACGACTTGCCCGTTATGGGCGTTTTGGGTAAATGAGAGACGGCCATCGCGTCGATCCTTCAAGACGACCAAGTCAGAGAAGGAAGAGAGAACGCGATGGCCGTATCAGAGAGTGTAAACCCTGTTGACCTGCTGCGCGAGCAGATCGCAGGCGCGTCGCCGGACGTGTTGCAGGCGATGATCAAGACGTTCGCGTAGCGCCTGTCACCCAGGGGCGAGGCGTCGCTACCGGGATCGATGCCGGCTGCGGTGCGCTCGGGTGCGGTCGGCGAGGTGGTTCAGGGTGTGGCTGGACAGCGGGATCGTGGAGGGGTAAGACAGCACAGACGAGGCTCCCGGTCAGGGCATCGGATCTTGGTCGACTGCTGTCTCACCTGGAGCCTCACCCTCATCGATCGCCGGGCCCACCACACCCCCTCCGAGCTGCAACGTCAGCATGGAAAAGACCCAATGAAGAAACTGTGGCCGTGCTGTTGGCGGCAGCATCGCGGGTCGTCGCTGGCCCGGCTCGCAGCGCTGGTGTACGTGAGCCCGGACCTGCTCAGCAAGATCGAGAAGCCCGAGCGTACGGCCGGCACGGATGTCATGAGTCGCTGTGACGACGTGTTGGAGACGGGCGGAGCCCTGGCCCGTGTACGGCACTTCGTGGACCGGCACGGGGCAGCGCAGCCACGAACGGACGCGTCGGCGAGGGTGGCCGACACGGTTCATGGTGGTCATGGAGGCCCCGCCTGTCGGGCCAGTCGATTCCGACCTCGCTCCCCTCATGAACGGCCGTGGCCGGTCGCGCGTGTACGTACTTCGCGGCGGACGGGCGGATGATCGACCGGCATTCCCGGTTGCCGGGTGCACCAAAACCCCACCCCAGCCGGCACCGGCGACACCCGCGCACCACCAGCGACCATAGCAACCCCGACAAGGACCCCGACCACCTCGTCGCGGGCCACGTCTTCGACTGCTGCAGCACGTCCCCGTTGTCGCGGCCCCGCGCCGCAACGGCGGAGACTTTCTGTGGTTCGAGCGAAAGTCCGCCGTGGTTCAACAGAAGGTGTGGACAAGGGGATCGAAACAGCTTAATGTCTTCGCCATCACGAAAGTGTTTCGGCGAGGTGAACCGGCGGCGCGGTGATCCATCGACCCCCTCCCCCGCTACGGCATCCGGCGCGACGGCGCGCGCCCGCCCTGGCATTCGAACGTCAGGAAGGGACGGACAGCCAGTGTCCTCACACGATGGCGCGTTCGGCCGGCGAACGGCGTCGGTCAGCTCCGCACTACTACTGGTCGCCGCCGCCGGGCTGGTCGCCCTCGGCAGCCCGACCCCCGCCCAGGCCCACACCATCAACCCCACCGACTTCCAGCAGGTCACCCTGGCCAAGGGGGAAGCCGAGGTCGGCGAGCCGATGACCATCGCGGTGCTGCCCGACCGGTCGGTGTTGCACACCGCCCGTAACGGCACGCTGCGTCGAACCGACGCGGCCGGCACCACCACCGTGGTCGGCACGATCCCCGTCTACACCCACGACGAGGAGGGCCTCCAGGGCGTCGGGGTGGACCCGAACTTCACCACCAACCGGCATGTCTACCTGTACTACGCCCCGCCGCTGTCCACCCCCGCCGGGGACGCCCCGGCCACCGGCACCGACTTCTCCGCCTGGCAGGGCGTCAACCGGCTGTCCCGGTTCACCCTCAACGCCAACTGGACGCTGAACACGTCCAGCCAGGTCAACATCCTGGACGTGCCAGCCGACCGGGGCATCTGCTGCCACGTCGGCGGGGACATCGACTTCGACGCGGCCGGGAACCTGTACCTGTCGACCGGCGACGACAGCAACCCGTTCGACTCCGCCGGGTACGCGCCGATCGACGAGCGGACCAACCGCAACCCCGCGTACGACGCGCAGCGCAGCGCGGCCAACAGCAACGACCTGCGCGGCAAGATCCTGCGGATCAAGGTGAACGCGGACGGGAGTTACTCCGTCCCGGCCGGGAACATGTTCGCCCCGGGCACCGCGCGGACCCGTCCGGAGATCTACGCGATGGGGTTCCGTAACCCGTTCCGGATGAGCGTGGACAGGGCCACCGGGGTCGTCTACGTCGGCGACTACGGCCCGGACGCCGGTACCACCAGCACGCGCGGCCCCAGTGGGCAGGTCGAGTTCAACCGGGTGACCGGGCCGGGCAACTACGGCTGGCCGTACTGCACCGGCACCAACACCGCCACCGAGACGTACGCGGAGTGGGACTTCGCCGCCGGCACCGCAGGCGCCAAGTACAACTGCACCGGTGGGCCGACCAACAACTCGTTCCGCAACACCGGCCTGCCCACCCTGCCCGGAGCGCAACCGGCCTGGATCCGGTACGCCGGTGACGCCGGCAGCCCGCCGGAGTTCGGTGGCGGCTCCGAGTCGCCGATGGCCGGTCCGGTCTACCGCTACAGCGCGTCGAACCCGTCCACCACGAAGTTCCCGCAGTCCTTCGACGGCCAGTTCTTCGCCGCCGAGCTGGGCCGGGGCTGGATCAAGCCCATCCACGTGAACGCCGACGGCTCCCGGGGCGCCATCGACGCGTCGTTCCCCTGGAACGGCAAGCAGGTGATGGACTCCGCATTCGGCCCGGACGGCGCGCTGTACGTACTCGACTACGGCACCGGCTACTTCAACGGTGACGCCAACTCGGCGCTGTACCGGTACGACTACGTCGCCGGTGGCAACCGCGCGCCGACCGCCGCCGCCGCCGCCGACAAGACCTCCGGGGCTGCCCCGCTGACGGTGAACTTCTCGTCGGCCGGGTCGTCGGACCCGGAGGGCGGGGCGCTCACCTACTCGTGGGCGTTCGGTGACGGCACCACCTCCACGGCGGCCAACCCCAGCAAGACGTTCACCGCCAACGGCACCTACAACGTCACCCTGACCGTCCGTGACCCGCAGGGCGCGACCGGTACCGCCGGCGTGCAGATCGGCGTCGGCAACACCGCCCCGACCGTCACCATCACCGGCCCGGCGAACGGCTCGCTCTTCTCCTACGGCGACACGGTGCCGTTCAGCATCACCGTCACCGACCCCGAGGACGGCACCATCGACTGCGCCAGGGTCAAGATGACCTACGTGCTCGGCCACGACCAGCACGGCCACCAGATCACCTCGAAGGACGGCTGCTCCGGCTCGATCACCATCCCGGTCGACGGCGAGCACGACGACGCGGCGAACATCTTCGCGATCTTCGACGCCGAGTACACCGACGCCGGTGGGCTGACCACCCACCAGCAGCACACCCTCCAGCCGCGCAAGCGCCAAGCCGAGCACCTCAAGACCTCCTCGGGGGTGACCCTCTACGACAAGGCCACGGCCGAGGGCGGCCGGACCGTCGGCAGCATCGACAACGGCGACTGGATCGCGTTCGAGCCGTACCGCCTCGACAGGGCCACCTCGTTCAGCGCCCGGGTCTCCTCCAACGGCGTCGGCGGCACCCTCCAGGTGCGGATGGGTTCGCCCACCGGCACCGTGCTGGGCCAGGCGACCGTCCCGGTCACCGGCGGCTGGGAGACCTTCACCACCGTCACCGGCACCATCTCCGGCGCGCCGGCCAGCACCGGCACGCTCTACCTCACCTTCGCCGGGGGCACCGGGGCGCTGTTCGACCTCGACACGTTCACGTTCGTCACCAGCGCCACCCCGGGCACCGGGCCGATCGTCGGGCTCGGCGGCAAGTGCCTGGACGTGCGCAACGCGGCGACCGCCGACGGCACCCAGATCCAGATCTACACCTGCAACGGCACCGCCGCACAAACCTGGTCGGTCACCCCGAACAGCACGGTGAAGGCGCTGGGCAAATGCCTGGACATCTCCGGTGGGGGTTCCGCCGACGGTACGAAGATCCAGCTCTGGACATGCAACGGCAGCGGCGCACAGAACTGGTCGGCACAGGCCGACGGCACGCTACGCAACCCGCAGTCGGGCAAGTGCCTGGACGTGTCGAACAACAGCGCCACCGACGGCCAAGCCGTCCACCTGTGGACCTGCCTCGCCGCCACCAACCAGAAGTGGACCCTGCCGTAACCCGCGTGCCGGGGCACCCGCGGGGTGCCCCGGCACCACCCTCCACCCCGTTCGGGAGAGTGACATGCGCAGACTCCTTCGACCCGTTCTCGGCGCGGTGACCGCCGCTGTCGTGGTTCTTGCCGGTACGACGTCGGCGACTCCGGCCAGTGCGGCCGATGCCCCGTACGACGTGCTGGTGTTCTCCAGGACCGCCGGGTTCCGGCACGATTCGATCGCCGTCGGTACCCAGGCGATCCGGGAACTCGGGGCGGCGAACGGTTTCACCGTGACCGCGACCGAGGACGCGTCCCGGTTCACCACCGCGAACCTGGCCCAGTACGAGGCGGTGGTCTTCCTCAACACCACCGGAGACGTCCTGGACGCCGCACAGCAGTCCGCCTTCGAGTCGTACGTCAACGGCGGCGGCGGGTACGTCGGCGTCCACTCCGCCGCCGACACCGAGTACGGCTGGTCGTACTACGGCAGCCTGGTGGGTGGCTACTTCTCCTCGCATCCGGCCATCCAGCAGGCGAACGTCCGCATCGAGAACCGGGCGCACCCGGCCACCGGGCAGCTGCCGCAGACCTGGACCCGCACCGACGAGTGGTACAACTACCAGACCAACCCGCGCGCGGGCACCCGGGTCCTCGCCACCCTGGACGAGTCGTCGTACTCGGGCGGCTCGATGGGCGGTGACCATCCGATCTCCTGGTGCAAGACGGTCAGCTCCGGCCGGTCGTTCTACACCGGGCTGGGGCACACCCAGGAGTCGTACGCGGAGGCGGCGTTCCGCAGCCACCTGCTCGGCGGTATCCGGTACGCGGCGGGTCGGGCGAAGGCCGACTGCCGTCCGGAGACCGGCTACAGCAACCTCTACGACGGGTCCACCACCGGCTGGTCGCAGGCCGGTCCGGGCAGCTTCAGCAACTCCGACGCCACCCTCACCTCCGTCGGCGGCATGGGCCTGTACTGGTACAGCGCCAAGCAGTTCACCAACTACTCCCTCAAGCTGGACTGGCGGATGTCCGGCGACGACAACTCGGGCGTCTTCATCGGCTTCCCGCCGTCGACCGACCCCTGGTCGGCGGTGGACAACGGGTACGAGATCCAGATCGACGCCACCGACGCGGCCGACCGCACCACCGGCGCGGTCTACACCTTCAAGTCCGCCGACCTGGCCGCCCGGGACGCCGCCCTGAACCCGCCGGGAGAGTGGAACACCTACGAGCTGCTGGTCGAGGGGGAACGCCTCCAGGTCTTCCTCAACGGGCGGAAGATCAACGACTTCACCAACACCGACCCGGCCCGCTCGCTCGCCGGCCACGTCGGGCTCCAGAACCACGGTACGGGCGACGACGTGTCGTTCCGCAACGTCCGGATCAAGGAGTTGGGCGGTACCCCGCCAGCGGGAGGCAACACCACCGTGCAGGCCGAAGCGTTCGGCTCGGCCAACGGGGTCACCCCGTTCACCAAGGCCGGGGCCAACGGCGGACAGACCCTCGGCTACATCGACTCGGGCGACTGGGCCGCGTACCCGGGTCTCGACCTGACCGGGGTCACCTCGTTCCGGGCCCGGGTGGTCTCCGGTGGTCCGGGCGGCACCATCGGCATCCGGACCGGCTCGGCCACCGGCCCGCTGCTCGGCCAGGTGGCGGTGCCCAACACCGGAAGCTGGACCACGTACGCCGACGTCAGCACCACCCTGGCCGGGGTGCCCACCGGTACGCAGACCGTGCACCTGACCTTCACCGGCTCCGGGACCGGCCTGTTCGACGTGGACGACTTCACCCTGGTCCGGGGCGGCGGCACCCCCGGTACCCCGGGCACCGGGCCGATCGTCGGGCTCGGCGGCAAGTGCCTGGACGTACGCGACGCGGCCACTGCCGACGGTACGCAGATCCAGATCTGGACCTGCAACGGCTCCGCAGCGCAAACCTGGTCGGTCACCCCGAACAGCACGGTGAAGGCGCTGGGCAAATGCCTGGACATCTCCGGTGGGGGTTCCGCCGACGGTACGAAGATCCAGCTCTGGACATGCAACGGCAGCGGCGCACAGAACTGGTCAGCACAGGCCGACGGCACGCTACGCAACCCGCAGTCGGGCAAGTGCCTGGACGTGTCGAACAACAGCGCCACCGACGGCCAAGCCGTCCACCTGTGGACCTGCCTCGCCGCCACCAACCAGAAGTGGACCCTGCCGTGACCCGGTAGGCGGGCAGCCCGTGCCCCCGCTGTCGGTCCGACAGCGGGGGCACGTCCGGGCCTTCCGGGTCGGGCGTCGTCGTCAACGAGCTCGGAGACCTCGTGCGCGCACTACGCAACGCCGAACCGGAAGGCAAACTGGAGGTCAACCGCAGCCTCGGGCTGCACCTGGCGTACGACCCGGAAACACAAACGGTGCGGGCAAGTGTTGACCTTGCCGCGCACCGTTGGGATTCGGTTCGTGTCCGAGGGGGGACGTCGACCGGACATCCATGGTCGTCATTCGAGATGAGCTAGTGCTAACACCTTAGCCGCCCCGCCGTCCAGGCTCGCGAGCGCCACTAGCCGTGCTGGCTCGCACCTTCATCACGTTGTACGAAGTCGTGGTGCACGACGATGGTGCCGTCTACCGAGATCGAAATCGCAACCCAAGTGCGGGCGGTCGTAGGTGCCGACGGGGGCAAGGGGACCAGGACATGACCGCAGTCGGTGGGAACAGAGATAGATGGATGAGCGTCAGCCAGGGCAGCGTCCGAGGTGCATGCCTGGACTTCGATGTCAATGAGCGGACGAAGTCCGTTCCTACCCTTCCTGACGATCATCCTCTCCGGTTCTCGGCCGTCGAGCACGTCGTTCACGAGTTGCGCGTGACCGCGCATTCTAGCTCAGACCTCGACACCAATACACCCAAGGATCGTTCGTCACAATCAGCTAACAGACAAGGGTTTCTCGCAATCCTCAGTAAAGAGCGCAGCAACAATTTCTTCCGTAAGCCGTTCGGGTTCGATATATGGCAACTGCCCTGGGCGCTGGGCGCAGAAGGTTACATTTCCCGTGAAGTAGTCGGGATCCACCAACGTCGGCGCGGCGGATATGTACGCGGCCATCTTTGCATCCGGTAACTGGCTGCGCTGCACATGAAGTGCGGCCCAAGCAAACGCCACTCCTCGCCGCAAGAGCATCGGAACACGTGCCTCCCTTGCTTCGGCCAGGTCAAGATCGGGAATGCCGCGGCCATTGACGGATACTTCGTAGTCAATCGTCTCAAGAAATCGCGAGCGCTCACCAAAGTAGCTTTCGTACCAGCCCTTCAGAAGAATCGCTCCGTTGACGACTGTCCATCCAGAGTCTAGAACAGGCTGGAATTCAGGCAGTAGATCATCCTGACCGACAGTTTGAAAGAAACCTCGGCCCATGATTTTGGCCGCCTCAGCACTCATCCACGCCACTAGCACTCCTATCATCTCTCCGAGTTACAGTGCAGTTCAGTTCAGCCGCATGTGCCGATTACCTTGCCGAACACATCTGCCCCCTTGCTGAGGCCCTTCTTAAAGTCTGGGTAGTTCTTCGCAAGGTCGCGTTGGAGCGATTTCGGCATGCCGTCGAACTTACCGGTCTCGGGATTGTACTGATACTTAGGCGCGTCCCCGGAACTAACCCCCCGGATCTGCTCCTGGAAATGCATCTGCTTCGTTCCGTTCCGGGCCTCGATGTCGATCCGATATGGACCACGCTGCCAGACCGTGTAGCTCTTTCCGTTGAGATCAATCGTGCCACCGTCGTTGTGCACCAAGACCGGCGTGTTCCCGGCGAGCACATAGTACGTGTGGGTGGCGCTGACCGTGAGGTTGTAGGCGAGGGCTGTTTGGGTCGAGGACGGGAGGAGGCCGCCGACGGCATGAAGTCCGTTGGGGCTGAGGACGAGATCTCCGGGATCGAGTTGGTCGGCTCGCTGCCACTGGCGGTCGGTGTGGTTCCAGAAGGGGTGGTCTTCGGTGGTGGTGAGGAGTGCTCCGCCGATCTCCAGGTCGATCAACTCGTCTGGATGAATCCATACGTGCTCTACACGCCGCGGGCCTTGGATGCCGGATTCTGGGTCCGCAGCAAGCACTTCATCGCCTGACTGAACCTCGTCCAAGCGTTTGGCGCTGCCATCGGCCATCAGTACTCTGGTGGCGCCGCTGAAGCTCATGCAGCCGCCACCGCTGGCGGAAGGCCGACTGCCCGAACCAGTGCCGCGTCCGGCTGCCCCTGCGGCGCCGAGGCCGCCCACTCCTCCTGAGATCAGGTCATCCGAGGGCAGGGTAGCTGCCAGAGAGTCGATATACGGGTTGTACAGATCCTTGATCCACTGCCGGCAGCCATCCGGTCGGCCCATATCGTGGCAGATGCTCATCGCGAGGTTCCGCTCGTCCTGAGCCTCTAAGAAATCATTGGAGAAGGACTCCCGGCCGAACCATTCACCGCGCTGATCGTTCCAACGGCGGGCGAACTCCTCCAGTGACACCGTGACGGGGACTCGGATGACGTGGCCGAGGATCCGAGGGTCGTTTCGTCGGGTAGGCGCGGTTCCCTTTCGTCCGTTACGTCTTCCCCACCGCTGGTTTTCTGGGGTGCCGCAGCCGCCTGGGCATCCCTTGGTGGGGCTGTAGCCGTAGCAGTCGAATTCGCGGCAGTCCGCCGGGATCAGTCCGCTCGGGTCGCTGGTGGTGACGGGTGAGTTGTTGGCGTAGGCGTAGCCGTTCCACTGCTGTGGGTCGGCGAGATCCTGGAGTGGGTCGAGGGAGATGAAGCGGCCGAGGTTGGGGTCGTAGTTGCGGGCGCCGACCTGGGTCAGCCCGGTGTTGGTATTGAGGGGCTGGTTGAGGAAGCCTCGGTTGTCCGGGGTGGTGACGGTGGCGCCGCGGGGGGCGCCGTACGGGGTGTACTGACGCCAGGTGGGGACTTGGGCGGTGTTGTTGAGGTAGAGGCTCGGGGTGCCCTGGTGGTCGGGGATGGTGTAGCCGTAACTGGTGCCGCTTCCGGTGCGGATCGCGGTCGCACCGTTGGGGAGTGGGTGATACCGCACGCCGCTCAGGGTCTGGGTGCTGGTGTTGAGGGTGATCTGTTGCCCGGGGAGGTAGAGGGTGCTGGTTCCGGGGTCCTTCTGGATGAGCAGGTTGCCGTCGGCGTCGTACAGGAAGGAACTGTCGCCGTCCGTGCCGCCGGTGACGGCCGTGAGTTCGCCGGTGTCGTCCCAGCTCAGGGTCTGGCTGCCCTGACCCGCACTGCGGGTGGCCATGTTGCCAGAATTGTCGTACGTGTACGAGGTGGCACCGGTCAGGCCACCGCTGGTTGCCGTGCTGGTCAGGGTGTGTGGCTGCCCCTTGTTGTTACCGTCATAGGCGTAGGTGGTGGTGATGTCCGTGCCACCACTGAGCGAGTACTGCTTCTGGTTCTGACGGTTACCGAGGGTGTCTACCGTCCACTCGGTCCAGTAGGCGCTGGCGGGGCTGATGCCGCTGCCGACCATGCCGCGGTTGCTGCCGCTCGGCGCGAGGGCGCAGTTGTCGGTGGCGGTCCAGGCGGAGGTGAGCTGGCGAAGTGCGTCGTACCGGTAGCACTGAGTCTCTGCTGTAGTAGCCGGCTCGTAGCGGGTGTCGACCTGCTTGGTGATGTTGCCGAACAGGTCGTACTCGTATTCCTTCTGTCCGACGTCCTTGGTAGTGGTGGTGGTTTTGGTGATCTTCTGGGTCTTCAGCCGGCTGTTGTGGTCGTCATAGGTGTTGATGACGGTGGCCTGGCTGCTGCTCGCGTTGATCCGGCCGCCGGTCACCCGACCCCAGGCGTCGTAGTAGGTGGCGTTCGCGTAGGTGGCGAGCAAACTACCGGCCGTGGTCGGCAACTCCAGGGCACCGGTGTAGGCGTAGGTGACGGTCTCGGAGGGGAGCCCACCCTTGGCCGGGAAGGCGTTGCTGTACGGCTGTCCGGTCACCCCGAGGTAGGCATGGCCGAAGGTGTACGTGTTGCCGAGCAGCCCTTCGACCGCAGGAATGGTGATGGTCTCGCCGGTAGACGCGCCGAAGGCGTTGAAGCCGTTGTACTGGGTGATGTAGGCGGCGTTGTTGCGGTAGGCCGTGACCGTGGTCAGTTTGCCTATCGGGTAGGGCATGTTGGCGACTGCTGCGTTGTCGTTGTCGTACTCCCAGGAGGCGAGTTTGTTCGACGACGACTGACCGGACAGGGGTGCGGCGAAGGTGCCGGTCTTCCGGTTGACCGAGTCGTAGGTGAACGAGACGGTCTTGGTGCGAGCATCCGTGGTCTGGGTGAGGTTGCCGGCGCCGTCGTACTTCATGGTGCTGGTGCCGGCGTCCGGGTCGGTCTTCTCGATCACCTGGGCGAGCAGGTCGTACCGGCTGCTCCACGTGGTGCCTGTGGCGTTGGTGAGGCTGGCCTGGTTGCCGCGTGCGTCGTAGCCGTAGCTGGTGGCGGTGGTGGTGCCGCCGGTGAGGTAATACGTCCCGGTGAAGGAGTTCGACGGCGTCACCAGGATTGGGGTCGTCGTGTACTGGAGCACCTTGTCGGTGCGGCCCATCGGGTCGGTGACAGTGGAGGTGGTGGTGCCCCCGGCGGGTGGAATGACTGTGGTGCGGTCGCCGTTGTAGACGGTTCTGGTGGCGGAGGCGACCTGGTTGTCCCGGGCGTTCTGAACCAGGATCGCCCGGCCCGCCCCGTCATAGGTGTTGAAGGTCTGGTGGTAGACCGTCTTGCCGAGATTGGTCGCCGAGACCGGCGTGGTGTCCGGGTTGTTGGCCTCGTCCCACCAGCCGTCGTAGGTGGCGCGTACCCATCCCCGGGTGTCGTAGAAGGTGTCGGCGATCATGCGGCCCCCCGCGGGGCTGGTGCTCTGGGTCTGGCGCACCCGCATCTGTGCGTCGTAGATGGTCGTCGAGGTGGCGTAACCGCCGGCGTTGTTGAGTGTCTCGGTGGTGGTGGCGGTGGGTCCGGTCTTCTGGACGGTGTAGGTGTAGCGGTGATGGGGCGGGTTGCTGGTCGCGCGTCCCGCCACCCACACGGCTTTGACCCGGCCGAGGGCATCGTACTGTCGACGGGTCGACACGAGGTTGGCGTCGGTCGAGACCGTGGTCAGGTTGCGCATCGGCGTGACCGTCGTCGACGAGACGTGGTCCTTGGCGTTCTTGGTGGTCACGCCGATGGTGAGACCGACGGCGTTGTCCGTGTACGCGGTGGTGGACTTGTTGCCGTTCCCGTCGTACATAGCGGTGGTTCTGCCGTACGCGTCGAACTCCGCGCGGTCGGTGGTCTGGTAGACGTAGGCGCCAGCGACATAGTCGGAGGCCTTACGGACCATGGTCACGTTGCCCTTGGTCGGCGCGGCGGCCTGGGGAAACGTAGTGGCGAAGGTCGGATCGTCGTAGTAGGTGCGCACGTGGGAGACGACCTGGGCGGGCCGGTTGACGGTGGCCGGTGCGGTAAGGGTGTTGGTGCTGCCGGGCACCGATGCCGGCGAGCCTGGGGTGAAGCCGCCGCAGGCCACGGCGACCGTCTCGACCTGGCTGATCAGCCCGACTATGTTCAGGCTGGTGTTGGCCGGTGCGTACGTGGTGGTGGTGCACTGGTCGTAGGCGGCGTTGACCGGCACCGTGTGGTCGTAGGAGTGCTTGAGCAGGCCGAAGGTGGGCGAGCTGGCCGACGTGTCGTAGGTGTTGTCGGTCTGGCTGTAGCGCCAGGTGGTCGTGCCGGTGCTGGTCATGGCCTGCCGGGTCCAGGTCTGGACCGGTCCCATCTTGTTCGCCGTCAGGTCGGGCAGCCCGGTCCTGCTCCGCGTGGCACTGGCTCCGGAAACCCAATACGAGGTGACTGTCGAGGTTTCGACGGGTCCTCCGTCACCCCGGTGTGTCGTGGTTTCCAGCTCTCGGCCAGCCAGTTGCTCGATGTCCTCGTGGAGGCCGCCTGCGGAGTCGGTGACGTTGACGACGGTGGTGTTGTTGTTCCTGGACATGCCGCGGTAGTAGGTGGTGGTCGTGAGGGTGCGCGGGTCGTTGGTGGCGTCGCCGTTGCGGGTCTCGACTTTGCCGTAGCCGCGGAACTGGCCGTAGGTGCGGTACTTCGTCTTCACGACCTCGTTGTCGTCGTAGTGCCAGGCGGCGCCTCCGACGTACGTGTAGCTGGTTGCGGTCGCCGGTGCTCCGCCCGTCGGGTCGGTGGCGGTGACTCTGGTGACGGCGTATTTGTGGAACCAGTCGCGAGTGGGATCGGAGTAGCCGTCGGGGGTCCAGTAGACCGGGTAGCAGGACTTGGTGTTCGTCGCGGGGCTAACGCTGACCGGTGCCGTGCAGGGCTCTGGCAGTTCATAGCTGACGGTGATGGCGGAGCCGGTCTCGGTGGTCACCGTCTCGAGACGTTGCCGGAAGAAGGAGGGAAGGCCGCCCGCGGTGTCGACCCGGTTCGGCAGTTTCACCCCGGTGAACGACACCGATGGCAGCGTTATCGGCGTGGTCGACCCGCCCGAGGTGGTGTCGTGACCGGTGCGGGTGATGGAACTCAGCCACAGCGTGGGGGCCGTACCGTCGAGGGTCAGCGGCATGGTGTGGGTCAGGGCGTACGAGTCCACCGGCTGGTAGGTCGCGGCTGCCGTGTCGTACTGCTGCGTCTCGATGGAGGTGAGTCGGACGGTGGAGAAGAACGAGGGGCTCCAGGACTTGCAGTCGGTGCCCTCGTTGCAGATCAGGTCGAACGGGACGTCCTGCCAGTTGGCCTTGGTGCTCTCGTTCAGCGGGTTACAGGTGCCGGAGAGGCACCGGCCACCGGTGTTGAAGACGACCCGGTTCGGGACGGTGCCGTAGGCGTTGCCGTCGGTGAAGCCGTAGTCGATGCGTGCCGGCCAACTGTCCCGGATGTAGGAGACGTCCGTGGCACCCTCGTTGCGGCCGTAGTAGTTCGCCGCCTGGTTGTAGTAGTAGGCCATGGCGCTGCCGTGGACGTCCTTGACGTAGTCAAGATTCCAACGGTAAGCCATGGTGCACACCGACGACGAGAAGCCAGTCGACTTGTAGCACGGACCGTCAGCGTGCGGCGAGTAGACGGGAGTGTGGTCAACCGACTTGGTTTCCGGCTTGTTGGTGGACCAACCCGGCAGCCTGTTGCGGCCGAACTCGTAGACGGTGCCGTCCGGTTCCGTCACCCGCCAGTAGTCGTGGTTGTAGGTGCCGCTGCCGGTTTCGAAGTCGGTTACCTGCTTGATGACCGAGCCGTTGTCGTTCTGGAGTTTCCATGTCTGCTTCCCGGAGTCCCAGATCATCGACGTAGACGAGCCGTTGAGTGACAGGGTCAGGATCGGTCCGGTGTAGCAGCGGTCGTATGTCTTCTTCGGCGACGGAGTGCCGCCCGGGTCGTCCTGGCAGGAGACGAAGGTCTGCTCCACATAGCTGCGCGGCGTCGACCAGCCGTCACCCACCCAGGAGGCTTGCGCACTGGTGGCGACGGTCTGTCCGTCCACCGCGCTGGAGTCGTAGGACAGCGCCAGTTGCGGTGCAAGCTTCGACCGGGTCGGTGGCACCGTCAACGGGTACGAGTAGCTGAACGAGCCGGTGCTGCCACCTGCATTCCAGGAACCGGACGGTTTCAGGTCCGTCGCCGCGTAGGTGCCGCCCTCCCCACCTTCCTCGCCTGCACCGGCAACCGCAGCGAGCACGGTCGTGGCGGGGCCGGCAGCGCTCGCCTGACGGTCGACACCGCCTACCGTGATGTCTGCCGAAACCGTTCTGGCCTTTGCGTCGTTGCGTGACAGCAGCGGCTGGACGGAACGGCAAGCCGCCTGTTGTGGGGAGGTCAGCGCGCAGGCAGGCAGCTTGACCAACTTGAGCCTGAAGCCGTAGTTGCCGCCGTACGCCTCGGCGAAGTCGGCGTAGTCGACACCGACGCGCACTACTCCGGCGCTGGTCGCATTCAGCGTGGAGACGGTCAGTAGCACCCCGTTCACACCCGCAGCCTCGGTGGCGGCCCGGTCGAGCACGCGTACGCCGAGGCGGGGAGGGCCGGCGTACGGATGATCACGCTGCGGGGCGGGTTGTACCCAGATCGGGGTTCCGGTAGCTCTCGTCTTGCCGGGCGCACCACCGCGTGCACCGACTGATGCCAACTCGACCTCGACAGCTGTGGCCTTCGGCCAGGTGGTCCGCGTCGGCCGGGAGTTGGCTTTCGCGGCGTCCCGGGGGACGACGAACTTCGAGGTCAGAGGCTTGACTCCCGTGACGGACCGGCCAGGCGACGGGACAGGAGGCCGAGCTACGGCAGCGGCGGCCGTCGCGTCGTCAGGCGTTCCCACAAGCGTTCCGGCGCTGAGCACCGCCCCCACGAAAAACGCGACGAGCCTGCTGCGGCGCGTGAGCAACCGCGATCCCCCGTGTCTCACCATTGCCAACCCACCCTGCGCGACGACCGACAAAAAGACACGCAGGGTGTCGGGTCGACCACCATGCGGCGGGATCAATGTTTCACGTCGCACGGCCCAAGAGGTAACGGAGACATAACGAAAGATCGCCGTCGGCCATCCAGACCTGTCGAAGAAAGGTCGAAAGGGACAGCGCGGCGAGGGAAGGCGTTCCCCAGAGACAGTCGGGCTGGTTCACTATGCCCGCCACCGGACATGCAGCAGCGTGTCCCCTGACACACACGGGGAGTAATGTCTTGACGCCCGGAAACATCCCCGCACGCAGGCCGCGACTGCTACCGTCCACAGTGGTGGCATGCGTGCTCATTGCGGCGTTCGCGGCCTGGTGCAGCCCGGCGACCGGCTCGCCATCCAGGGCGGCAAGCCCTGAGCAGGGTGTTCCCACATCTATCGGTGTCGCTCAGGCGGTCGTTGAGGCGCAACGCACCGGATCACCGGTCGAGGCAACCGCCGCCGGGACCTCGACGACCGTAGTGACGGCCCGTCCCGACGGGCAAATCCAACTCACCGAGCATGTGAAGCCGACCCGCACCCGGATCGACGGGCAGTGGAAGTCGTTGAACCCGGACCTCGTCCGACATGACGATGGCAGTATCACCGCATCGGTCACCACGAACGAGGTCCGCCTCTCACCTGGGGGAAACCAGACCTTGGCCGAGATGGTCTCCGGCGACCGCGCCCTCACGCTCGGCGCGCCTGCAACCCTGCCACCGCCGACGCTGTCCGGCGCTACGGCCACCTATCGACAGGTGCTCCCCGACGTAGACCTGACCGTCACGGTCAACGCGGAGGGGTCCTTCTCACACGTCTTCGTGGTCCGCACCCCGGAGGCGGCCGCCAACTCACGGCTCGCCGACCTGACGCTCAGCACCGAGAGCACCGGATTCACTCTCAGCGCCGACGCGGCCGGCAACATCGCCGGTCGAGACCGGTCCGGCAGTGCGGTCATCACCGCAGCCGCGCCGGTGATGTGGGACTCCACCGTGGTGGATGCAGCCGGTCCGTCCGCCGACCGCCGCACCACGACCTCGTCCCCGGCAGCTCCAGGCCGCAACGCCCGCACCGCTCCCATCCGGGTGAAGGTCAAGCCAGGGAAGCTCGTTCTCACTCCAGACCGTGCGCTGCTGGCCAATCCGAAGACGGTCTACCCGGTGTACATCGACCCCACGTTCACCTGGACGCCGACCGGATCGAGCAAGGGGGGCTGGGCCACCATCTCAGCCCAGCACCAGTCGACCAACTACTGGAAGGACACGCCCGACCCGTACAAGCGGATGCAGGTAGGCAACTCCGGAGTGCAGCGTTCCAACACGCTCATCAACTTCTCGGTCCCCTACAGCACTCTGACCGGCGCCACCATCAACTCCGCACTCTTCAAGATCACAAACACCCTGTCGTGGAGTTGTACCGCAAAGCGCGTGGACGTCCACGCTCCCTCCACGGTCCTCAGTTCCGGCAACGCGAAGTGGGACTTCTGGGAGTCCCAAAACGCCGGCCCGCTGGCCGCCAACAAGAGCTTCGCCTACGGATACAGCGGATGCGCCGCCAGCGGCGTCTCGTTCGACATCACCGGACAGATCGCGAGTGACGTCACAGCGAAGAGGAGCACGCGCACCCTGTGGCTGAAGGCGTACAACGAGGCGAGCGACACCCAGAGTTGGAAGGAGTTCCTGGACACCAGCCCTACGTTGGAGATTCTCTACAACCACAAACCGAACACGCCCACGGGGCTCAGCACCTCACCGACCACCTCATGCAGCGCAGCCACCGCCACCGTCGTCGGAGACTCTGCGGTCTCTCTCTATGCGCCCGTGTCCGATCGCAACGGCGGGGTCCTCGGCGTCACCTTCAAGGTGACCCGAACCAGCGACGCTGCCAACGTCGCCAGTTCCAATCCGAGCACGCTCACCTACCCGTCGGGTAGCACCGCTGTGCTGGTGATTCCGCAGAGCACGTTGCGCACCTACTCGGGCTACACCGGACCGGGGACAGGGACCGCGACCAGTTTCTCCTGGCGGGTGCAGGCCACCGATTTCGGCGTCGCCGGGGACTGGTCAGTGACCTGCAAGTTCGTCTTCGACCCCACCCGCGCCGGCAAGCCCGAGGTGCAACTGACCTCCGCCGCGCCGACCGTCGTCGGCCAAGCCGCCACCTTCGGCATCACCCCACCAAGCGGCGGTACCGCACCGACCAGCTACAGCTACCAACTCAACAGCGCACCGCCCGTGGTGATCCCCGCGTCGACCGGAACCACTTCGATCACACTCAAGCCCACCCGGTTCACCAACACGCTCGTCGTGACCAGCATCTCGGCCGGAGGCAACATCGGCGACACGGCGGTAAGAATCTTCAACTCCGATCCCGCCGCAACCGCCAATGACGCCGACATGACCGGAGACGGCAAGGCCGATCTGATCAACGTGGGCTCGGCCAACAACCTGCCAGCAGGCCTCTGGCTCGCAGAGAACAACGGCTCCACCAGCGTCAACCCCAACATCACCAACATCGGCACCCAAGGAATCGGTGTCGCCACCAACAGCACGTCTTCCGACTTCGATGGCAGCCAGGTGCTCACCGGCCACTTCTTCGACACCGGGCTACAGGACGTGCTGGTCTATCGTCCCACGAGCGGTGACGCCGTCCTCCTGCACGCCAACGGCGACGGCTCGGTCATCGAGTCACGGGGCGGCGATCAGCAGATAACCATTCCCCGCGAGGCATTCGCCGATGAGGCCGACACCTCCCCGATTCAGGTTGCCAACGCCGGAGACGGCCGGCAGACCGGATCACTCGTTCCCGACCTCATCGGCACCAGCGGCAACACCACCGGTGGCTACTACCTCACCTACTACCCCACGGGAGCACCGGGTGGCTACCAGCAGCCCACCCGCACCACGGCCCTGACCCCCACCGGGGGTACCGACTGGAACAACTGGACGATCACCACCGCCCAGACCGCGACCGGCACCGCCATGTTCCTGTGGAACCGCTCCACCGGCGCCCTGCACCTCTGGAGCGATCTCACCTTCGATCTCGACACCGCCCAGCTGACGCATGTCAGCCGCACGTTGACCACCGCCGATTGGAACAAGGGCACCGCCCTGGTCCTGCGAGCCGCCGACATCAACGGCGACGGCAACCCAGACCTGTGGACGACGGGAGCAAGCGCCGCAGCCACCGCCTGGCTGGTACGTACGAGCCCCAACCCCACGCCGATCGAAGCGCAGCTGCCCCAGACATTGATCACTTCCCAACACACCTGGCTGTTCGACGAAGGCACCGACGGCGCGATCCCCGGTGCCACCGACTCCTCGGGTGGGAAATCTCTGACCGCCACCGCCACGGGTGCCGTGTCCCGCAGCGGAGACATGTTCAGTCCCAGCCTGATGCTCAACATGGACTCGGCGACAGCCACACCGAACACCGCTCTGCAGGGCGAAATGTTCCGCAACGAACCACTGATCGACACCACCAAGTCGTTCAGTCTCTCCGTCTGGGTAAAACCCACCACCGCCGGCGGCGTCATCGTCTCCGAGGACGGAGCGGACGCCTCACGCTTCATCCTCTGGAACAACACGAGCGACAACACCTGGCGCTTCGGTCTGGGCAACGCCGACAGCGGCTGGTCCTACACCCAGGTGGTAACCCCGGCCGGGACCGCACTCGGCGTCTGGACACACCTGGTCGCCACCTACAACGCGGAAACCCGAGCCATCTCGCTCTACGTCAACGGCGTGCTCAAGGGCAGCACCGCCTTCACGGCGACCCCAAGCTGGCCGAGTACCGGCAAGTTCGTGGTCGGCCGATACAAGTACCAAGCCGCCCCCACAGCCTACTACGCCGGCAAGATCAGCAATCTCCAGGTATGGAAACGTGCGCTCACCCCGACTCAGGCCGGTGCGAGCAATACCACCACGGCCGGCTCGCTCACACCGTTCGGATCGACGACCTGGACACCGCCGGGAACCGGCACGACCGAGACGGAGACCTATGCCGTCGACACCACCGCCAACCTCTGGAAGTACCGCAAGCAGGGCACGCAGCTGACCGATCCCCGCCTCATGTCCACCGGCTGGGACCAGTTCACCCCGTTCGGGATCGCCGACTTCAACCACGACGGATACCAGGACCTCATAGTTCGCGACGACACCACCTGCAACCTCCAGGTGTTCCTCGGAACCCCGGACGACATCAGCCCCCAGCCCACGTTCCTCGGCAACGGCTGGTGCAGCTACCGCCCCTTCGGAGTCATCGACTGGAACAGAGACGGCTACCAGGACATCATCGCCGCAGGATCCTCTGGCGAAATGTGGAACTACCCCGGTGACCTGAAGGGCGGTCAGGCAACCCGGGTGCAACTCGGGACAGGCTGGTCCACCAACTACAGCACCTTCGGCATCGCCAACGTCGTCGGAGACAGCACACCCGACGTGTACGCCAGGCTGACCAGCACCGGCATCCTCAACCTGTACGATTTCCCACCCAACAACGTCAGCCAGGTCGGCACCGGCTGGGGCGGCTTCACCTCATTCGGCCTCACCGACTTCAACGGTGACGGCAAGCCCGACGTCATCGCCCGGGACAACTCCACCGGCACGGTGTACCTCTACCCGGGTGCCGCGAACGGACTGCTGAGCGCGAGAACCCAGATCGCCACCGGCTGGTGAGCTCATAGGTGTGGGCCGGGCGGATGAAACATCCCGGCCCACACCGCTCCAGGTCGGCTTCACCCACAGGCGAATCTGTGGGTTGACGTCGCCGCAACCATCGTCCGACGCAACGATCAGGCCCGCCCTTACGACTTGACGGTGACCTGGTGATTCTCACAGGCCGCAATGAGCCCGGGAACAGCACGAGCCAAGGTCAGCTGATCGAAGTGCACTACCTCCCCACTACCACGAGGATTCTGTACCCGCTGCACCATGCCCACCGCGAACACCCCCGCAGACTTCAGATCCTCATGAGCGGAACGCTGAAACAGCTCCCCCACCCGCTGCACCTCATCGGCAGGCGCAACCTGCCCCTGCTCGGCCCTCACCACGAACCCCGCCGAACGACACGCGGTCACCCCCGGATCCTCGTCCTTTCGGTCAGCGAACTGCCAGTACGCCACCGCGCCACCACCTCCCAGAGCGAGCAGCACAAGAGACACCACCAACAGGCTGACCCAGCGGCGTCGCCGCCTCAGCACATCGGCGCCAGACTCAGCCCCGGAGTGGTCGTCTGTCACCCGAACGTCCTTTCTCGACACCAACAACAACGAGGATGGAAAATTACCACCTCAGCTGGGCCCCACTTCCTCGACGTCGCCGCCAAGGAGTTGCAGGCCGACGGCTACCGGCTGGCCGGCGTCGCCGAACACGGAGTGCCGCTCATCGGCTGGCTCACCGGTGGTGTCGGCAACGCCGACGACCACACGGCGCTGGGTCACGTCCGCGACAGCGAGTCACTCGAGGTGCTGCTGATGGTACGGACAGCGCACACCCCCATGGATCGACGGTGGTGGACGCCGGTGCCGACCGGAAGCGTCCCCACTATTGAGTGTCGCGAAATTGATGCTGAGCTGCACAGACGCGATCAAGTAGTGATCGCCTATTGTCACTGGTTGCCAGCCTTGGGCGGGCTCGGCCAGTGGAAGCTGCCGACCCAGGCTGACCTGCAAGATCAGGTTGGAAAATGCTCAGTCAGGGTCAACATCGCACGCACGACAGAACATCCTGTCCCACCGAACCACCAAGATTAAATGCTACGACCGGCTGAACCTGCCGCCCGGTGCCACCGCACGGCGCGGTTGCCGCGCGCCCCTCAGGGGCGCGAGTATGTCCGTATCCGGTCTGCGATTGCTGATCGGTCACTTCCGGCTTTGATCTGGGTCTCGTCGAGAGCAGCGAGTAAGGTCGATCGGTCAGCGCTGCTCAGCCTGTTCCAACCCGCTTCGGCCAGTAGCAGACCTTGGAACTGCTCGTTGCCAGAGCGGGAAGCCGTGATAGCCGCTCGGATCGTCTCCGCGTCGGCCAGCGACGGGTCGCCTCTCATCAGCCCGAGGGCGAGGACTCGGACGACCGGTGCTCCTTCCGCGAAGAGCCTCCTGACCTCGGACGGGTCGAACTTCCGGTATGTCGCCAACGACGCCGCGCGTTCGACCAGCAGATCCTGTAGTACGACCCTGACCGCTCGGTTCTCCTCACCCCGGAACTCTTCACGCACAATCGCATAGGAATCGGCGAGACTCATCAACCTGCTGTCGCCCAGGATCTGCGCTGCCTGCGGGGCGATCTGCGCGAGGTCCGCCGCGAGCCCCAGGCTCACACCGTCGAGGCCGATCGCCACCTCACTCAATCGGTCAACGACGAGCGGGCTGACGAACAACAGCGCACCGGCCGCAATGATCGCGACGACCCCGCTCCCGTCGCGGCCCTGTACGATCTCCCACGATCCGACACCGAGCAGCACCAGTCCCACAAAGCCAGCGCCCCAACGCCAGAGCCCTCTCACGGCCGGAATCCAACCACAGATCCACATGAGACGTCATCCGGCATCACTGCCACTCGGCGGGTTCGAGTGCCACGACCCGGATGCCCCGCACCTGCGCTCACCTGGTCTGGCCGGACTCAGAAAGTGTCACCGCGTTCGTGGTAGAGCCTGCGTTTGCCCAGATAGCTACTGTACAGGCCGGGCGGGTAGACATGCTCCGGTCCGAACTCCTCGACGTTCTCCCCGGTGGCCTCGCGGAAGCCGGTACCGTCCCGACGGATGTACACCGATGCGGTCCTGAGACGGGTTTCCGACCGTTCCAGGTATTCCTCGCTTATCTGCCACCCTTTCTCGCCATCGTCCACCAGCCTGTTGCGCCAGTTCCGGCAGAAGCGGCGACGCGGTTCGTAGGTAGTGCGTGACCAGGGCCCCGGCAAAGTCAGGTGATGCCGAGTAGTTTCAGGGGTCGGGTGCTGTCGCGGGCGTGATGCCGGTTGGCGGCGGCGATGTTGGTGATCCCGGTCAGGCGTAGGGCGCCGATGGCGGCGTTGCGTAGTGCGGCCATGACTTCGGGTCCGGTGCCGGTGCGGATCTGGGATCGGTCTTCGTCGTAGGTGACGTCGCGGACCCAGTGGACCTTGTTCTCGATCGACCAGTGCCCGCGGATCCAGCTGGCCAGTTGTGCCGGTTTGGCCTGGTGGACGTGGAGGTCGGTGATGGCGTAGACGGTTTCGGTGGTGAAGCGTTTCGGCTGGTCGAGGCGGCGTCTGCGGCGGCGGATCTGGATGGCTTGGGCGGCGTGTGGGAAGTCGATGCCGGTGGAGATCGTGAGAATCTTGCAGCTGCGGATCTCGCGGCGGCCGTGTCCGCGGTCGGTGTCGCGGGTGGCGTCGGGGACTGCCCGCCAGGGCAGGCCGGTGAGCTGGGCGTGCAGGTGGGGCTGGTTGCCTTTGACGGTGAGGATCCAGTGCGCGCCGCGCTCGGCGAGGTAGGTGACATGCTCGCGTTGGCAGTGCAGGGCGTCGGCGGTGATCACGGTGTCGCGTAGATCGCTGATCTGGTCGAGTAGCGGCGCGAAGCGGGTGATCTCGTTGGTCTTGCCGTCGACGTCGATGCCGGCCAGGACCACGCCGGTGGTCTGGTCGCAGGCGGTCATCACGTGCCGGGCCGGGGTGTCGGTGGTGCGGGAGCCACGCAGGGCCTTACCGTCGACGGCGATCGCCCGCGGCTTCGTGGAGGCAGCGGTGGTGGCCCGGCCGGTGAGCCAGCCCCCGATCGCGGCGGTCAGCAACTGCGGGTCCATGGCCTGCAACAGCCGACGGATCATCGCCTCTGACGGACGCCGGTCGGGAGTCATGCCCAGGGCGAGAGCTGTCGAGGCCGGAACATCGGCGACCCATTCGGCGATCGCCGCGTACGAGCGGTAGCCGGCGACCACGGCACACACCGCTGCGGTGACCACGACTGGCAGCTCGTGCCGGACACCTCGTCGGGCACGCGGATCGGGCAGACCGGCGAGTGCTTCGGGCAGCCCACCAGCGGTTTCCGGCAGGGTCAGAGCCGGTGCGCAGGACAGGGACGAGATCAGCGATGATGGCAGCGCGGGCATGACTCACTTCGGACGATCACCGTGGCGTAGGAACCTTGATGATCTTCTGAACAGGTCATGCCCGTCTTGCTGCCACCACCAGCGGCGCTTCTACACCAAGACCCCCAAGTCAGACATCGTCACGACTTTGCCGGGGCCCTGCCGCACACCCTCCCCTCTCCCTTTGCGCTGGGTAGTGATAATGGCGCTGAGCGCGGCGATCGGCATCATGATCGGCACGACCGAGAGTCTGCCCACCGGCATGGTTGCCAGCCTGATCGCAGCCGGAGGGCTGCACAAGATCATGGATTGATGGGGTTACCAGGTGAGCGCGCCGCGCGCTCACCTGGTGGCCCAACCACCGTCAGAAGACAAACTGCTCCAGGTTCGGGTCGAGGTTGATCCCCGTGGCGGGGTCGTACTCGCCGATCCACTCGACCAGCGCACCTCGCCGTACCTCGGTGCCGAGAATCGGTCGCAGTAACGCCATCACGCCGGTTTGGCGTAGGGCGCTGGGGTGGAGGTTCGTCGTGTACGGCTGCAAGCGGCGCAGCTTTGCCAACTCCCGGATCGGTGCATGGCGTAGGTCCACGATGAGCTGTTCCAGTTCTTCGCGCAGTTCGGGCGTCTCGGCACCCTGGGGTGTCACCACGTTGACGGCGTCGTCGTCGATCATCCTGAACGCCAGCTTCCGATCCCGCTGTTTGGTGCCCGCGTCCATCGGACCGTCGGCTACGGACTCGAACTCCCAGCGTTGTCGGGCATGCTGGATGCGTTGCCCGACGTGCTGGCGGTCCGCAAGATTAAGCATGTCGTACACGTTGCGGTAGTAGCGTCCGAGTGCCTCGACATCGTCCGGGTCTGCCTTGTCCGGGCCGAACTGACGCCCAGTACAGCCGACCAGCGTCTTGTACGTGGGCGGCTGCCCGCCGTCCTGCGGCGCGAAGACGACCACCCGCCCGCCGCGGGCCATCCGTCCCTCGCGGTTGGCTCGCCCGGCCGCCTGTAGCAGCGAGTCAGCCGGCGCCATCGCCCGGAACACCACCGGGAAGTCCACGTCCACACCGGCTTCGATCAGCTGCGTGGCCACCAGCAAGACGTGCTCACCCCGGTCGAGTCGAGCACGTACCTCATTCAGCACCCGCCGTCGATGCTCCGGACACATCCGGGTCGACAGGTGCCAAGCCGTCCCATTCGGCTCAGCGTCATGCCACCATTCGAACACCGCTTTCGCATCCGCCGTCGTGTTGACCACCACCAACGCCGACCGTTCCCCCATGGCCTGGTCGGCGATGTCAGCCAACGTGGGCCGGGGATCGAGCTGCCACTCGTACCTTACCCTTCGCAGCTCACTGACCAGCCTCGGAGCGTCGTGGATCAGATCCGTGCACGGCACGTCCTTGAACTCATCCAACGCCCAGAAGCTCGGCTGTGTCGCCGAGGACAACAGCACGGTCGCACCGAAGTGCCGCACGAGAAGGCGAATACCGTCGAGGATCGGCGCGAGCATCGGATGCGGCAACGCCTGTACCTCGTCCAACACGATCACCGAGTTGGCCAGACGATGCACCCGACGCATCGCCGACGGCTTACGCGCGTACAACGACTCGAAAAGCCGGACGAAGGTCGTGACAACAAACGGCGCGTCCCAGTTCTCCGCCGCCAGCCGCGCCCACCGCCCGGCATCCGGATCATCGAAATCGGCCTGGCTGTGATGTTCCAGAACGACCGGCTCACCACCCTCCTCGTCCAACAGCCGACGATAGACTGCCGCATTCTGCTCAGTGATGGTGAGAAAAGGAACCGCCACAATCACCCGGCGCAGCCCGTGCTTCTCCGCATGCCGTAGCGCGAACCCGCCGCTCGCCAGGGTCTTACCAGCCCCCGTCGGGGCACCCAAGCGGAACACCCCCGGCTCCCGCTCAGCCGCCGCCAGACAATCCGCGTAGACCCGCTCCCTCAAGGCTGCGATCGGAGAGCCGCCACGTCCGGCGATCTCCGCGCGGCGTCGTTGCTCGAACATCTTGTAGAGGTGACCGAAGTCGGCATCCGCCCGGACCCAAGGGCCAGTCAGCCCCTGAAAGTGGGCGGCGGTGTCCAGACTGTCCGCATCTACCAGAGCGCTGTAGCACAAGCGCAACGCCATCTCTCCCACCAACGGGTCTCCCCGCCAGCCCGCCGGCACCCGGGAACCAAGATCTTCCGGCAGATCAGGCAACAACCCAGGCAACTCCTGCTCAGCGGACGCCACATCCCCGGACCCGTCAGCAAGCCTCCGCCGCAACGCTGCCCGAAGCGTAGGCGTATCGACGAGCCCACCATGATGGCCGAAGATCGCACCAGCAAAGGGCCCAAGCCCACGCTCCTGCGCGATCCTGGTCCCCAGCGACTTGTGATCAATACCAACTGCCCCACCAGTGGACGCAACCGCAGCAAGCTTGTCCTGCCAGGCACAGGACGCCTTGCCCACGTCATGCAGCGCACCAAGCCAGTACGCCACCTCACCACCACCAAACGGAGCGGCGAAGCGTCGCGCCAGCCCTGCCGTGCCATAAAGATGCTCCGCAAGGGAATGCCATCGACCAGAACCGGCAGCAGGGCTATGCGCCCAGAGAAGACCCCCACCAGACACGATAGAACTCCCATGAACATCGTAGCGATTCCCACCAGTCAAGCGGGAACTGAACACCGGAGCGACGACAATATACGCAGCCGCCGACTCCTTCGTGCCCAAGCACACACCAAAGCAGAAGCCGGTCGACATCGACATGGACGCAAACCCGATAGCAGCACGAACCTCGCCCAATCCCCCATGGACCCGACGCAGACCTATTTGGCGGCAGGAACTCCAGGGGCCGCCAGCGGCTGCGATCCTCACCCGGGGCGATGGCCGGGCGCAGCCGGCAACGACGCTCGCGGGCAAGGGTGCCACCCAGGTATTGCGATCCTCGCCCGGCGTGGTGGCCGGGCGCAGCCTCGCCCTTCGCCACCTTGTCGTTGTGGGTGCGCGGGTTGCGATCCTCGCCCGGCGCGATGGCCGGGCGCAGCCTCGACATCGCCGCGCTGCTGCGCGGCCGGCGGGTGGAGTTTTCACCAGCCGTCTCGGTCGGTCTGCGCTGCTGCCTGGGCGCGGACGTGACCATGGTAACCGCAGCATCGTGGGACCCAGCCTCGTAGGACCAGGTCCCACCCGACGGCTAGCTCAGAGGATGTGGCTCGTTGGTAAGCGCCGACAGGGCGGCGGCGATCTCTTGCAACGTCGCTCGCACATAGGTGGCTGTGGTACCGGCATCACCACCGCCTTCCGAGTGACCGGCGTAGGCGCGTGCGATGGCGTAGCCGAAGTTCCGTTCCACCCAGGTCAAGGTGGTGTGACGCAGCCAGTGAGTGCTGATTTGCTGCACGTACACCCACGGCAGGTGCTCGCCGATGCGTACCCACAGATGGTCGTACCGCCGATACGTGAGGGGCTGACCGTTGCGGTATCGCAGCAGCGGCCCCGTCTCCGTCGCACCACGCTCCTCAGCATGCCGCTGCAGATACCTCATCAGCGTGGGAGAAACCGGCTGCCAACGCATCGAGTCTCCCTTCTCCCGAAGCAGGATCAAACACTGCTCCGGATCCAGGTCAGCCGGGCGAAGCGCCAGCGCCCCGCCGCGCCGGCACGCCGTCTCGGTATGCAACCGCAAGAGCAGGGTGTCGAGCGCCGGATCGTCGCCTGTGCTGCCCGCGACCTCGTTGATCTCGGCCAGCCGGGCGTCCGCCACCGCCCGCCGTGTGCTCGGCAACCGTCGCGGCTTCGCCACCTTCAACGCGGGATTGTCCGACGCCGCGATAAAGCCGTCAGCGACCGCCCTCTTGTAGAGACACCGCAAAGCGGCAATCAGATGCTCCGCCGCGCTGCGACCGCCACGGGCATTCCGCCGAGCCACCACATGCGTCTTGACGTACTCCGCCAACTGCTCGATCTCCGAGGGTGTGGGCTCGTCCAGCCTCCGCGTCCCCCAGTGCTCCACCACCCGCTTCCAATAGGAGCCGTAGGCGCGCCGCGTACCCGCCGTGACCGCAGCCGCCACCACCGGAACATACTCGGCGAACGTCGGCGACACAGGACGAGCCACCGCAGCATCCAACAGATCAGCAGGCGAGATGCCCATCCGAGCGAGCAGCAGCCGCGCCGCATCCAACTCAGCACGGTTCGCCGCAGCGTCACTCATGTCCGCCCCCGAAAACCGCATCGTGCGCCTGGGTGATCAGTTCGTCGAGCTTCGCCGGCGGGTGAACTACCAGCCGTCCGCTGGCGGGTTCAGCCACGATGAATACGCGGTCACCGGCGGCGAGGCTGCACCATTGGCGAACCACCGCCGGCAGCCGGACATGCCCTTCCTTGGCCACCTTGAAGACGCCTTGTGGATCTGCGGATACCACAATCAACCCGTGGCGCTCTCTGATGCTCAATCGCAGTCCGGGCACCCACTGGAGCACCTTCATCGCCGACCGATCGGCGATCCGGCCGTGCGCATTCAGCGTGACCAGCCCGTAGACAGCCACGCGACTGCGAGTGGCGGCGAGGGTTGGAAGCGGTAGCGGAGGTCGCCTCATCGCCGCGGCAGGAGAACCAGGAGCACCACGTGCGCTGATCTGCTGACCAGGCAGGGCCACAGCGGGAATGACAGCCGAGCTGGCGTGTGTTGTCGCAGCTCTCGCTCCGGTGGGCCTGCCAAGAGGGGCAGCGCCGGCGGCTGTGTCGTGGGGGCTTCGGCGGTGGTCAAGCATACTTGACCACCGCTACGTCATACGGTGCACAGATGAAACGTACTCGTGTCCGAGGGGCTACACAAACCAAAACCCAACAGGGTCCGACGCTGATGGCGTCGATCCCGTTGATCTAGCAGACCGTCACGGCATCTCCGAAGCTCGGCCTGCGACGCCTCAGAGGGCCCGTCGATGTCATGGACGTCAACGGGCCCTCTGTCTGTATTGGCCGCCTGGCCTGACACGAGGCGGAATCGAGCCTGCAGCAGACTACCTGCGCTGAATCCGTCCGCGGCCGGTCAGGCGGCAGGCTTCTCGTCCGCCAACCGACAGCAGTAGCTTCGATCGGGGGTCGTAAGGAGGTGGAAGATGCGCCCTTCGCTCTGCCGGCGTTCCACCAGCGTCGCGTTGCTGAGCCAGACCACCATCGTGCCCAGCTCGACCCGCTGCCCGCCGACCGGAACCATTAAGGGCAGCTCGATCCCGACCGTCCCGTCGTCCGGCACGTCGACCTCTTCACCCAGCCCAACCCATAGGCACTGGCCTTCGGGATACTTACTGCTGACCTCCTCGTCGCCGAGTAGACGTGCGGCAAACAGCCACCGGTTGACCTCCCCGGAGAAGGCGCCAGACAGGTCGGGAACGTGGATCGGGACGGACGTGTGTCGCTGGATGGTCGCCAACGCCTCGACTGCCATGGTCAGGGCGTCCAGTTCGCGCCGGAACTCGTCGGGTGGGTCCAGCGCCCAGGCCGGATCAATGTGGCCCTCTGCCGGCGACGCGTGCCGGAGACTAACTCGGGCGGAGTTAGGGGTGCGGCAACAAGTGAGGAACTTCAACGCTGCCAGGACAACGCCAGCCGGCTGACCGGCGAGGTCGGTGAGCCGGAGGGTCCGCTCTACGCTCAAGGTCGCCGAGTCGTAACGGTCTTCGACCCGAAAGACACGATTGGCCTCCGCCAGCACCACACGGATCCCTTCGGTGTCCTGGGTGCTTTCGATGCGGTCGAGGTCGACTGCGGCAAGCACCGTCCCCGCCGGATCGACGATCTGGACGTGCAGCTGCGCGCTGTTGGCCACCTCTTGGTCAGGTCCGGTGTGCTCGGTGGCGGCTAGTGCGAAGACCTCATGAACGGGTTTCCAGCTATTCCCAGGGGCCTGGCCGGGGGGAGGCAACACCATCGGTGTCTCAGAGGAATCGACCTCGCCGAGATAGACCTGCCCTTCCTGCCGGAAGGTCGTCTCGGTGACGATGACGGGTGTCTCGAAGATGCCGTCATCGAGGGGGATCAAGCCTTCGCGGTGCAGGAGACGCGCGAAATTCAAAGTGGCGATGGTCAAGACCATGATCCGCGCAACCAGGGGAACTGCGGCGCGGAACCGCTCCTTGACTCCGAAGACACGCGTCTGGGCGAGGCGATCAGCATCGTGGTGCACGACATCGCCGTAGATCCAAGCGAAGCCGAGCACATTGTCGGTCGCCCGGTGCGACTGCTGCGAACCCACCGTGGACTGTTCGACGTAGTAGCCTCTGACGCCCTGTCCCTTGGGTTGAATTTCCGCCCATTCCTGCTTGAGCCCTCGTAGCTCTTTCATGACGACCTCGGGAGCTTCCGCCGCTTTAAGGAAGTAGCCAGCGGCCTTGAAAAATTTTGCGTAGTAGGTCGGATCCTCGTTGAGGATCAATGGTCGTACACGGGCTGCGGCGGACTCGACCTGCTCCTCCGGCGGGCACTCCTGTATCCAGGTCGCGGTGCCGTTCGTGTAGTTGACCTGCACGGTGATCGAGAGCTGCGATAGCCGATGCAAAGCAACGCGGTCGGTGGCCAGCGAGTGACTTTCGACCCGCAGGGCACGCAGGATGAAAGAGTTGAGCGCGGCGCGGGCACGCACCTCGACCTCGGCGTCTTGACTTATCACCCCGCGACTCTACTTGTTACTGGGAGCTGGACCGGGAGTTTGATCATGACGTGCGTTCTCTTGCCGGCAGAAGCCGACGCCGAGCCGCCCTTCACCGGGTGGCGACCGCTACGCAAAGTCACCAAGAGGTACCTCGACCGGCCCGGAAGGCGGCATGGGTGGATCCAGCGGGAGGCCACCTGGAAAGCCGAGGTAAGCCGGACCAGGGCCATCGCGATTAGATCCAAGGCCCGCACCTTGGATTACCCGTTCGAGGCTGCATCATGAGGCACCAGCCAAAGCTAAAAGTCTGAAGCGACCGGCACCGACGGCTGCGATCATCAACGCATGCTAGTCACGCCGCTGCCATGGACCGACCGACGCCGGCTTCTCGACGTCCTCCGCCAGCTTCACGTCGATGCGATGAACGCCCGTTCAGCCACGGAACTAACCCGCGCCTACTTTCAATGGTGCGAGAATGCGCTATCGCAATTGAGGTCGATGGTGTCGCAGGCTGACGTGGACCGTCTCATCCTCACCCAGGCTCACTGGACGTTGCTAAACACGTCCATGATCGGCACACCGCAGATCAACGCGCTAAGGAGCCGTGAGCTTGAGCGCTGCGTCGCCGACGTTGACGCGGCAGTCACTTCGCTTGAGCAGCTAATCGAGCGATGGAGCGGCCGGGGCGTGTTCCTTGTGCCGGACACCTGCTTTTTTATGAACTATCCCAGTAAGTTCAACGAGTTGGACTACTGGGACCTCCTCGACACAGGTCCGATGACCCAGCTTCACGTCGTCATTCCGATGCCGGTCATCGACGAGTTGGACGGACTGAAGAAGTCGAAGATTGAGAACCGGTACCGGGCGGGCGCCTCTTTGAGAATCATTCAGGAGCTGTTCGGCGACAAGCCGAACGAGATCCAGACGCTTCGCGGCCCCGAGCTTCGGCCGGCCTCAAATGGTCACGTCTTCCAGACTGAGTCAGTGACAGCGGAGATTCTCTTTGATCCGCCGGGACATCAACGCGTTGAGATCATGGATGATGAGATTGTCCGGCGAGCGGCGTCGATTCAACCGTATGCCGGATTCCCCATCACGTTGCTCACGTACGACACGAACATGGAGCTGCGGGCGAAGGCAGCCGGCCTGTCGGTCAAGCTACTCGTAGACGAGAAGGATGAGCGCGATACAAAAGTCGCTGAGACGGTGGCGCAGTGGATGACGGAGGTAGGTAACGCTGACGCAAATCCTGCCTGGCAGGACCGTCTTGCGCAACTTCGTCAATGGAGCAAGGACTCCGCCCTGTCAGGGACGACGAAGTTTGCGGCAGGAAGCCTGATGAAACAGGCCGATACCAGTAAAAGTTAGCACGCCGGCTGACCCATCGAGCCAGGACGGACGCGCTGCGGTTACGTGGTCGGCAAACGTCGTTAAAGTACGCCTTGAATCGCGCACGCGGGAGACTTCGATGCGGCCCATCAGGTCGGCGTCGAGCGTCCCGGCACAGCGTCGCCCGTAGCTACGGTTATGGTCGTCCGGTCCGACCCAGCAGACCTAGGTTGCACCGGGGGGATCTTCGACGGCGCTGGATGATGGTAGACAGGAACCCGTGACCACTAACCTCCCCGACGCAACGTGCGTCAGCCTGTTGCGGGCGGAGGGGGGCTCGGACGCCGGGTGCGCCATCCGGCTCCCCGCCGCCCGGACCCTGGCCCGGTACCGGCTCACCCCCGACCGGTACCGGGCACTTCGGGCCGCCCAAGATGGAATCTGCGCCATCTGCGGGCACGGCACCCACGACAAGCCGCTGGTGATCGACCATGACCACATCTGCTGTGCCGCCGTCAACAAGCAGCGGACGTGTGGAATGTGCGTGCGCGGACTTCTATGCCCCGGGTGCAACGGCTGGCTGGGCGAGTTCGAGTTATGGGGGCGGCTACATGACTGGGACGACGGCGGGCAGTGGCATGCGGCAGCACGGTCATACCTGACGCGGGTTGGATGTGACCCGACGGCACCGTACCGACGGCACACGTTGGCCGACCACCACCGGAAGCGCACCGCCAGGTGGGACCAACCATGTAAATGCCCGCTCTGCCGTAAGTAGCAGAGGATTCGGCGGACTGTAGGCGCGTGGTGCCGCCTCGTGGCGAATCGCCGGTGCCACGACGCTGGTGGCGTTCACCCTTGAGGAGATGCGCCTATTCGGACTGGCATGCCGACAGCACCCGGTCGACAATGATGGAGAACCCCAGATAGAGATGACTCAGCCCTACGATCGCGTCGAGAAATTCCATTCGACTTAGGGCAGCGTCTAACTCCGTGACACCCAGCGCGTCATATGCGGCTCGACGCTCTCCCCAATGAATCAGGTCACCATAATTAAATATCTGAATAGTCTCCCTGGGCGACCTTCCACCTTCACCCTGAACAGGAGCGTCGGTAGCGCCGGCCTCATCGAAGTGCCTGCGCAGCGCAATTACTCTCAACGGCGCATTTAGTAGCTTCGCGTGAGCCGATCGCCACTCTTTAAGCATGCCTTCCCTGAAGGCGCTGTCCGCATCGCCTGCTTCGCGATTCCGGCGCCCGATGATGTTTCTGGCGCTACTAAAGCTGGCTGGCTCGGAGTCCGAGAAGAACTGCCTAAACATGGCACTGAATCCCACGGTCAAATCGTGAGCCGAGAACTGGGTCTCCACCGATTCGACCTGACCAGAAGGTGTATTGCTAACCCGAATTCTCGCCTCTTCTTTCGCACTCAACAGAGTTGTGGACGCTAGCCTCTTTGCGGCGGATGAGTATCTCCTAAGCACTGCCACCTCTCCACCTTGAGACAAAACCATCGGCGGAAATGTCGCCGGATCGGTTAGGCGGAATGCGAAGTACATCAGCTTCCATTGAAAATAGAAGGAATCTGGGCTTGACGCCAACTCAACTAGCGGCGGGTAATAAGGAATTTGAATAACCCCGTCACCTGTCGAGCCGACACCCATGTTAGCTTCCCCCAAGCAGTACGATTGATCTGCTGATGCCACAGTAGAGTCCACATTCTAGCGAGCGTCTTGGTTTGCGACTGCGGGGGGCCTGGAATGCTGGTCGCCTGAGAACCAAATGGTACAGATTCAGAAGCGGCGGGCTCACGCCACTAGGAGGAGTGTGCTACGCACGGTTAACGCCAGCGATTACCTCGCCACATCCTACGGTTAGCGGAGTTCCGATCACGGGGGTGGAGCTGAACTGGCGATTAAGCCGTTAGGCGAGCCTGGTTTCGGCTGGCGTAGGACCGTCTCGGCGGCATCTAGAACGCGGTTCAGGGTTGCGAGGCTTTCTCCTGGCAAGAAGTTGAGACCCAGGCCGCATGCGGAGACGAGGCGAGTGAGTTGCCTGATCACACGGCTGTCAGCGATGCTCAGGCATCCGGGATGGGCTAGGAATTCGCGAGCGGCATACCCGTCGTTGACAGCGTCGTGCGCCAGCTTCGGTACGAGTTGCTCGCGCGCGAGGTGGCCGGCGTCGAGGGCGTCAATGAGGGTTAGACCAACCCTCATGCGGAAGATCGCTTGTTCCGCCTCGGTGAGCCGGAGCGCCTTATAGACGGTCAGCGCGGCGGTCACGCGATCGGTTAGATCATCGACGGGCACGTGCAGGTAAAGGCAGGCAGTGACGGCCTGCTCCCATTGTTCGCCGGGACTGGTCGCGCTCAGAGTCGCGAGCGCCTGCTCGTAGCGGCCCGCTACGACATGGCTGATGACAGTGATCTGCCTGCCGTCGAGCATACGTGCGCCGACCCCCTTGTACCGACGGAGGTGCTGGCTGGCTTCGTCCCATTGTCCGGCGGCAGCAAGGGCGTGGGCGCCGGTGCCGAGTAGCACCGTCCATAGCCACTTTCGGGCTTTGGCGTGGGCGGCGGGTGTCTTGGTGAGGCGTACGGCCGGGATGGCGATTCCGTCGATCATGGTGTCGGTGCGGGTGTCGACTGCCTGGAAGAGGTTCTCCAGCAGGGTCCATGCGGTGGGGCCGTCGCCTGCGCGAATGTGCAGACGGGCGAGGTTCACTATTGGTTCGAGTGCATATTGGGCTTCGTGGTTGTGGCTGATGGCAGCGGCGGCGAGGCGGTGACACCAGGTGCGTGCGAGACTCGGCATGCCGCAGTCGGATGCCAGGAGCGCGGCGAGATTGAACACTGCCGTCGCCGAGGCCACGTCGTGGCGCTCCTGGGCGAGTGCGGCACGTCTTTCTAGGTCGGGTATCCGCTGAACCAGCGGTGTGCAGGCGGGCCGGGGTCGGGCGATCAGGGGGAACCTGCGGGTGACGGCAGGGTTCATGCGTCACCGCTCGGTGTGGGGGCGTTGACCGTCAGGTCGGGGTCGAAGATGACGGTCTTCGCAGCAGTGGCGATGGCCGCTTGTCGTAGGCCAGGGACAGTGCGCCGGTTCCAGGCGAAGATCACGTGGTGTGCGAGGGTGGCGCGTAGACCTCGGCGGAGGTGTCCGGCCTGGTTGAGCTGTCGGAGGGCGGCACCGGCGGTGGTGTAGGCACCGAACAGGTTGCGGCAGTTGGCAAGGGGTGCTTCGGGGCGAGTGAGGCTGGCTGAGTCCACGGTGAGAAGCCTCTTGGCGGCGTGTTTCATGGAGTGGACGATGGCGGGTTGGGGCGGGTCGCGGTGGTCGGCTACGCGTGCCCACACGTCGCCTTGCTCGTACCAGTCCAGGCCCGCAGCTCGCATCATCGCCACAAGGAGCATGATCGACAATTCGTGCTCGCGTGCTGATGTGCCAGGGCTGTTTATGAGCAGATGGCGGCTGTCGTGGTGCCAGAGCTGATGGGCGGTGTCCATGGCTTCGGCACCGCCGAAGGCGTGGGTTTCGGGCTCATAGATGCCGGCTACGGCGGAGTCGATGTGGCGGCCTCGTGTCAGCCGGTCCAGCTCGTCGGTCACATAGCGTTCGGCGTCGCTCGTGCCCGCGCTTGGGAGGTAGCGCAGCCGCCAGGCGCTCTTGCGTACGTAGAACCAGGTGGTGATGAGGTGGCGGGCCTCGCCTTCGGCCAGGATCGGCGCGAGATGCGCGATGGCCAGTTGTTCGGCGGCGTTAGGGTCCGCGAAAGTGATCGTGGCCTGCTGCCATCGGGGTGCCGTCATCTGCGTGTTCCGCGCTCAGGAGAGGCCGAGGAAGGTGTCCCAGCGGGTAGCCGGGATGCCGGTCGTAGCGGTGTGGAGGGCGAGCGCGGCTCCTGCGGTGCCGTTCATCAGTTCCGGTTCGATGTGAGCGTCGGTGTTGAGTTGGTTGGCCAGTTCGGCGGCGAGGCTGGGTAGGTGGGTGGTGAGCTGGGCCGAGCGGTGGGGGTCGGTGCTGTCGGCGGCCATTCGGTAGGCGGTTTGGATGAGTCCGGCTTTGCCGTGGCAGAGGCCGATCTCGGGGAGCCGTTCGCGCTGGCGGGTGTCGGTGAGTTCGGCGATCATCGCGTTCTCTGCCTGCTGCTGGCGGGTGGTGTCGTGTTGGGCGAGCCCGGCGAGTTGCTGTGCGCGGGCGATGCCTGGGGTGCCGTAGCACCATGAGGGCCGGTGCCGTTTGGGCACGGCGTCGGGGACGACGTATCCGGGCCACCATGTTGCGTCCCGGTCGTCTTGGCGGTGCAGGTCGGTCCAGGCGCACAACGCGGTGAGGGCGTTGTGTGCTGCGGGGGTGTCGTGGCCATGGAGGATGGCGTAGGCGAGCACGGCGATGACCGCGCTGATGCCGTGCGCCGCGCCGATGTTGCCGTGGCCGTGCGGGAAGTGGGCGGCTGGTGTGCCACCGAGGCCGGAGGGCAGCCACCACGGCGGCCGGGCCGTGTCGTCGAGGGGTTCGGTAATGCGGGCGAGGTATGCGACCAGGTCCCGGCTGACGGGGTGGTCGGCGTGGGCGTGCAGGTGGTAGAGGGCAAGCCCGGTCAGGCCGTGGACGAGGTCGAACTCGTACATGGTCAGGGGTTCTCGGCGGTCGATGCGGGCATGGGCGGCGGCCAGCCGTTGCCGGGTGAGGGTGATCGTGGCGTCGTTGAGGCTGGCGAAGGCACGGTGGTATCCGCCGAGGGGGCGGGCGGTGTGCAGCATGAATGCCAGTGCGGGGGCCCCGTGGAACGGGTCGGAGTTGCGCCCGAGGCTGATGGGCTCGCTGGCCGCGGCGCGTATCCAGCTGTGGGCGGTTGCTTCGTCGCTATGTCCGGAGGCGGCACGCTCGATGTGCAGTAGGGCTATGCCCACCGCGCCTCCGGCCAGCGATTGCGGCCGGGTTCGTCCGTCGGGTGACGGGCCGACGATCGAGGGACTCGCGAGTCTGGCGCAGACGGTGATAAGTGTGTTCATCGGGTTGGCGGGGATGGTGGGGGTAGTCACGAGGTGCTCCTTGTCTTCCAGCTGAGCGCGGCAGCGCGGGCGAGGTGCAGGCAGGCGCGTTCGCTGTCCAGGTCGAGCCCGAGAACGCGGACGTGGTGCAGGTGCAGCAGGTCGGGTAGCAGCTCGACTGGTGGGACGGTGCTGATGGTGGGGAGGTGATCTCGCCAGGCGGCCACCGCGCGGCGGCGTTCGGCCCACCGGTCAATGAGGGTGTCCCCGCCGGGTAGGGACGTCAGGGCGGTGTGGTCGAACGGGTTGGCCAGAAGGACAGCTTGGTCGTAGACGGAGCGGGCCGGTGCGGGCCGGTGCGTGCGGGTTCGGGTGATCAGCCATCGCATGGCCTCGTGCGGGTCGCCGATGATGGCAGTGGCGAGGTCGAGCATGCTGGCGGCGGTCAGCGCCTGTCGGTGCACCGCCGGATGTCGCAGGGACACGGCCAGCTCGGCGAGTGTGGCTTCCGAGTCGGCGGCGAACACGAGCGTGGTGGCCCGGTACGCGGCCGGGCTGCCGAAGCGGCCGGGCTCGGGGAAGTCGGTGTCCCACTGGGCTCGGCTGGTCAGGTCGGCGTCGCGCAATTGCCGTGTCCATCCGGCGATGGCCTCGATGGGCAGGCCGCTGAGGCGGAGCCGTAGATGGGGCTCGGGGTCGCTGTGCCGCAGGAACCACCAGCCTGCTCTTGAGCCCTGGGCCAGTAGCCGTGGCAGGTGGCTGCTCAGGATCGTGGTCTGTTCGCTCGGGCGGGCGTAGAGCTTCAGGTAGTGGTGTTCGCTGCCTGGCAGGTTGCCGTGGGCGCGGACGTCGACCGGAGGGCTGCTCAGGCGTGGTGATGCTGGTCTCGGGCCGGTGGCGGTCAGGGGTACGACGATCTCGTGCGGGTGGCCGCCGATCCAGCCGTCGCCTCGGGGGATGACTCGGAGCAGCGCGGTGGGTTCGCGGGTCAGGTGGTCGCGCAGCAGCGCCCGGTGGGCGGGTTCGTCCAGGTCGAGGCCGAGGGTCTGATCGCCGATGCCGAGCCAGACGGCCGTAGGGCAGCCGGTGGTCTGCCGCCAGGTAGCGAGCGCCTGGTCCCACTGCTTCCATGCGGCGTGTCGGTCGGGTAGCTCGGTTGCGGTCAGTTGCCAGCGGGCAGGGCTCAACAGGGTGCGGCCGTAGCGCAGCGCGGGCAGAAACGGCAGCCCCTTGGCTGCCGGACCCCACTCGACCGGCGAGCAGGCGGTGGACAGGGCCACGGGTGCTTCGGCCAGGAACCGGGTGAGCGGATGGGCGTGGCGTACCGGTTCGACCGCGTTGACCGCGACCGGCTGCAGTGCCCTCTGGCGGGAAATCGACACCAGGTACAGACGGTGTGCGTCGGCCGTCACCGCGATGTCGTCCAATCCGATCACATCCTGCGATGCCGGGTGGTACTCCCCCACCGAGATCAGATGAGGTAGCACCGGGGCAGCGCGGTTGACGTCCAGGCTGACGGTGTAGCGGGTGACCGCAGTCAGCTGCGCCAGGAGTGCTCCGTCGCTCGCGGGCGGGATGTTGGCGACGCGGGAGGCTATCCGGCGCCGTACGCCTTCGCCGAACAGGTCGAGGAACCGGCCCGCGGTCGAGAAGGCTTGCGCTGACGCCCTCACGATCGACAGCTGGAAGTTGCCGTCCTCGATGGCGCGCATCGAATCGGCGTGGACGCGCACGGTCAGTTCTGCGGTTGGGAAGGTCTCGGTCGGCACCGCGCCAGCGACGTGCTCCAGCAACGCGTCGTCGAGGACCACCTCGTGGTCACGGCGCAGCGCGGCCCGTTGCGCCAGGGCGAGCAACCTGCGGTCCCGATCGGTCAACCTGGGCGCTTCGTCGGCAGGTTCGCCCGTGAATCCGTCCGGGTACCCGAGACCGACCTGAGCATCGACCGCGTCCAAGACGGGAACAAGGGCGTGCAGGCCGTAGCGGTTCAGGAAGCGCTCGTGCCAGTCCCGCCATCCTGAGGGCTTTGGGCGGGCGAGGCGGGTCAGCACGGCAGCGGCCCGGCGGGCTTCGGCCGTCACCGTCGCCGGCAGGACGAGATCACAGTCCAGACGAAGATCCACCCCGAGGGCTGGACCGGGACTGATCATCGCGGCGGCGTCGACGAGATCCCGGCGACGGGCATCAGCCGTCGCCATGTCCTGCGCGTTGTCGTGTCGCGCCTGAAGATGGCGCAAAGTACGCAGCTGGTTGAGGAGTCCACCCGCGCCGTCGCCCGCAGCGGTGGCGTTTGCCAGTTCGTCCACGAGGTGCGTGAGGGGGTCTGTCTGGGTCGATGGTGGACGCAGACTGGTCAACAGGAGCCGCTGTGCCACCATCTGGCGAATCAGCCGTTCGGCCCCGTCCTGCGGCGCCCCGTGTTCGGCCGCGAGCTTGTCGCAGAGGTCAGCCCATCGGATCGGCTCGGCAGCCAGCGCCAGCACCGCGCGCACAGAGCCGGTCGCCTTGATGCGCAGGTGCGCCGGCGCACCCCGAGGATCGCTCGTCGCGGCGCGGTACTCCAGCACCACTTTCCCCGCCCGTTGCACGAGCAAATTGTTCGCGCGCACCACCAGGTTCCGGCGCAGCCGTGGGTCGGACTCCAGGCCGTCGAGAACGCGTGCCAGCCACATCGCGGGAATACGGGCAAAGGGTCGGTGGGCGGTACCCCACCGGATGACGCCTACGCGGTTCACGGTGGCGGGTGCGACGCCTGCGAACAGTCCGAACGGTGTGGCGCGGCTGGTAGCCCGCAGCAGGTAGCGCATGACAGCAAACACCACTCGGCGAACATCGGCGTGCGACAGCTCGCCGTTGACGGCGGCTCTGGTTCGCTCGCCGAGTTCAGGCGAGGCGTGTTCCAGCGCGACGGCGAATCCGGGAACGGTCAGTGCTTCATCGAGCCACGGCCGCCAGGTGGCAGATGCGTCGCTGCTGGTCAGATCAGGCCATTTACCAGGGTGGCCGGGGTGGAGAACGGATGCACGAAGCATCAAGGCGTCGTTCACGCTGCGGTACACATCGACCTCCCCGGGGGCGTGATCGTCTGTTAGCGGGTGGGATGCCCGGCCCTCGGCTCACGTTTTCCAGGACCGGGCATCCCTGACCGGATGCGGTGGCTCGCTTCTTGGCAAGGTCACAGCGACCGACTAGCGACCAGAGCGCGCCACCAGCGGCGCGGTGCGCCGGGTCAGCAGCTGGTGCAGGCCGACTCGCACGTGCTGCCGCAGCTGTCCTCGGTCATCTTGATGATGTGCTCGACGGTGCCCCCGGCCTCGATGAACTCGATGTTGAGGTCGAACTCGTCGAGAGGGCGGTCCTCGGCGTCGGGCAGGGTGGCGGGCTGGGTCATGGACAACCTCCTTGAGAGGGGGCGGATAGGGTTCCCCGGCGCTCACCTCCGCGTCCATTGCGGAGGTGGACGCCGAAGCTTTCAGGACCAGTCGACGGCCAGGACGCCGTGCCGCTTGGTCGTGTGCCACCCGCTCAGACCGCTGACGGCGCTGGTGTCCGGGTGGTAGGTGATGCGGGCAGCGCCGCGCCGGTAGTAACGGCCCGCCCAGGTGCGGATCATGTCGAGCAGCTCGCTGCCGACCTGGTCGGCCTGCGGACCGTGGGCGACGACACCGGTCTCGAAGCCGCTGACAGTCTGCGGATTCTCGCGTTTGATGCGGTAGGCGAAGGTGCCGCCACGCACCAGCGCCGGGGTGCCCAGACGCACCGTGCGGTTGACCACGCCCTGATCGACGGCCTCCTGTGCAGCGTGCAGCATCGGCAGCTCCGGACCGCTGGTCAACAGGTACAGCTCCAGCTCGTCGGGCATGTCGAACGGCGTGCCCGACCAGCTCTCCACCGGTGCGGTGTGGAGCGCCTTGCGCAGCGCCGGCACGTCGAAGGTGAGGTCACTGCTCTGGTCGATCCTCAGACCGAGATCGGGGGTGACGGCGGTCAGCTGTTCGTCGGCGGCGCCGTCGCCCTGCATCGGCACGAACTTGCCGAGCCGGTAGTTGTCGGCGGTAAGCACATGATCGTCGGGGCTGCGGCCGAAGGCGATGAGCCGGGTGATCCCGGCGAAGCGCAGCGGCACGATGATCCGGCCGTCCGGGGTGAGCTGATCGAGCCAGGCAGGCGGGATGTCCCACGCCCCGACCGTGACGATGATCCGGTCATAAGGCGCGTGCTGCGCCACACCGTGCTCAGCGTCAGCGAGCACGACGTTGACCTGCTCGTACCCCGCCCGACGTAGGCCCGCACGGGCTCGGTCGATGATGTCAGGGTCAATGTCCACGGTCGTCGCGGAGCCGGTCGGCCCGACCAGCTCCGCGATCAGCGCGGCGTTGTACCCGCCGGAGCCGATCTCCAGCACGTTCATGCCCGGCCGCACGTCGGCCTGTTCGAGCTGGATGGCCTGGATGTGCGACGCCGACACCACGCTCGTCTGGCGACCCTGGGCGTCGATCTTGGGAACCAGGGTCGTGTTGGTCTGGTAGACCTTCTCCAGCGGCTCACCTGGCGCGAAGTCGTGCCGGCGTACCTTACTCATCGCCGTAGCCACACTGTCGGTGGTGATGAGTCCCTCATCGCGCAGCGCAGTCACCATGGCCTGACGCAAGGCAATGGTGTCGTCAACCTGCAAGGTCATCTCGATCCTTCTGATAGAGGACTGACGGCTGCCTACACGCCGCTTCGCCCATGGGTCTGGTCGGTAGATGGTCTGGTCGGTAGATATCCGGTAGTGCCTCTGGCGATCCTGGGCCCCTCGGCTTGCTGGGGGACCACTAGGGATCCTGTGCGCTGACGACCTCCGATTCCCTTCTCATCGCGTGTCCGCTTGGCATTGGCCGTCGAGCAACAGCCGGAAGCGGGCTTTGGAGTTGGTGTTGGCGAGGGTGAGGGCTTGGTCTAGCAGCGACTGTGCTGCGAGCCTCGGTGGTGCGGGGGTGGTGCGGTGTTCCCAGTCGGCGACGGTCGTCATGGTCACGCCGAGGTGTTCGGCGAACGCGCGCACGCTCATCCGTAGCGCTTCTCGTAACGCGCGGACCTCCCGCCTGGTCCACCTGCCGACGACCGCCGGCCCGCACCCCACACATACCACCCGACTGGCCGCCACATCAGGGGTGAGCGGGACCGGCGGCAGCCCGAACTGCTGACGTTCCTGGTCGCGCGCGCGAGCGTTCTGTGCGTGGAGGCTCCGCACGAGCGCGTCGAACTCATCGAATAGGGATAGCAGGGTTCCGCGTGCGCCGAGGGCGATGTCGGCGTTGTACCAGAAGATGCGGGTGGTGTTGTCCCGACCGGCCTCGACGCCGGCAATCGCGCTTCGCGAGTAGCGGATGAGCTTGCCAAGATCGACCTGCCTCAACCCGACAGTCTTACGCCGCCGGGCCAGGTGCCGGCCGAGGTTCCTGCGCGCGTCGGCTATGTGATCCCGGGTAATCGCACCTGCCTCGCCGAGACGGCGCGGTGGAGGAAAAGCCTGACGGGCCATCGGTTTCTGCCGTGCGAGCTGCGTAACCGCCATCGCTAACGCGCCAGTTGCCCGGCGAGCGAGTACACCCGCGCACCGTCGTTCACGCTCGGCCTGCCCGCCGGAGCCGAAGCCGGGTTGGCGGGTCCGGCGACGACCGGTTCGACCAGCAGCTCGACCGGCCCGGCCACGACAGCGACGCAGACGGGCGGCCCGCCATGACACACGACCGTGATCGTCGCGCCCGCATTCACCCTCACCTGCACCACCGCCGCCCCGGCCGACTCGCTCGGGTGCCCTCCATCCGCACCGTGAAGTGCGCCCTCCGACAGGGTGGCCACACCAGGCGGCACGCCTGGGGCCAAGCCGGTAGGTGCGGCCGGCTCCGTGGGGTACGCGTCAGCATCGCTGGCGTGTCCCTTGATGATGTAGAAGCCGAGTTCGGCATCCGTGGCCCTGCCCAGCACCGCGCGCAACGCCTGCCGGTAGTGCGCGGACGGCCACCGGGTCTGGCCGCGTTCGAGGTTGCCGATGTAGTGGCCGGCGATGGCGGCCGTGCGCCCCGCATGTTCGTACAGGTACGCGTTGACCGCCTCGGCCAACTCCTGCCGCGACATCGGCCGACCCGACCCTGTCGGCGACCGCAGCGTCAGCCGCGCCTCACGGAGCAGGTCGTTCGACCTCGGACGATACGCCACTATGTGAATCCGTTCCTGGTCTGCGCCCATATCGGCAGGGACGGTGTCGAGACGAGTTCTCGGTCGCACCCAGGAGTGGTGCGCCGACTGTGACGCCTCATCCTCGCCGTGCCTAACAGGCGCGCTTACTCCGGCCAACGCCTGCGGAAGGGTTGCCGCAGGCGATCTATCTGAGCCCAACAGGGCTTCGACCGGTCCGACAACGGCGACGCTGGCGGATTCAGCGACCGGAGGCCGGTGGGAGCGAAAGCCGAGTTCAGCATCCGAATCCAGGCTCAACACAGTCCGCAGCGCCCGCCGGTACTGACTATTCGGCCAGCCAATCACGCCGTTCTCCAGCTTCCCGATGTAGTTGGCGTTCAAGCCATAATGCCGTCCCGTCTCCTCAAACAGTTTGGCATTCACCGCCTTAGCCAACTCTTGCCGCGACATGACTTCGTCCCTCTTCGAAGGTGACAAACGCAGCCGCGCCGCGCGCAACAGTTCATTCGGTCTCGTTTGATGTGCCACGATGTGAATCCGTTCCTGATCTGCCCTCAAGTCGGCGAAGAAGGGATATTCGCGCGCCAATAGCGGTTGACGGTCGCATTCTCGCGAGCGGCTAGCGCGACTCCCAGACCCGGGCTACTCGACTCCGCCACCGTGGTCGACGCCTCAACCCGCCGCCCGCACCGCGAGCCAGCCGAAGCCGCCGCGGCCGGCACCTAGCAGCTCCGGCCTTGTCGCACCGGGCTGCCGTCGCGGCAAACGCGCCGACAGCATGAATACCTTGGCCGCTGCCTCATGGTCTGCACACGGGCCAAGCACCTTGCACTCCACACACAACCCGTCGCCGCTGGACACTGCGTGCCGGTCGAGTGTCGCCTGCGCTTGATCGATTTGGCCGCCGCCGTGGTAGGTGCCCATGCTCGTCCGTTCTTGCCAGACAGCTACCGCCCGGCAGTCTAAGGCTCGTGGCTTACAGAAATGAGACGTCACTTTCCCGCGTGTTGCTTACTCGAGGTTTAACTGATCTGACGCGCAGCGAAACCGGCTGATGCTCGCGATTGGGTCGCACTTCTTCGAGCAAGGGCCGCTACAGCGTTCGCCTTGCATCCCTGGCAATGACGTCGGTTGTGGTCGCTCCACATGCCGGGCACCACCGAGACTTGATTCTGAATGACAGCAGTCCACCGAGGTAGCCGACCACTAATGCGCCTACAACTGCGACTTCGAGCACCTCATCGCCCCCCTGCGGAGTTCTATTGCGGCTCGTCGGCACAAACCAGACCCGAACAATGCAGTGCGACACGCCGAGGTCGTTACCCACCCGTCGCAACAACGCAGGGCGGCGTCGGCAGGTTCGACCCCGCCGCCGTGAGTCGACGCAGCCGCGCGGGGTGTCGGTCTGACATCTCGCGCGGCCACAGCAGACCTTGACCGAGCTGGTCATGTTCTTGACCTCCCCTGGCTGCGACGGGGGCAATAGAGGCATGATTCCACGGGGCACCTGCTCCAAGCAACTGTCTGGAGCTAGTGCCTGGAGAAGCACCTTGATCGTTGACCTTGGCCGTACACTGTCCGACGTGGCAAGTCCTACGGCTCGACGGAAGCTCGGCATCGAACTCAGAGGGCTGCGCGACGCAGCCGGCCTGAACATCGACCAGGCCGCCAGCGCCGCAGGCATCTCCGACTCGCACCTGAGCCGGATTGAACGCGGCCGTGTCGGTGTTCGACCCTTGACCCTCAAGGCGCTGCTCCAGAGCTACGGCGCCGACGCCGAGGTTACGGACCGGCTGGCCAAGACCGCCGCTGACACGACCAAGCGCGGAGACCGGGGATGGTGGCAGCCATACGCGGCGGCGATCTCCGAAAAGTACGCGAGCTTGATCGCCTTCGAGAGCGAAGCGACCTCCATCAAGGCGTTCGGTTCGATGGTCGTGCCGGGCCTACTCCAGACCGAGGACTACGCCCGAGCCCTGCTCCAGCGCGGCCCCGTCCGCCTCAAGGCCGACGAGATCGACACCCGCGTCGCGGTACGCACCTCACGCCAAGCGATCCTCGACCAGAACTACCCACCGAGCACCTGGATCATCCTTGACGAAGGGGTCATCCGCCGGATGGTCGGTGGCGCGGAGGTGATGCGTCGCCAGATCCTCCACCTGGTGGACATCGCCTCACGGCCCAACATCGACCTCCAGGTGATCCCGTACTCCGCAGGCGCCCACGCTGGCACCCTCGGGCCGCTCGTGATCCTCGGCTTCCCCGAGGGTGACGACGTCGTGTACTGCGAGACGTACGCGGGGGACCTCTACCCCGAGGCGGTAGCATCGTATGGCGACGTGTTCAACAGGTTGGCGCAGGATGCGTTGTCTGCCGACAGCTCAACCGAATTGCTGCGAACCGCCGCAGAGGGGATGAAGTGAACGGTCTGACGCAAGACTGGAAGAAGTCGACCAGGAGCAACGGCAGCGATAGCTGCGTCGAGGCTCGACTGCATGGTGATGGGGTCCAGGTCCGAGACACCAAGGACCGCACCGGGCCAACGCTCTCGTTCGACCGCGAGAGCTACCTCAACTTCGTTGCCGGGCTAAAGGCGGGGTCCCTGGCCTCCTGACCAGCAAGACGAAGCCGTGAGCGACCTCCCTCCGGGGGTCGCAGTTTGTTTTTCGGCGCCCCTCCCTTCTGTCCCCAGCAACCGCGCCGGGAGCGGCAGGCCCTCGGCTGAGTGACTGCCGCTTCCCATCCCGCAACCAGCCAGCCTTCTTGCGCTTTCTCCAGCATCGTCAGAAGCCGAGCCAAGGTCCGCCGCGCGGAACGGGCGCCCCGACTTGGGAGCATGAGGCTGGTGTCCTGAGCTTGCCCGCCGCCGCTCCCGAGAGGGCGCCTACCCGCCGGTACGCAACCCTCCTGTCGGGTGCCCGCCTTATCGGAACCATGGTAGACAGCGACCCTTTAGCCTGCCGTGATGCAGCCAGCCTCAGAGACCCGAGAGCCGTTCATCCTTCGCCATTCGCGTGCAGTCTCCTGGACGCTGTGGGCTGCCCTGTCTCTGACGACGGTGGCGATGACCGCCTGGTGGGCCCCCATGGACTCGTTCAACGATGGAGTGATGATCCTGCTGTGGATGGCCGGGGTGTTGCTCGTACCGCTTGCACTCGTCCACATCTACCACGCTCACAGTCTCGCCGGGACGGCTACTCGCTGGTCCGCGATCGTCTTCACTGCAATCACGGTGGTGCTGCTGGCAACGTTCGGGTTTCAGGCAGTGGAGTGGGGTGCGGCGAAGAATGGCGCGTTCAATGACGGCGCGGACCAGGCGGCGGGGGCGCTGTTCGTGGCGATGTTCCCGGCGATGGCTGCCGGGGTGTTGGAGGGCCATCTGGGGCATGCGCGGGCGGCAGCCCGAAAGGCAAAGCAGTCGTGGCGGGGTGATGGTGAGGCGGACCGCTAGATCCGGTGCCGATTGAGCCAACTCGATCCGCTGCGGCCGGCCCTGCTCGTTACTGTGCTGGCGACCCACGCGGTTCTCTCCATACCCACTGGCAGCAGCAGCGGGCAGCGGCCTGTCGCGCCGTCCCTCGCCTCCGTGGGTAATCAATAGCCCCCTTTAGCAGCACAGCGGTTCGACGTCGAGACAGACCGACGGACCGACAACCACCAACCAACAGCCCGGCGGTAGGTTGAGGCCATCCAGCCCTTGGCTGGCATCGCTACATGGCAACACCTCAGTGGGTGATTCGAGAGCGTTCGTCCAGTGTGGGTTTGTAGACGGTCTGAGGGCCGGGCCCTCGCCAGCGGGTCGTCGGTGAATGGCGTAAAAGG
>NZ_JBIUCH010000023.1:103520-143540 GCF_044548625.1 Micromonospora sp. NPDC051925 | reverse complement strand
GACCCACTCACGTACCGCGGTCTCGGTCAGGTCGAAGTCCCTCGCGACCTGCGCCACTGATCGGTCACCCCGCCGGCACACCTCGACGATCTCCGCCTTGAACTCCGGCGTGAACGCTCTGCGCGGCCGGCGTGGTTTCTTGCCCATGCCTTCCATGATGAACATCCTCCCGAGGGGCACACAGCCCCTCTGAGCTGGGATGTCCGTCAAACCGGGTCAGGGCCAGTGATGAGGCTCACTTTTTTTGGCAGTGTGGGGGTCAGGGGTTCGAGTCCCCTCGGCTCCACCCTTGTCTGGCAGTTCAGTGCGAAGGGTCCATCGACGGAAGTCGGTGGACCCTGATGCTGTGGTCACCTTCGTGCGCACAGAGATCCGTTGGTCTCGGTCCCGTGGCGCTCAGCTCCCTGCCGATCGGGTCGGTCGGCACGATCGCCGCCGTCCCAACCCCGCGCTCCGCACCAGGATCAGACAGTGGTTGAGCGCGTGTCATGGTCCGCGCTCCGCTCACTGCGCGGACAGGAAGCCGTCGTCGTCGACGAACGGCCGCTCCTTGGCCCGATGAGCCCGCTTACACCCGGCGAACGGTCCGTCCGGGCTCCCCAGCGCGTCCATGATCGGCCGGAGATGATCCCGGTGCCACTCCAACGGCCCCAGCATGGTCGCCCCGGGCCCGGTCTTGTCCTGCCAGGCGAGCCAGAGCGCGTGCAGATGCCCGATGGCCTCCGGATGCTCCCACCACCGCGGGCACCAGGGCGACGCCGAGGTCACCTCCCGGCCGTAGACGGGAAGCAGCAACTGCTCGACCCAGCGCGACAGCCGGCGAAGCTCCTCGACGTACTCCGGCCCGTTCAGGTACAGGATGAAGAACGGCTTCGGTTCTTCGTTCTCCGCGCCGGCCGACTCCTCGGCGCTCTGAGCCCCTTGTGTCATTGTTCTCGCTCCACAGGTTTGCGGCACCGGGACGGCGCGCGCCAGACCGGCAGGCGCCGTCCGGGTGCCGATCGTCAAACGTCGGGGGCCGGCCTCTCAGCGGACGGTCGGAGATTTGGCGCGGGGTGGCCGCGTGATCTCTGGCGCGGTTGCTTGGCTGTCGCCTCGGGGGATCCGCCCCCTCCTTTGCGACTCCAGGTTCGACTGAGACGCAAACCGGTTGGAGTCGGCCGCGTCGCCGCCGACCGCGCCGCGTCGTGCGTTTCTCTGCTCGAGATGGGTCTCGTGGAGTTGATCGGTGATTTGCGTGACAGCTTCGGCACCGGGCTGGACGAAACCCTTGACGCCGGCGGAGAGGACGCCGACCAGTGGTTGCTGGGAGTACATCGTGGTGTAGTCGAGAGCGACGCCTGCCCCCTGGGCGGAGTTCCTCAGCAGGTCCAGCTTGAACCTGCCCTGGGCCGTCGATTCCATGAAGGCGCCGATCACCGCGGCGCTCTGGTACGCCTGCGCAAAGTGGGCCGCATAGTGGACTGCCGTCGCGAGCCTGGGATTCTCTTGCGACTTCGCGGCATCCGCCATCGTGGTCGCGGTGGTGAAGCCGTCTATGAACGCCTTGGGAACCTTGGCCCAGTTATCCGCGAGAAAATCAGTGTACGAGCGGGGAAGCCTGGTGGCCTCTATGCCCTTCGCTGCCCACTCGTTCGTGTACATGATGATGGCCTGCATCGACTGCTGCACCGTGGTCTCGGGCGGAGGGTAGCCGTACTTCTCCCGAAGTGCTTCGATTTCCGTGGGCTGAGAAGTCGATTCCTGCCAGCCGAGGCCTTGGGATCCTCCGGTATGGCGACCATGAGGGGAGGAGTGGCTCGATCGGCTGTCCGACGGCCCGATGTCGCTGACCGGGGCACTGCGGGAGGGGGCGGATGCATTGAATGCGTCCCTGCGCCTCCTGTATTCTCTGTACTCCGGTGTCTTCTTGTGATCGTCGTACTTCTTCGCTGCCGCTTTTTTTGCTCGTCCGCTGGCGTTCTTGGCCGCCTCTCTCAGCCCTTCTACCTTATCCCTCTGCGCGGCGAGCCACTGGCGTTCCCGTTCTCGATCGTTCGGGGCGAGGTCTTCCCCATCGCTCGACGAAGAGAACGAATAGTAGGTCGTGTCCGGGGTGCCCGCACCATAGGTGCCTCCCTGTTGCGGGGCCTGGCTACTGCTGCTCGCGTACGGGGCTTGCGCATCCTGGTAGGGCTGAGAGTTACCGTACTGGTTTCCGTAGGAACTGCCGCTCGCGTACGGGGCCTGCGCGTCCTGGTAGGGCTGGGAGGCAGGGGTCTGGTCCGCGTAGACGACGTTCTGGTCCGGATAGACGACGTTCTGGTCCGGATAGGTGTCGTTTCTGGCCATTCTCGAGCTCTTCTCTCTGGGGCAATGGGATGCGGTGTCGATCCCGCACCTGGGGCCTGGTTCTGCCGGCTCCTTCCTGGAGTCGATTACCTGGGATGCCTGGGGTGCCGGCACTACGAACCACTCGAGATGCCGGTTCACCGGTCCGCCAAGATTTTTTAGCGAGGTTCCTCCCCGGCCTTGCCTCGATCTCCGGGAGGACCGGGCATCCGCAGGCCCTGACGGGCCGCCTTGTCCAGGGGTGGCCTGCACATCCACGTACGCCGGACTCTGCCCTGAAGCGCGGCCGACGCCCACCGGGGCCCGGCGACCCGGCGCGGCCGGTCCAAGACCGACCCGGTCGCGTGCAAGGCGGATCACTCCGTCACGAACAGTTCCGGGTGCGGCACCTCGTCACGTGCCCGAGCGGGGCGGCGACGACACCGGCCCAGCCCCAACGGACCGACCAACCCAGCCGCACAGTCAGTCCAGGACCTCCACGGTGTCGCCGACGCTGACGGTACGACCTTCGGGGGAAAGGTCATCCGGATCGGTCCACACCGTCAACTGGAGACCGAAGAGGAGCTTCTGCCCGATGTTCCGACGTGCGCCGAGCATCCGGAGCGGCTCCCGCCCTCGCTCCCCGGTCTCCTGGTCGATCGTCGCGACCACACAGCGGTCACACTCGCTGGCGCCGTGGAACATGGCCCCGCCGATCCTGATCCGTCGGCCGACCCACTCGCCCTCGGCCCATGGGCCAGCGCCGCTGATCACCAGATTGGGGCGGAACTGAATCATCGGCAGCGGCCCCTCAGGGCTGCCCGACTCCAGCAGCCAGCCGTTGAACGCGTCCAGCGACGCGGTGTTGGTCAGCAGCAGCGGAGTGCCGTCGGCGAAGCTCAACTCGGCGCTGGATCCGGCCGAAACCGGCCAGGGAACGAGGTTGCGGGTGGGGTCATCGAGCCAGACCAGCCGGGCGGTGCGCCCCAACAGCCGGCTCAGCCACCGGTCCGCCTCGGGGCCGGCGGCGCGTACCGGTGCGGGCGGTCGATCCCGGTACACCCGGACCTGGATCGCCTCACCACCGGTCGGTTCGGTCAGTTCGAGCGAGGGGAGCCCCGGCGCGTCCAGGGTCAACCCGCCCGGTCGGGTCACCGCCCGCATCCGCACCAGTTCCCGGTGCTGGTGCTGGGAGAGGCCGAGCCCGTTCTCGTCCACGATCAGCCAGCGTCGGTCGCCGTCCAGGCCCCACGGCTCGACCCGTGCCGTGTCGCGGTCCATCCGGTGGCACCCCTTCACCGGGTACGTGTGGATCGACGTCACTCGCATCTGGTCAGGATCACACGACGCGCCGTGATATGGATGCCCGTCATTCCCGAAGTGGCTGGCGCTTCTTCCGTAGGTTGGTCGGTCGGCACCGCTCAACCAGGAGGTGCCCGTGTGGCGATGCCTGGCCGAGCCGGAGCAGGTGGCGGCGGAGCTGGCCACCACCCCGCACCTGCCGGCGTCGGAGCAGAACGGCGGGTAGGCCCGCCCGGCAACCACCCTGAGGGCGGGTGGCGTGCAGCGACGCCCCCGGCGGCGCGTTGGCCGACGGCACCGGAAGGGTCCTCCGCGCGGAGGACCCTTCCCATCAGTGCCCGACCGTCACGTCCTGATCAGGGTCACCTGCACCGCCTCGCTCACGCTCTGACCGGTCGCGTTCTGGAACCCGACCGTGAACGCCACGTCGAGCCGACCCGTCTTGACCAGTGCCTGCCGGTACGCGGGGGCGACCGTCACGGTCACCGTGACGGTGTTCGCCCTGGCCACCTCCCGGGTGACCGCCACCACCTTTTCCCCGGTGAGGGTGAGGGTGCCGGCCGTGTTGACCGTCGCGGTGATCGTCGCCGTACCCGAGGTGGTGTTGGTCTCCACCGTGTCGATCCGTACGGTCGGCGGCGGCGTCGCGGGGTCGACCGTGCCGACGATCGGCTTGGAGAGCTTCGATTGTCCGGACGAGTCGACGACCATCGCCTGGAACTTGACCTGCCGGCCCGCGTCCTTCGCCGCCGGTGTCCAACTGAACAGGTAGGGGGCGGTGGTGGTCGTACCGACCAGGGTGCCGTTGACGAACAGGCTCGCCGACGCGATGGCGAAGTCGTCGGTGCCCCGGATCAGCGGGTGCACCGTCGATCCGACCTGGAACACCGCGTCGCGTCCCGGGTCGGCCACCTCGGCCGAGGGCGCGGAGTCGACGACCCGGCCCACCGCGGTCGGCACCGCCGGCGGCGGCTCCGGGCGACGCTTGGTGACGGTGACCGTGGCCGTGCCCGTGCTGTCGACGCCGGAGATCGCCTCGATCCCGGTGCCCGGGTCCGCCGGGCCGCCCGGTACCGGTTGCCCCTTGCCGAGGTAGCTGCCGGACAACGCGAAGGGGGCGCCCTCGCGTACCGCGCTGTTGTCGGCGTTGGCGTTGTAGGCGGCGAACCCGTTGCCGGTGAGGACGTTGCGGGTGGCGGTGAGCGCTCCGGCCGTTTCGGTGCCGGCGTCGGTCAGCAGGATGCCGTACGACCGCGACGGCGCGGGCTGGTAGTAGTTCCCGGTGATCCGGCTGGTGTTCACGAAGCCGGTCGTCCCGCTGGTGTACTGGATGCCGACCTGCGGGAACAGGCTGTTCGGCGTGCCGGTGACGACCGTGTCGGTCACGTAGCCGTGCTGCCGGATGCCGGTCCGGACGCCGGTGTCCGGGCTGCCGTCCTGGCCCCGCGCGCCGTCGAAGAGGATTCCACCCGACTGGTAGCCGGTGACCACGCTGCCGGTGACGGTCAGTTCGCTCTCGACCGTGCCGGTGCCGGCCCCCCGGATCACGCCGGTCTTCACGATGCCCCAGCCGTGCGGGTGCGCGGCCAGTTCCTGGTCGTTGGTCGCGACCCGCAGCGGGCCGACGACACTGTCCGCCACCCGGCCGGCCGCGCCGAAGAACGCGATGCCCGCCTCGGCCCAGACGTCGCCGGAGGTCACCGTCACGCCCGAGAGTTCGACGAACATCTCGTTGGTGTCGGTCGAGCCGAGCGACTGCCGGGAAACGGTGATCACGTTGCCGCCACCGTCACGCAGGTACGGCTGGTCGCCGGCCAGGTTCCCCAGCGACTGGTCCGGCTTGATGGTCACCTTGTCCGCGCCGGCACCCTTGATCTTCAGGGGCTTGGTGATCGTCAGGCCGTTGCGCGCGCCGCTCTGCACGGGGTTGGACGCGTGGTTCACCGGCGTCGACGACTCCTGGTAGACCCCCGCGCACACCACGACGGTGTCCCACGGCGAGGCGTGGTCGACGGCGGTCTGGATCGACGTGAACTGGGCGTTCGGGCACTGCTTCCGGTCGTCGTCGACCGTCCAGGTGGTGTTCCCCTGGGGGTTCGCGACCGGGTCGACGAGCGTGACGTTGCCCGGGGTGTTGTCGTACCCGGCGAGGTAGGTCGCCGGATCGGGGCCGCCGAGGGCGGACGGGCCGTAACCGGCGCCGTCGGCCCGGTTGCCGTCCGACAGGATCTGCGCTCCCGCCGCCGTCTCCTGGAAGCGCACGTCGGCCAGCTCGATCGAGCCGGACTTCGGCATGTCACCCACACCGAAGCGGAGTTCCAGCTTCGCCAGGGATCCGACGTCGACGCCCTGCGCCGCGAACTCGCCGAGCGGGACGCGGATCTGGTCGAGGACGACGTGGGTGTTCGCCGTGTTCGTGCCGGTCGACATGTGCAGGGCGTTGCCCCAGCGCGGATCACCGGCGTCGACGGTCCCCTCGTGGCCGGCGGTGTCGCGCAACGCGATCACGAAGCGCTGGGTCGTCGACGCCGGGTCGTACGACGTGGGTTTCTCGTTCGGCCACACCGGGCTCGCCGGGGTGCCGTTCACCGTAGTGTCCCGGGTGTTGTCGCCCCGGTTGTCGGCACCCGGGTTGCGGGTGTCGAAGAAGTTGACGGCGGCGCTCAGGGCCAACGCCTTGAGGTGCCGCACGTCGCTCGACGCGGCCGGGATCGCGGCGGTGAGCGACGCGGTCGAGCCCTGCTCCCAGGCGAGGGTGAGCTGGCGACCGTAGGAGTGGTTGATCGGGCTGTTCTCGCGGGTGCCGTTCTGCCCACCGAGCGCGCCCGCCGCCGGCAGCGGGCAGGGCTTGGCGGCGGTCGGCAGCCCGGTCTTGCCGAGCTGCGCCGGGGCGAAGTCCTGCGGCTCCGGGTTGCACCAGTCGTAGCCGCCAGTGGTCGTCGCCGGCTTCGGCGTGACCCCGGCGGCCTGCGCGTACGGGTCGGCGAACCCGCTGCCACTCAGCGAGCCGCCGAGGGCGTTGCTGGTGAGCGGGTTGGCCACCTCGGGACGGATCACGTCCACCCGCTCCTGCGGCGCGGCGAAGTAGCTCGTGTTGACCCGCTCGTTGCAGGCGATGGCGGTGCCGGACGGACTCGTCGGGCAGGCCGACGCCGGGACCTGTAGCCCGCCGGGGGTGTTCGCCAGCTCGCCGGTCAGGTAGGGCTGGAACGCGCCCTCGCCACCGACGTAGCGGCGGAGGAAGGCGGCCATCGTGGCCAGCCCGAGCTTCTCCTGGTCACCCATCCGGGCCGGGTCGCCGGAGAACTTGGTGTTCACGGCCGGGTTCAGCGGGTCGGAGTTGTCGATCGCGTAGTTCAGGTTCGGGTCGGTGTAGCTGGCGGCACCGCTGAGCCGCAGGTTGTGCGGGTGGATGTTGTTGGTCGCGAACGGTGCCGAGTTGCCGCACGCCGCGTCGTTGTTGGCCTGGCCATCCGCGCCGCCGTCGGCGTACCAGACGGTGTTGTACCAGTTGTGGATCGCGCCGAGGTGCTCGACCTGGATGCGGGGGAAGGGGTCGGCCGGGTTGACGTACTGGCTGCGCTCGTACAGCCGCGCGCCCTGGAGGTTGGAGACGTCGCCGTCGCACATCGGCAGGATCGACAGGTACGGCATGCCGTACGGGGCCTTGCGCTCGTAGTCCACCGGGGCGAGGGAGATGACCCCGCGCAGCGGATAGCGCGGGCCGTCGGTGCGGATGCGGTTGTAGTCGATGAAGCTCGACACCGCGTCACCGCCGCGCGAGTGTCCCATCAGGCCGATGCGGGTCAGGTCGAGGCGGCCGGAGAGCGTGGCGCCGACGGTCGTGTGCGAGTCGACCGGCAGACCTCCGGGGTGGTTCGCCGCGCTGATCGCGTCCAGGGCCGCGGCGATGAGCAGGCGTCGGCTGTGCATGCCCTTGCCCTTGCTGCTGTCCTGCCGCATCATCAGCTGGTCCTGCGACACGGAGAACGTGGTGTAACCCCAGGTGGCGAGGTTTTCCGCCAGGTAGGCGTAGCCGTTCTCGTTGTGCTTGAACTGGGCGCAGGTGAGCTGGGCGCTGTCCTGGCCGGAGTCGCACGAGCCGTGGTTGCCGTGCACCAGCACGATCACCGGCGACGGCGTGGTACGCCGGGTCCAGTCCGGCGTGTAGAGCTGACCGCGGATCTCGATCTGCTCCGGGGCCTGTGCGGTGCCCGCTGTCGGGTCGGCACCGGAGGAGTTCGGCTCCTGGATGGTGGCGAGGCCGAACTTGGCCTCCTGGACGGCCTGGTGGCCGAAGGGTCCACGGGCCGTCGGGTCGGGCAGGTCCGCCGAGGTCGCCGCAGGTGGCGCGACTGCGGTGGGGGTCGCCGCACTGGCCGGTGCCGCCAGTGCCACCGGGGCCGTCACCGCGACGACCACCGAGAGGAGTATCCGGGTGCTCCTCGATGTTCGTACCTTCAAAGGAATCTCCTCGCCAGCGAGTTGAGCGTTCAACGGTCGGGAACGTTAACCAGCTCTCGTTTCTCCGACGTTTCCTGCGATCACCGTTTCGCTGGCCCGGTCGAACCCTTCCCTACCAGGGGATATGCGCCTTCGACGGGAACGCGGCAGCAACTCTGACGATTGGGACTCCAGCCCTCTTCCTGACTCATTTCCGGGTCACCGAACGACATGGAAATTGTGAATGGTCGATGCGGGGGCAGCCACCCCGATTGCGCCGCACCGGTTCGGCCGGCCCGGTGTGGGCGGCGTCCACCGTCCACACCGGGCACCCGCTCACCGCAGATGGAACCGTTCGTCGACGGCGAGGGCCGCCAACTGTCGTACCGGGAACGGCAGCGCGGTCAGCTCCGGCCGGCCGTCGCCGAACTTCCCCGACTGCGCGACGAAGACCACCACCCCGTCCGGGTGCCGGTACGCCGCCCACTGGTCGAACCGGTCGTCGTCGCCCGCCCGGACCACCACGCCGACCGGGGTCGTGCCGACGGTCACCACCTCACAGGTGCCCCCCATGCCCCAGAACTGTCGGGCCAACGCGCAGGGATCGGCCGGCAGCAGGCTGCCGGCGCTGTGCACCTCGACGGCCAACCGCCCCATCCGCTGCCCCTGGGCCAGGGTGGCCGAGGACTGGTAACTCCACACGTCGACGCCGTCGACCTTGTCCTCGAACTGCGCCTGGTGGCTGCGCAGCGGCGGTTGACCGGCGGGTGGGTTCGCCGGATCCTCCGGCGCGGTGTACCCGGCCGGGACGACCGTGAGGAGTTCGTCGAGCAGTTGGACCCCCTGGTCGTACCGGGTGCCCGCCTGTGCGGTCCGGCCGGTCGGCCACGGCCTTGCGGTGTCGCTCGCCGACGGGGGCGGGACGGGGCGGGGGCCCGGTCCCGCGGGACCGAACCCGCCGGGAGGGGGAGCGCCGAGGGCGGTTCCAGACCAGGTAGAGCTTCGTGAACGCGGTCTGCACCAGATCCTCCGCCCGGTGCCAGTCGCCGCAGAGCAGGTACGCGGTGCCGCGCATCGCCTCCGACCTCGCCACGAAGTACGCCGCGAACGCCGTATCACGATCACCCATTCAGGCCTCCGATCCCCGATTCCAGATAGTCACGCGGCATCCGGCTCTGCGGGTTGCTCGTCCGGCCGAAATCGTCGCCGGTGCCCGGCCCGGTACGGGACCGGGCCGGGCAGCGGATCGGGGTCAGCGGGGGGTGCGGCGGGTCTTCGGCAGGTCGTACTGGTCGGCGGCCTTGCAGTCCTTCTGGCCACCGATCGCGCTGGGGCCCAGCCGATCGAGTTCCGCGCGGGCCCGGCGCCGGCCCAGGTTCCAGGCGTACCACGGGTCCGGCTCGGCCAGGTCGTCGTCGATCCAGCTCAGCGTGCAGCGGCGGACCCGGTCCGGCAGCTTGGCCAGGGCGGGGGTGGCGTCGGCGGAGAGCGCCCGCAGGTACCAGGCGTCGATCTTGCCGGTCTGCTCGTACCGGGCGACGTTGCGGCGGGCCGCGTAGTCCTCCGGGTTGAGCACGGCCAGGCTGAGCAGCATCACCACGGCCAGGCCGACGGTGGCCCCGGGAATCCAGCGTCCCCGCCACCGTACGCCCGCCACCAGGATCATCAGGAAGACCGCGCCGAGCAGCAGCTCGAAGGCCATCACGAAGATCCGCTCACCGGTGAAGCTGTAGACCTTCTGGTACGTGTACATCCGGGACAGCGCCGACACCACGATCACCACGCTGAGCGCGCTGAGCAGCCCGAGCAGCACCCTCAGCAGGACCCGTTGGAACCGGGTCTCCCGCCGCGCCCACCTGCTGACCCCGCCCAGCACCGCCACGGTCAGCAGGGTCACCACGGTCAGCTGCCAGAACCCGCTGCGGGCGTACTCGGAGTAGCTCAGGCCGGCGGTGCGCAGGACGTGCCGTTCGCCGCCGAAGAGCACGGTGAACTGCACCGCGACGAAGCCGACGAAGAGCAGCGTCAGGGCGGCGATGGCCGGGCCCCACTCCAGCGTCCCCAGCCGGCGTCGGCCCTCCCGGTCGACCGTCGACAGGTCCGGTGGAGCGGCCAGGGTGTACGTGGCGGCGACCGCGATCAGTCCGCCCACGACGGCCAGGAAGATCCAGCGGAACACCGTGCCGACGTTGACCTCGGGCACGATCGCGCCGAGCATGTGGTTGAAGGCGGCGTCGGCGGAGGAGAGGAGCAGTCCGAAGACGAGCAGCACCACGACGGTGGCGACGACCGATCCGACGACCCGACGCACCACCTGGCCGCTACCGGTGGCGGTGACGTGCCGGCGTACCCAGGGCAGCCCGCGCCACGCCGCGAACGGGGCCGCGACCAGGCTGAACAGGATCGAGCGGACCTGTCGTCCGCCCACGATGGCCAACGTCGCGCAGCCCAGCGCGCCGAGGACGCAGAAGGTCACCAGCCACCAGGCGTTGCGGAAGGCGAGTACGGCCAGCAACGCCAGCGCGGCCACCGCCCAGCCGCCCCGGATCAGGCGGTCGGTGCGGGGCAGCGCGTCGGTGCTCCGCCGGACGGCGGCGGCCACCCCGGCGGTGAGGATCAGCCAACCGAGGAACCAGCCGATGCCGGTGCGGCCCAGCGGGACGAAGAACGCCACGCCCAGCGCACCGGCCAGGACCGCCGCCGGCACCGCCCAGCCGGTGGCGGGCCGGGGGCCGGGCCACCGGGTGCTGAGGAACGACGGCGGGGGCGGGCCCGGGGTCCAGGTCGCCGGTGGGCCACCCCAGTGCGGGGCCGGCCGTCCCCCGATCATGGACGGCACCGGGGGTACGCCGGGACCGGGCGTCGGGGGCCAGCCGGCCTGCGGGCCGGGCGCTGCCGGGGTCGGATCACCTTCGGCTGCGGTTGCCCCGGCGGCTGTGGTTGCCCCGGTGCGCGGTGCCGGGACAACCGCCGACCGGCCGGGGCCGGCCGCGATCGCCCCGCCGGCCTTCGCCTGCTGCGCAACGGCACCCTGCCCGGCCCGTCCGGAGGCGTCGCCGGTGGGGCCGGCCGGGGTGACCGGGTCACCGTCACCTCGGGCGGTCGGCGCGGCGGCGGGAGGGACCGTCCCCGCCTGGTCCGTGCCGGCCTGGACCGTGCGTGCCGGCTCGGCGTCCGCCTGGACGGTGGCGGGGGCGGTGGTGCCCGTCGGGGCGTCGGTGACTGCCGGCGCCAGGGGCAGGAAGACGGCGTACCCGAGGGTGCCGTCCGGGACCTGGACCGGAATGGCCCACCCGGGCTCACCCGCGCGACCGGGCCACCTGATGGCCGGCGGTGCCCCTTCCACGGCGGGCATCGCCAGCAGGTATGGCGTTCCGCCGTCGGGCGGCGGTGGGCTGCCCCCGAGGGAGCCTGACGTCGGTTCCGGCTCGGACACGGAGGCTCCTTGATACGGGAAGTGCGGTCACTGTGGAGCGAACCCGCCCTCGACAGGGTCGTGCGGTCACTGTAGAGCGAACCCGTACCCGGCCGCCGCCCCGCCGGGCGGGCGGGCGGGCGTGAACCTTTGCCCACCCGCATCCGTACCAGTGGCGGGAGGTCGACCAGATGACCGTACGCCGAACGTTCGCCGCCCTCGCGGTCGTGGCGGTGACCGTGCTGCTCGATGCGGCTCCCGCCGCCGCGCACGGCGCACCGACCAGCCCGTTGAGCCGTTCGGCGGCGTGTGGCCCGGAGGGGCCGCACGTCTCGACGCCGGCCTGCCGGGCGGCCGTGTCGGCGGGCGCGGCGCTGCGGGAGTGGGACAACATCCGGGTCTACGGCGTCGCCGGCCGGGATCGGCAGCGCATCCCGGACGGCGAGCTGTGCAGCGGCGGGCTCTCCGCCTACCGGGGGTTGGACCTGGCGCGCACGGACTGGCCCGCGACGGAGTTGACCGCCGGGGCGAGGTACACCTTCCGCTACCGGGGCACCATCCCGCACAAGGGCACCTTCCGGCTCTACACCACCCGCCCCGGCTACGACCCGCAGACCCGGCTGCGCTGGGCCGACCTCGACTCGATCCCGTTCCTGTCGGTGACCGACCCACCGTTGCGCGACGGGTCGTACCAGATCCCGGGGCGGTTGCCCGCGGGGTTGACCGGCCGGCACCTGATCTACACGGTGTGGCAGAACTCCGACACCCCGGACACCTACTACTCCTGCTCGGATGTGGTGTTCCGGCCGTCGGGCAGCGGGTTGGCGGCCACCCCGGTCGACACCACCCCGACCGGTGCCACGTCGATCGGCACCGGCCCGGCCACCGAGGCCACCCCGGACGCCGGCGGGTCCGCCGCGGCGATCGAGGATGCCGGTGTGCCGGTGGCGTCGGTGACCCAGGTCGGGGGCGGCAACCTGCGGCTGGTGGTGGGTGCGGCGGTGGTGCTGACCGTACTGCTGGTGGCGCTGGTGGCGACCCGGCTGCGCCGTCCGGCCCCCGTTCCGCCCGGCCGTCCCTGCGGCGTACGCAACCACCGTGCCGGCCGCCGCCGCATCTGGTAGACGTCCCGCCCGGCGGCGCGGGTCGACGCCTTCGCCCAGGTAGCGGTATCCCTGGGCAGGGATACCGCTACCTGACCCCCGACGGCACCCTCCTCAGCCGAGGAGGTGGTCGAGTTCGGTGAGCTCGTCGGGGGTGAAGTCGAGGCGGCGGACGGCGGCGACGTTGCCCTCCAACTGGGCCACGCTGCTCGCCCCGATGATCAGACTGGTCATCCGCGGGTCACGCAGCGCCCAGGCCAGGGCCAGCTGGGCGAGCGTCTGCTCCCGCCGCTCGGCGATCGCGGCGAGGCTCCGGATGGTGGCCAGCTTCTCGTCGGTCACGTCGCTCTCGTTGAGGAAGACACTGGTGCGTACCCGGGAGTCCTCGGGAATGCCGCCGAGGTAGCGGTCGGTCAGCAACCCCTGGGCCAGCGGACTGTAGGCGATGCAGCCCGCCCCGACCTCGGCCAGCGTGTCGAGCAGCCCGTCGGCCTCGGTCCAGCGGTTGAACATCGAGTACGACGGCTGGTTGATCAGCAGCGGCGTACCCAGGTCACGCAGGATCGCGGCGGCGCGGGCGGTCTGCTCCGAGTCGTAGTTGGAGACGCCGACGTAGAGCGCCCTGCCGGAGCGGACGATCGCGTCCAGCGCACCCATCGTCTCCTCGAGCGGGGTGTCCGGGTCGAAGCGGTGCGCGTAGAAGACGTCGACGTAGTCCAGACCCATCCGCCGCAACGACTGGTCCAGCGACGAGATCAGGTACTTGCGCGAGCCCCACTCGCCGTACGGGCCGGGCCACATCAGGTAGCCCGCCTTGCTGGACACCACCAGCTCGTCCCGGTACGGCTTCAGGTCGGTGGCGAGCAGCCGGCCGAACGCCACCTCGGCCGCGCCGGGCGGTGGACCGTAGTTGTTGGCCAGGTCGAAGTGGGTGATGCCGAGGTCGAACGCGCGGCGGACGATGTCCCGCTGCCGCTCGAACGGGCGGTCCGGACCGAAGTTGTGCCACAGCCCGAGGGAGATGGCGGGCAGCCGCAGGCCACTGCGCCCACTGCGGCGGTAGGTCATCTGGTCGTAGCGGTCGTCCGCGGCGAGGTAGGTCATGATCTCGACCCTAGTGCGGTCGGGACGCCGCCGGCCGGGTGCCGGACAGCCCCGGTCGGGTCGGCCCGGGGCCAGCCTCGATGCTGCTGTCGAGTTGTCCGGTCGGGTGATCCGCGCGGTTGGACGGCCCGGCAAGACGGACATGCCGGCCGGTCGGCCGGGGTACCTTCGGGCATGCGCTACCCGCCGCCCGACATGGGGGAAGTGAGCCGATCATGGACGACATCACCGCGCTGATCCTGGACGACCACGCCGCCTTCCGGCGCGGCTTCGCCCGCCTGGACGACGCCCGCGACGACGCCGAACTGCTCGCGGTCTGGGAGGCGCTCGCCCTGCACCTGGACGTCCACGCCGAGGCGGAGGAGTCGATCCTCTACCCGCACCTGGTCAGGCACGGCGACGACGGCGAGGACGAGACCGCCGACGCGATCGGCGACCACAACAAGATCCGCGACGCGATCGCCGAGTCGAAGCGGCATCCGGTCGGCTCCGACGAGTGGTGGGCGGCGGTGTGGCAGGCCCGGCGGGAGAACAGCGAACACCTCGCCGAGGAGGAGGACGAGGCGCTGCCGGACTTCCGCCGTCATGCCTCCGTCGAGCTGCGGGCCGAGCTGGGTGCCCGCTGGCTGACCTTCTACGGCGAGCACAGGTCCGGCCGCAACCTGCGCTTCGCCGACAAGGACCCGCAGCGGTACGTCGCCGACCACCGCTGACGGCGGACGTCGTCGTTTCGGCGACGACAACCGCGCCCGACCCCGACCACCGGGGGTGGTCAGGGGCGATCTCGGTGACGGCGGCGGCGGGAGCGCGACCGCGCTAGCGTGGGTCGGGTGACTGCGCCCAACCAGGCTCTCCCGGTCCCGCCCGCCGACCTGCCGGACACCCTCGGCACGTTGCGCGCCGCCGGACACCGCTACCAGACCGTCAAGCAGGAACTCCGCGCCAACCTCCTCGCCCGGATGCGCTCCGGCGAGGACCGATTCCCCGGCATCGTCGGCTACGACGACAGCGTGCTGCCCGAGGTCGAGCGGGCCCTGCTCGCCGGCCACGACATGGTGCTGCTCGGTGAGCGCGGCCAGGGCAAGACCCGGCTGATCCGTTCGCTGGTGGCGCTGCTCGACGAGTGGACCCCGGTGCTCCCCGGCTCGGTGCTCAACGAGCACCCGCTGCACCCGCTCACCCCGGCCTCCCGCGCCCTGGTCGCCGAGGCCGGCGACGACCTGCCGATCGGTTGGCTGCACCGCTCGATGCGGTACGGCGAGAAGCTCGCCACCCCGGACACCAGCGTCGGCGACCTGATCGGTGACGTCGACCCGATCCGGATCGCCCAGGGGCGTACCCTCGGCGACCCGGAGACCATCCACTTCGGGCTGGTGCCGCGCACCAACCGGGGCATCTTCGCCGTCAACGAGCTGCCCGACCTGGCCGAGCGGATCCAGGTGGCGCTGCTCAACGTGCTGGAGGAGCGGGACATCCAGGTCCGTGGCTACCAGCTGCGCCTGCCGCTGGACCTGTTCCTGGTGGCCAGCGCCAACCCGGAGGACTACACCAACCGGGGCCGGATCATCACCCCGCTCAAGGACCGGTTCGGCGCGGAGGTCCGTACCCACTACCCGGTCGACCTGGAGTTGGAGCTGGCGTTGATCCGGCAGGAGGCCGACCTGGTCGCCGAGGTGCCGGAACACGTGCTGGAGGTGCTGGCCCGGTTCGCCCGCGCGGTGCGCGAGTCGCCGTCGGTGGACCCGCGCTCCGGCGTCTCCGCCCGGTTCGCCATCGCCGCCGCCGAGACGGTCGCCGCCGGCGCGCTGCGCCGCGCCGGCCTGCTCGCCGGCCCCGCCGGTCCGCCGGCCGCCGGTCGGGCCGACCCGCCGGTCGCCGGCTCCCCACCGGCCGCCGGCGACGGCACGGTACGTCCCGAAGCGCCGGTCGCCCGGGTCGGTGACGCGGTGTCGGTGACGTCGACGTTGCGGGGCAAGGTCGAGTTCGAGAGCGGCGAGGAGGGGCGGGAGGTCGAGATCCTGGGCCACCTGCTGCGCACCGCCACCGCCGAGACGTTCCGGGCCCGGCTCGCCGGGCTGGACCTCTCCGGGTTCACCGCGCTGGTCGCCGAGGGGGCGGTGATCGAGACCGGCGAACTGGTCTCCTCGGCGGAGCTGCTGCGCCAGGTCGGCACCGTACCGGGGTTGGCCAAGGCGCTCGACCGGTTGGGGCTGGGCGACGCGCCCACCCCGGAACAGGCGGCGGCGGGCGTCGAGTTCGTGCTGGAGGGGCTGCACCTGACCCGCCGGCTCGGCAAGGACGTCACCGAGTCCGGTCGTACCGTCTACGGCGGCCGGGACTGAGCATGGCCGGCAACCGGTTCCGGTACGGCCAGTGGCAGGGCGGCCCCGACCCGCTCGCCCCGCCGTACGACGTACGCGCCGCGGTGGACGCGGTCGGCGCGGAGGTGCTGGCCGGCGGCAGCCTCCGGGAGGCGCTGCGCGACCTGCTGCGCCGGGGCCCGCAGGGCCGGGGCGGCCTGGACGACCTGGCCGCTCGGGCCCGCCGGCTGCGTCGGGAGGCGCTGCGCCGGGGCGATCTGGACGGTGCGGTGACCCGGTCCCGGGCGCTGCTCGACCAGGCCCTCGCGGCGGAGCGGGACGCGCTGCGCGGGCGGGCCGACGACGACGCCCGGTTCGCCGAGACGGTGCTGGACAACCTGCCCCGCTCCACCGCCCGCGCGGTGCAGGAGCTGGCCGAGTACCGGTGGACCAGCGACGAGGCCCGGCAGACGTACCAGCGGATTCTGGACGGGCTGCGCGGTGAGGTGCTGGAGCAGCGGTTCGCCGGGCTGCGGGACGCCGCACAGGCCGCCGGTGACCCGGCCGTGCAGGCGCAGCTCGCCGAGATGATGCGCGACCTCAACGACCTGCTGGCCCGGCACGCCCGCGCGGAGGACACCACCGACGCGTTCGCCGAGTTCATGCGCCGGCACGGCGAGTTCTTCCCGGAGCAGCCGAAGGACGTCGACGAGCTGGTCGACGTGCTGGCCCGCCGGTCGGCCGCCGGTGAGCGGCTGATGCGGTCGCTGTCGGACCGGCAGCGCGAGGAACTGGCCGGGCTGATGCGGCAGTCGCTCGGCGACCGGCTCGCCGGTGAGCTGTCCGCGCTCGACGCCCACCTGCGGGCGCTGCGCCCCGACCTGAACTGGCAGCGGGGCGAGCGGGTCCGGGGCGACCGGCCGCTCGGCTATGGCGCGGCGACCGGGGCGCTGGACGAGATCGCCGAGCTGGACGAGTTGCTGGACTCCCTCGACCAGGAACATCCGGGGGCCACCCTGGACGACGTGGACGTCGACGCGGTCGCCCGGACGCTGGGCCGGGACGCCGCCGCCGACGTACGCCGGCTGCGGGAGCTGGAGCGGGAGCTGCGCCGGCAGGGCTGGGTGAGCCGGGACGCGGACGGGTTGACGCTCAGCCCGAAGGCGCTGCGTCGGCTGGCCGGCACCGCGCTGCGCCGGGTCTTCGCCGACCTGACCGCCGGCCCGCGCGGCCAGCACGACCTGCGCGCGGCCGGGGCGGCCGGCGAGGTCAGCGGGGCCTCCCGGCAGTGGGAGCACGGCGACGAACAGCCGCTGGACGTGGTGCGCACGCTCACCCGGGCGGTCCGCCGGGCCGGCCCTGCCGTGCCACTGCAGCTCGCCGTCGAGGACTTCGAGGTGGTGGAGACGGAGCGGCGGGCGTCGGCGGCGGTGGCGCTCTGCGTGGACCTGTCGTACTCGATGGTCTCGCAGGGTCGGTGGGGGCCGATGAAGCAGACGGCAATGGCCCTGTCACACCTGATGGCGACCCGGTTCCCGCAGGACGCGTTGCAGATCATCGGCTTCGGCCTGGAGGCGACGCCGTTGACCCAGCAGGAGTTGGCGGCGGTGGAGCCGGACCTGCGGCAGGGCACCAACCTCCAGCACGCGCTGCGGCTGGCCGGCCGGCACCTGCGCCGCCATCCCGGGGCCGAGCCGGTGGTGCTGGTGGTCACCGACGGTGAGCCGACCGCCCACCTCGACCCGGACGACGGCGAGGCGTACTTCCAGTGGCCGCCGCTGCCCGAGACGGTCCAGGCCACCATCCACGAGGTGGACCGGCTGACCCGGGCCGGTGCCACCCTCAACCTCTTCCTGCTGGGTGAGGACCCGGGCCTGCGCCGCTTCATGGACGCCGTGGCCCGCCGCTCCCGGGGCCGCCTCTTCACCCCCGACCTGACCGACCTGGGCGAGTACGTGGTCTCCGACTACCTCCGCTCGCGACGCGCCCCCACTCGCTGATCCCCGCCCCGCCGACCGGGGAGTCGTGCCGCCCGTCCGGGTGATCCGGGCCGCACAACTCCCCGCTCGACGGGGTGGTGCGGGGTTGACTGGGGGTGTGGAGAGCGGGGGGCTGCGAGGGGCGTACCGGAGCGTGCTCGCCGAGGTGGAGGCGGGCGGGTTCGCGGTGGCCGGGCCGGGGCGGTGGAGTGCGGAGCGGATCGTCGCGCACCTGGTCGCCAACGACGAGTTGATGAGCGAGGCGACCGAGGCGGTGCTGGCCGGGGCGCCGTTCGCCTACTACGACCTGGCCGGCGTGCACCGGCCGGAACTGGACGCCCTGGTCGCCGAGTGCGGCGGGCTGCCCGGCCTGGCCACCCGGCTGCGGGCCACCAGTCAGCGGCTCTGCGCGCTGGTGGACCGGCTCGGCCCGACCGCCGACACCCCGGTCGAGACGCACCTGCGGGAGGGCTTCGACCTGGTCGTCGACGAACCGCTGCCCTGGTCCCGCACGCTCGACCTGCACGCCCGGGTGCACCTGCCCCGGCACCTCGCGCAGCTACGGATGCTCCGCGGCCACCCGCAGCCCGCCTGACTCCATTCGTCGCGATCCGGGTGCCGGGGCGCGGCGGTAGGCCGGGGTGCCGGTCCCCACCGCCGGGGCGTGGAGCTACCGGGGCTGACCGGTCAGTCGACGACCCGCCGCCGGCCCGTCAGCCGAGGGTCCACTGCTGGCCGGCCGCGCCGGTGCAGGTGGCCTGCACCAGGTCGTCGCCGGCCGTGGTGCCGCCGTCCCTGACCTGCGCACACTTGCCGGACTGGACGCCGACCAGCAGGACCGGGCCGGTGCCGACCGGGGTCAGTCGCCACTGCTGGTTGGCCTGCCCGTGGCAGCCGAACTGCTGGAGCTTCGCGCCGTCGTCAGCGCTGCCGCCCTCGACGTCGAGGCACTGGCCGTGCCCGACGTTGGTGAGCGTCACCAGGTCCGGGGCGACGGGATTGGCGACCCACTGCTGCTCGGGGCCGCCGGTGCAGGCGGCCAGCTCGGCGGGGGCCGTCTCGCCGGCTCCGTCGGTGCCGACGCAGAGGCCGGAGGTGACCGCGCGCAGCACGGTCGGACCGGAGAACGCGGCCGGGGTGGTGGGCGGCGGGGTCGGGGTGGGCGGCGACGTGGTCGCGGGCGGCTGGCTGGTCACCGGGGCCGCGGGGGTCGCCGCCGCGGGGGTCGGTGCGGCGGCGGCCGGCACGACCGGTTGCGGTCGCGCGTCGCCGCCGAGCACACCGGTGGCGAAGAAGACCCCCAGCAGTACGCCCGCCAGCCCGGCGGCCAGCGCGAACCGCATCAGCGGATCACGGGGCAGCCCGGGGCGGGCGGCCCGCCGGGCGCCGTACACGGTGCCGGACGGGTCGTGGTGCGGATCGGGGACGGCCATCCAGGAATGGTGACCCACCGGGCGGGCCGACGGCCAGTCGGCCCGCGGCGCGGTGATGTCAGTCGACGACCCGGACGTCCTTCCAGAACGCCACCCGGTCGCGGATCTGCTCCGCCTCGGGCTTCGGGTCGGGGTAGTACCACACGGCGTCGGGGCTGGTCCGGTCACCGTCGGTGAGGGAGTAGTAGGAGGCGGTGCCCTTCCACGGGCAGACCGTCTGGGTCGCCGACTCGGTGATCAGGTCGTCGCGGAGGGTGTTGCGGGGAAAGTAGTGGTTGCCCTCCACCAGGACGGTGTCGTCGCTCTCGGCCACGACCTGGTCGTTCCACACGGCTTTCGGCATGTCACCACGCTACGCCCCGCCCGGCTCCCGGTCCCGGCCGGTGCCGCGCCGGGCCGGCTCGGCGGGTCGGCCGGGTCCACGAGGGCGACGTCTCCCGGGCGGAGTGTCGATCCGAAACGGCCAGCGCAGCGGTCCCCACGGAAGGCTGGTTCGCGCGTAAAGTGATCTCATGCGCGCGCAGCGTGATCATGAACTGGCAGTGGACGCGTTGCGGCGGTCGTACGCCGCCGTCCCTCCCGGGCAACCCGTACGGTTGGCCAAACGCACCTCCAACCTCTTCCGGCCCCGCTCGGCCACCACCGCTCCCGGGCTCGACGTCAGCGGCCTGGACGGCGTCCTGTCGATCGACCCGGTCGCCGGTACCGCAGACGTGCAGGGCATGTGCACCTACGAGGACCTGGTCGACGCGACCCTCCCGCACGGGCTGATGCCGTTGGTCGTGCCGCAGTTGCGCACGATCACCCTGGGTGGCGCGGTCACCGGGCTGGGCATCGAGTCGACGTCGTTCCGCAACGGGCTCCCGCACGAGTCGGTGGTCGAGCTGGACGTCCTCACCGGCGCGGGGGAGGTCGTCACCGCCCGGCCGGACGGGCCGCACGCCGACCTGTTCGCCGCGTTCCCGAACTCGCTGGGCAGCCTCGGGTACGCCACCCGGCTGCGCATCGAGCTCCAACCGGTGCGCCGGGCGGTGGCCCTGCGCAACGTCCGATTCACCCGGCTCGAAGAGCTGACCGACGCGATCGCCGACGTGATCGCCAAGGGCGAGTGGGAGGGTCGGCCGGTCGACGCGATGGACGGCGTGGTGTTCAGCCCTGGCGAGGCATACCTGGTGCTCGGCTCCTTCGCCGACGACCCGGAGCGGCTCAGCGACTACACCGGCCAGGACATCTACTACCGCTCGCTGCGCCGACGGGTGCGGGACACTCTGAGCAGCTACGACTACCTGTGGCGCTGGGACACCGACTGGTTCTGGTGCTCGGCCGCGTTCGGGGTGCAGCATCCGGTGGTGCGTCGGCTCTGGCCGGCCCGCTGGCGGCGCAGCGACGTCTACCACCGGCTGGTCCGGCTGGAACACCGGCACCAGGTGGCCGCCCGGGTGGACCGGTGGCGGGGTCGGCCGGCCCGGGAGCGGGTGGTGCAGGACGTCGAGATCCCACTGGACGGCACGGCAGACTTCCTGCGCTGGTTCGACCGCGAGGTGGGGATGACCCCGGTGTGGCTGTGCCCGTTGCGGCTGCGCGAGCCCGCCGGCCCCGGCTCGGCCCACGCCTGGCCGCTCTACCCGCTCCGCCCCGGCCAGACGTACGTCAACATCGGTTTCTGGGGCAGCGTGCCGATCGCGGCCGGTGCCGCGGACGGCGAGGTGAACCGCTCCATCGAGCGGACGGTGTCGGAGCTGGGCGGGCACAAGTCGCTCTACTCCGACGCGTACTACGACCGGGCGGCCTTCGACCGGCTCTACGGCGGGGAGACCTGGCGTGCCGTGAAGGACCGCTACGACCCGGACCACCGGCTCACCGGACTCTACGAGAAGGCGGTTGCACGAAAATGAGCCTGACCGACCGAGAACAGGGGGCGGCGGGCGCCCCGGCCAGCCCGCCGGCGGGGGGCCGGTCCGGTCCGACCGTCGCCGATGTCGTCCGCGCGGTCACCACGCGGGACCTGCCGGTCCGCATCACCGGCTACGACGGCAGCGCGATCGGCCCGGCCGACGCCGGGATCACCCTCGACATCCGTTCCGAGCGGGGCCTGTCGTACCTGCTCACCGCCCCGGGCGACCTCGGCATGGTGCGGGCGTACGTCAGTGGCGACCTCGGGCTGGGCGGGGTGCACCCCGGCGACCCGTACGACGCCCTGCGGGTGCTCAGGGACCTGCGGTTGCGGGCGCCCTCGGTGGCCGAGGCGCTGGCCCTGGTACGCGGGCTCGGCTGGGAGCGGCTGCGGCCCCCGATGGCTCCGCCACAGGAGGCGCTGCCCCGCTGGCGGCGGGTGATGAGCGGGCTGCGGCACTCCCGGGTCCGCGACAGCACGGCCATCTCGCATCACTACGACGTGTCGAACGCCTTCTACGAGAAGGTGCTCGGCGAATCGATGACGTACACCTGCGCGGTGTACCACAGCCCGACCGACACCCTGGAGCAGGCGCAGGCGGCCAAGTACGACCTGGTCGCCGGCAAGCTGGCGCTCCAGCCGGGGATGCGCCTGCTGGACGTGGGCTGCGGCTGGGGCGGCATGGTCCGGCACGCGGCCCGTGAGTACGGCGTGCGGGCGCTCGGGGTGACCCTGTCCAGGGCGCAGGCGCAGTGGGCGCAGGCGGCCATCGAGCGGGAGGGGCTCACCGGGTTGGCCGAGGTGCGCCACCTCGACTACCGCGACGCCCCCCGGGAGCAGTTCGACGCGATCTCCTCGATCGGGCTGACCGAGCACATCGGGGTGCGCAACTATCCGGCATACTTCCGCGCGCTGCGGGACCGGCTGCGTCCCGGCGGCCGGCTGCTCAACCACTGCATCACCCGGGCCGACAACCGGGCCCCGCACCGCTCCGGCGCGTTCATCGACCGGTACGTCTTTCCCGACGGGGAGCTGGCCGGGCCGGGCCGCCTGATCAGTGAGGTGCACGACGCCGGCTTCGAGGTGCACCACGAGGAGAACCTGCGGCAGCACTACGCGCTGACCCTGTCCGCCTGGTGCCGCAACCTCGTGGCGAACTGGGACTTCTGCGTCGACGAGGTGGGCCTGGGCACCGCCCGGGTCTGGGGCCTCTACATGGCCGGGTCGCGGCTGGCCTTCGAGCGCAACGACATCCAACTGCACCAGGTGCTGGCCACCCGCAACGGCCCGGCGGGCGTGAACGGCTACCCGCTGCGCCCGAACTGGACGCCCTGACGCGTACCGCACAGCGACCACGCCGAAAGCCGCGCCGCCCTCGGCGCGGCTTTCGGCGCTCAGCACGGCTTACTTTGCTCAGCGCGGTTCTCATTGCTCAGCGCGGCTTGCTTTGCCCAGCGCGGCTTCCGGCGCTCGCCACGGCCGGCCTGGTCGAGCAGTGCCCAGCCGGAAGGTGCGTGGCATCAGCGCCTCGCTTGCACGGTGCCTTCGGCGGCGAGGTTCGATCAGCTGTCTGAGTTGCCCACTGATGGGGTGTCGTGCTGTCTGGGGTGTGGCGTGGGTTGCCCTGGTCTCGGAGTTCCCCGCTCCGGAATCGCCGTGGTCACCGCCCACGACAAGGCCACCGGATCCCCCGCGTCGGCCAACGCCACCATCGACGCCAACCCGGCCGCTCGTCCGGCGGCAGGATCAGGTGTGCGGAGCCTTTGGAGCTGATGACGTAAACGGATCACGGGTAGGAAGGACGACGGCGGAACACCGTGATCCGGGCCGGACCTCGTTGTTCCGGACCTCGTTGTTCCGGACCTCGGTATTTGACCTTGTTGCTCGGGACCTCGGTGGTCAACACGTTCTTGGGACCTCGGTATTCAGGACCACGTCGTTCGGGACCTCGTTGTTTCGGACCACGTCGTCCGGGACCTGGGTGTTCGGGACTTGGGTGTTTCGGACCATGTTGTTCGGGACCTGGGTGTTCGGGACTTGGGTGTTTCGGACCATGTTGTTCGGGACCTGGGTGTTCGGGACTTGGGTGTTTCGACCACGTTGTTCGGGACTTCGGTGTTGGGGACCGCGTTGTTCGGTGCGTTGTGCTGGCGGTCACGGCTGATTCGTTCACGTCATCAGCTCCAAAGGATGTGGAACAGAGGTTGGTGGCCCGGGGCGGGCCTGCCCGCTGGCACCCGCTGCCGGTGTCGGCGGCGCGCCGAGCAGAAGGAAGCCCAGGCCGTCGGCCCGCGAGGCATGCACGGCGGACGCACAGGTACGCCACAAGGAGGCCCCAGTCCGGCGAGTCACGGTGGGCTCATCGCCGGACCGAGGAGGCCCTCATGCCGCACCCCGACAACCATCGCCATCTGCCCAGCCGCCACCTGCCCAGCCGTCGCCGGACGAGCCGGGCCGGCCGGTTCACCCTGGTCGAAGGGCGGTGACCACATGTCCGACACGATCATGCGCCCCACGCCCACCGACCCGATCCAGCCCGCTGTCCCGGGCCCCGTCCGGGGTGACGGTTCACTCGGCCCACCGTCGGGGCCCGCCCGGGATGACGGTTCGCTCGGTCTGCCGTCGGTGCCCGTCGGGGATGAAGGGTCGTCGCCTGTGGCACCGCGTCCCGGCTTCGACGGTGGGTCGCCCAGTGCGACGCCTGGCGCTGGTTCGCCCGCATGGCCGCCCGTTCCGCCCCTGAACGCGGCCCCTGCCGAACCGTCGCCGCCACCGTCGCGGTGGCGTCGGCGGCTGGTGGCCGGAGGGGCCGTGGTGGTGCTCATGCTCGCCGGTGGCGGCTCCGGTGCGCTGGTCGTGGACCGGTTCGTCGGCCAGAGTTCGCTCGTCACCGGCACGACGGACGTCGCCCCGGTCTCGGCCACCACCATCGACTCCCTCGCCACGGTGGTGACCGCCGTGTCGCCCAGCATCGTCACCGTCGAGGTGACCGGGATGCGGGAATCCAGCCTCGGCTCCGGCGTCATCCTCGACACCGACGGGCTCATCCTCACCAACCAGCACGTGGTGAGTTCCGGCGGCCAGGTCTCCGTGACCCTCTCCGACGGTCGCAGTGCCTCGGCGACAGTGGTCGCGCAGGACGCCAGCGCGGACATCGCACTGCTGCGGGCCACCGGGCTGTCCGGGCTGACCCCGGCGACGCTGGGCAGCGGATCCACCCTGACGGTCGGCGACACCGTCCTGGCGTTCGGCAGTCCGCTCGGGTTGGAAGGCACGGTGACCTCCGGGATCGTGTCGGCCCTGGACCGGTCGGTGGACGACCTGACCGGGCTGGTGCAGACCGACGCGGCGATCAACCACGGCAACTCCGGCGGTGCGCTTGTCGACACCGCCGGGCGGGTGGTGGGCATCAACGTCGCGATCGCCACCACCGGGGAGGACGAGGGCAGCGTCGGCCTCGGCTTCGCCATCCCGGTGGACACCGTCCGTGAGGTCGTCGCCCGGCTGAACGCGGGCTGACCTCCCCGGTGGTTCCCGGGGTGCCGGGCTGGGTACTGCCAGGCGATGTTCTTCATCTTCGGGCTCCGTACCAAGGTCACCCGGTGGGGGGTGGTGACCGCCGTCTGCCGGCACTGCGGCAACCAGGCCGCGCAGGTGATCAGCTGCCGGTCCACGAAGTTCACCCTCTTCTTCGTCCCGCTGATCCCGATCCGGAGGAAGTACGTGCAGCAGTGCTCGTTCTGCGGCGCCGAGTACGCCCTCGACGCCGACGAGGCCCGTCGCCTCCCGGTCGGCTGACCGTGGCCCGCTTCCTCTGCTGGCTGATCGGTCGGCCACCGGTCGGGCCGACCGTGCCGGTGCACACCGTCTCCCGCCCACCCTGTACCCCGGGTCGTCGCAGGTCGGGTCGACGTCGCCGGCCACTGGCCGGCGCCCGCTCACCCCGCTCGCCCTGGAACCGGTCCGCCGAGCGCTGAGCCCGGTGACCCACCCCGGGTGACCCGGGCCCGTACCGCCGGCCCGGGAACGGGCGGGCGGGGTCGGTCGGGGCGGCTATCGTGGCCTGTCGTGACGAGCACCGCACAGCGCCTGGCCGCGATCCGGGGCGACGCGCTCCCGAAACGACACAACGCCCGGACGATCGCCGCCCTCACCGGCAACCCCGGCTGTGCCCGGCGGGCCGTGCTGGACGGGGCCGGGGTCGACAAGCCGGCGCTTGCCGAGCGGGTCGGTTTTCCGGCCCGGTTCGGCCAGTCCCGGTTCGCCATCACCCGGGGCAACGCGTTCGAGGCGCAGGTGAAGGCGGACGGCGGGGCGGAGCTGCTGCGGCTGGTCGCGCAGCGGCTGGGCGTACCGGTGCCGGAGCGGGCGAGTTGGACGGACCTGGGCGGGACGGACGACCTGCCGGGCCGGCGGGAGCGGTCCCGGGCCGCGTTGACCGCCACCGGGCCGGACGCGGCGTTGTTCGACCATCCGCTGCTCGGGCTGGACGTGGCGGGTCAGCGGGTGCACCTGGAACCGGACCTGGTCGCCGCCCGGCTCGGTGGCCGGTTCCACGTGGTGGAGATCAAGTCGTTCCCGGTGATCGACGGTCAGGCCGATCCCGCGAAGGTGTCCGCCGCCGCCGTCCAGTCGGCCGTCTACGTACTGGCGCTGCGCGACCTGCTCGCCGCCGAGGGGCAGGACCCGGAGTCGGTGTCGCACGACGTGGTGCTGGTCTGCCCGCGTGACTTCACCAACCGGCCGGTGGCCAGCCTGATCGACGTTCGTAAACAGTTGCTGGTGCTGCGTCGCCAGTTGGACCGGATGGCCCGGCTGGACGACCTGCTCGCCGCCGTACCGGCCGGCTTCACCGCCGATCCGGCCGCCGATCCGGTGACGCTGACCGCCGCGCTGCGTACCGTGCCGGCCCGTTACGCGCCGGACTGCCTGGCCGGCTGCGAGTTGGCGTACTTCTGCCGGGACGAGGCGCGCGGACAGACCGGCGCGCTGGGTCGGCCGGTGCGGGAGGCGCTCGGCGGCATCGCCGAGGTGGCCGAGGCGCTGGCGCTGGCGACCGGCGAGCGGGCCGCCGACCCGGAGCGGGAGGAGGCCGCCGCGCTGTTGCGGACCGCCGCCCGGCTGCGCGCCGACGCCCTCGCCGGCCACCGGGCATGAGTACGCTGCGCGCGCTGGCGAAGGCGCAGGCCGTGGCCGCCGGGGTGGCCCAGCCGATCGCTACTGTCCGGCACCTGCACCTGGCCGCGCGCCCGTTGGTGCTGGTGCCGCTGGCCATGGCCGGTGAGGCGCACGCCCCGCTCGCCGCGCTGGTCGGCACCGCCCCCGACGACGCCCGGCTGCTGGTCGTGCCGCAGCCCCGCAACCGGGACCAGCGGCTCCGGTTCGTCACCGAGTTGGCCGGGATCGTGCTGCCGTGGCTGGACGGTTTCCGGGGCGTCTCGGAGGCGGTTGCCGTGGACCGGGGGCGGGACGTCCGGTACCGGTACGTGGACGCCCCGCAGGTCTGGGTGCCGAACCCGGCCGGGATCACCTTCCTGCGACTGCTGGGCCGGTCGACCCGGTTCCGTCGCCCGGACGGCGATCATCCGGTGCACCCGGCCGTGCCGCTGCTCGGCCGCTGGCTGACCTTCTTCGCCGAACGGGCCGAGCAGCCCGGCTCGTCCGCGCTGGTGGCGATGACCGACGCGTTGACCCTGCACTGGGCGACCGGGCAGAGCGCGGTGGAGGACCTGCACCTGCCGGCGCTGCTGGGCTGGATCGACCCGCCGGCCGGCGAGAGCGGCGTCGGTGCCGCCACCCGGGCCGAGGACCCCCGGGTGTGCCCGCCGGCCGGCCCGGCCACCGACCCGGAGTTCGACAACGCGGCGCTCGCCCCGGTGATGGCCGAGTGGGCGGCGGCCGACGACGACCCGGCCGCGCGCGACGGGGCGTACGCGGAGCTGGCGCGGTTGCTGCGTGGTCAGCTCGCGCCCACCTGGGAGCTGATGTGGCGCGGCGTGGGTCTGCTCGACGCCCTGCCGCCCGGGGCCCGGGTGGCCGACCGCTGGGCCAACGACCGGGACGCCTTCACCGGGTACGCCGAGCATCTCGACGCCGACGGCGGTCCGCAGCCCCGGCGCGACGGCGCGGTGGCGGCGGCGGTACGGCTGCACCGGCTGGAACGCGCGGCGGCCACGTACGCGGTGCAGCGCGCCTACGACGATCCCCTGGTGATGGCGGAGCACCGGCTGACCGGGGAGGCGTTCGTCGGGGACGTGACGTTGGCCGACCCGAGGCGGGTGGACGACAGCGGAAAGCGGCCGAAGCTGCGGCCGAGGATCCAGGTGGTGACCACCGAGTCGGTACGGGTGCCGGTCGGGGCGACGCTGTGGTCGACGGCGCGACCGGGGCAGAAGGCGAAGGTGATCTTCGTGACCCCGGCGGCGGACGGCAGGACCGAGGTGGTCCTGGAGCTGTCGGGCGCGATGGGCCGGGGGTTGACCGCGCCGCCGGGCAGTGTGCCGGAGGTGGGGGAGCGGCTCTGCCTGACCACCCTGTCGGAGGCGTTCCTGCCGGCGGGAGCGTTTCCGACGGCGGAGGAGACACCGTGGACGCACGGCGGGCCACCGGTCCCCGAAGCGGCGGCCGAGCCAACCGGCCCTCCGTCCTCAGTGGTCGGATAACCGACCCGCCTACCCTGGCGGCGGGTCGTACGGCTGGCTAGGCTTCGATGGTTCGCCGTCCGTGGCTGGTCCGCACGGTCGAGGTGTGCGCAGGAGAGAGAGCCGGAGCGATCACCGTGCTGCCCCAGGACGCCGTCTCCGGCGTACCGACCCGACCGCTGTTCCTCCCCCGGCTGGGGGCCGTCGTCGCGTCGGTGGTCGTCGCCCTGGAGCTGGGCTGGCTGCTCGCCGCGCTGCCCGGAGCTGCCCTGGTCAGCGACCTGACCGCCACCGGCCTGGCGAGCTGGGCCAGCTACGCCTGTGCCCGGACGATGCGCCGGCACCCCGCCCCGCTGCGCCTGTTCTGGGCGCTGCTCGCGCTCACCATGGGGCTCGCCGCCGCCGGCCGGCTGCTGTGGACGGTGGACCGGCTGCGCGCCGGGGAACTGCCGCACACCCCACTGATCGGGGCGGTCTTCACCGCCGGCATCGTCACCGGCACGGCCGCGTTGCTCGCCGCGCTGACCGCCCCGCGCAGCGCGGTGGGCCGGGCCCGTACGGTGCTGGACGGGGTGATCGTCGGGCTGGCCCTGATCCCGATCGGCTGGGTGGTGGTGTTCCGCGACATCGCCGCCGCCGACCTCGACGATCCGCTGCGTACCCTCGGTCTGCTCTACCCGATGATCGATCTGATGCAGCTGACCATCCTGGTGGCGGTGGCCGGTCCGGCCCGCCCGGTGTGGCGGCCGTTGACCCTGATCGGGGCGAGCCTGGCCACCCGGGCCGGCGCCGACGCGGTCTACGTCTCGTTGGTCGCGCACGGCAGCTACGCCCCCGGCCACCCGATCGACGTCTGCTGGCCGCTGAGCTATCTGCTGATCGGCATCGCCACCACCCGAACGCCGCCGCCGACCTGTGACGGCGTCGAGGAGATCGGTGAGTCTCCGCTCCCGTCGTGGTGGCGGGTGGCGCTGCCGTACCTGCCGGTCGGTGGGGCGATCATCGCGGTGGTGCTGGCCCGCCGGCCCACCGGGCAGACCCCGACCCTGGTCTTCGTCGGCATGATGACGCTGCTCGGGGTGCTCGCCCTGCGTCAGGGGCTGGCCGCCAACGAGAACCTGCGGCTGGTGGCCCGGCTGCGCTGGCTCGCCTACACCGACCAGCTCACCGGCCTGCCGAACCGGCTGATGTTCAACCGGCGGCTGCGTCAGGCGCTGCGCGAGGGGCCGCCGGTGGCCGTCCTGCTCCTCGACCTGGACGGCTTCAAGCAGGTCAACGACCGGTTCGGGCACAGCACCGGCGACACCCTGTTGACCAGTATCGCGGTCCGGATGCGCACGGCCGTCGGCGACGACGGCATGATCGCCCGGCTCGGCGGCGACGAGTTCGCGGTGCTGGTCGGCGGTGACCGGCCGGTCTCCCCGGAACGTCTCACCGAACGGCTGCTCGCCGCCCTGCAACCGTCCCCGGGCGAGGAGGACGTCGGGGTGCACCCGTCGGCCAGCATCGGCATCGCCGAGTTCGGTCCGCAGCACGCCACCCACACCGACCTGCTGCGCGACGCCGACATCGCGATGTACGCGGCAAAGGCCGCCGGCAAGTCCGCGTACCGGACCTGCACGCCGACGCTGCGGGAGTCGGCGGTGACCCGGGCGGAGTTGATCGCCGACCTGCGCAGGGCCGTCGACGAGCAGCAGTTGCACCTGGAATACCAGCCGATCGTCGACCTGGCCACCGGCGCGGTGCGCAGCGCGGAGGCGCTGGTCCGCTGGCGGCATCCCCGGCTCGGCCTGCTCGCCCCGGCGGCGTTCCTGCCGCTGGCCGAGGAGACCGGGCTGATCGTGCCGATCGACCGGTGGGTGATCCACGAGGCGTGCCGGGCCGCCGCGACCTGGCGGGTCCGGGTGCCCGAGGCGACCGTGGCGGTCAACATCGCCGCCGCGCACCTGCGTCGCCCCGACCTGATCGCCACCGTCACGGCGGCCACCGCCACCGCCGGCCTGGCCCCCCGCGCGCTCACCCTGGAGTTGACCGAGTCGGCGCTGATCGACGGCAGCGAGGCGGTGCTGGAACGGCTCGCCCAGCTCCGTGAACTGGGCATCCGGATCGCCATCGACGACTTCGGCACCGGCTACTCGTCGTTGAGCTACCTGCATCGCATCCCGGCCACCGAGCTGAAGATCGACCGGTCGTTCGTGGCCCGGCTGGACACCGACACGCGGGCGTACGCCACGGTGGAGATGGTCACCCGGCTGGCCGGGGCGTTCGACCTGGCGGTGGTGGCCGAGGGGGTGGAGACCGAGGGGCAGCATGCGGCGGTCACCGCGATCGGCTGCGTCCACGGTCAGGGCTTCCGGTACGGCCGTCCCGGTGCGCTGGCCGCCCTGGCCGCCCTGCCCAGCCCGCGCTGACCCACCCGGGGACGGGCGACGCGCCCGGTTCGGGAGCCCCCGGTGAACGGTGCCGGCGGGGCCGGCAAGGGAGCGCAGAATCGGGCTTGACCCTCACGTCACGGCAGGCCGGAGCCTTGGCGGTGGAAGGGAGGAAACCATGGCGTACACGGTGGGTCAGGTGGCGAAGGCGGCCCGGGTGACGGTCCGGACGTTGCACCACTACGACGAGATCGGGCTGCTCTCGCCGAGCGGCCGGACGGCGGCGGGCTACCGCCGCTACGACGACGCGGACCTGGAGCGGTTGCAGCACGTCCGCTTCTACCGGGAGCTGGGGTTTCCGCTGGAGGAGATCGCGGCGATCCTCGACGACCCGGCCGCCGACCCGGCGGCGCACCTGCGTCGGCAGCACGACCTGCTGACCGGGCGGATCGGGAGACTGCAGGAGATGGTCGCGGCGATCGAGATCGCGATGGAGGCGAGACGGATGGAGATCAACCTGACCCCGGAGGAGCGGTTCGAGGTCTTCGGCGACTTCGACCCGGACGAGCACGCCGAGGAGGCGCGGCAACGCTGGGGTGACACCGAGGCATACCGGGTGTCGACCCGGCGGGCGGCCGGCTACTCGAAGGAGGACTGGCTGCGCCACAGGGCGGAACAGGACGACTGGAACGGGCGGATCGTGGCGGCGCTGACCAGCGGGACATCGGCCGATTCGGCGGAGGTGATGGCGCTGGCCGAGGAGCACCGGCAGCTCATCGTCCGTTGGTTCTACGACTGCTCGTACGAGGTGCACACCGGGCTGGCCGACATGTACCTGGCCGATCCCCGGTTCACCGCCTACTACGAGGCGATGGCGTCGGGGCTGGCGGAGTACCTGGCGGAGGCGATCCACGCCAACGCGATCAGCCGGGCCTGAGCGGGGCGACGAGTGTGCCGGCCGGGCCCGACCGCTGTGAGGGCGCGGCGGCCGACCCGGGGGCGGCCCGGCTCCGACGGGTGATCGGGCTAGGCTGGCGCGACCGCTCTGTCACCAGCGTCGATCGGCTCGGCCGACGGGCGCATCGCCCGGGGAGACCTCCGTGAAGCACCCGAAACTGGCCGCCGTCACCGCCGCCCTCGCCGCGCTGGTGACGGCGGCCGGTTGCACATCGGACGGTGGCGGTGGAGGGTCGACACCGGCCGCCGGGGCGTCCGCGACCGGGCCGACCACCGCCGTCGGGCCCGCCGCCGTGCTGACCGCCGCCGCGCAGCGGGTCGACCAGCAGACCTACCGGCTGAGCCTCGGTGACGGCGCGGGCGGGGACGGCACCACCCTGGTCTGGGATCCGAAGGGCCGGCGCGGGCTGGAGACGACGACGCTGGCCGTGGCGAACGGCAAGGTGGTCATCGAGCGCCTGGCCACCGGCACCGACGTCTACGTGAAGGTGACCGCCCCGGACCGGCGGGTGCCGGTCTGGGACGGTCGCACCTGGTGGCACGTGGGCACGGCCGAGGCCGCCGCCGCGAAGCGGACCGGACTGGACAACACCCGGCTGGCCAGCACGCTCGGCGCGGCCACCGAGGTACGCGCCACCGGCGAACGCGCCTATGCCGGCACCCTGGACCTGCGGAACAGCACCGATGTGCTCGGTGGCGGGGCGGGTGGGGTGCTCGGGGACCGGGCCGCCGCGGTGCCGTTCACCGCGACGGTGGACCCGCAGGGGCGGCTGGTCCGCTACCGGATCGAGCTGTCCGGCGAGCCGGGCAAGACCTCGGCACTCGATCTGACGTACGCGGACTTCGGCCTGCCGGTGTCGGCAAGCAAGCCGGCGGCGGGCCTGATCGGCGAAGACCCGCCCAGCAACATCCCCGGCGCCTGACCCACCCACCCCGCCGCTGACCACCCCGGCCGGGCCGACGCCGACCACCCGGACCCCGACCGGGCCGGCCACGGGGGATCGGCGCGATACACGCCACTCTTCGTCCTAATCCATCCCCCGATCGGGTGGTAAATCCGAATCACCGGGTCCGTCCGGCTTGTCACCACCGTTGAACCAGGTGAACACCCCTGTTGGTGGCTCGCGCGGCGGAGGGATCGGCGTGGCGATGACTGATTCGACGGGTTCCACCTGGCGTTACATCTGGGCACGCCAGCAGAACGAACGACGACGGCGGGCCTACCGCACCGTCGAGCGGGCCTGGCGACGCCGCGACGACGAACTACGCCGAATGCGTGTCCTCGCCGTCGGCCTGCGGGGCACGGCCGAGGCCGGCACCGGCCTGCCGCTGGCGTTGAGCCCCGGCGAGGCCGTCCTCTGGACGACGCCCGGCGCCCAACTGGTCGAGGTCCGGCACACCGCGGTACTGCCCGCCCCCGACCTGGTCGTCGAGGCGGAGCCGGGGCCGCTGCGCCACCGGCTGCCCGACGGGGTCCGGGTCGTCGACGCCGGGATCGCGGTGGTCACCAACCGTCGGCTGGTCATGGTCGGCGGGCGCGGCCGGCGTGACTGGGCGTACGGGAAGATGACCGGCCTGCTGCACGATCCGGCGGCGCCGGTCACGCTGATCCAGGTCCTGGACCGGCGGCAGACCTCGGGCCTGCTGCTGCCGCCCGCGGCGGCGGCGGAATTCCGGTTCGTGCTGACCCTGGCCTTCGCCGACGCCGTCGAGCAGCGGGCCGCCGTCCTCGCCCAGCTCGACGAGCTGATCGCCGAACACGCCGAGACCGCGCCGTTCCGACCGGCGATCGCCACCCCCGCGCAGGCCCGGATGAGCGCCCGGATCCCCGGCGGTCGACGTACCGTCGCGGTGGCCGCCGCGCTGACCCTGGTGGTGCCGGCGGTGCTGGTCGAGTCCGATCCGCCGGTCACCCCGGAGGTGGCGGCGGCGGCCGTCGCCGCGCCCACCCCGTCGCGCACCGGGAAGCCGTCGCCGACACCGCACCGCCCGTCCCCGTCCCCGTCGCCGTCCGCGGCGCGGGAGCGGCGCTGCGGGGCACCGGCCAACCCGATGGGGTACGACTACTGCGGCGGCGAACGGGTCCGCAAACCCGACCACCGGGTCTGCGACTGGTTCGACTGCGCGCCGCAGTTCTGGGCGCAACGCGGCTACCTGGTGCTGTGCCGGGACGGCTCGGTCAGCCTCACCGGCGGCCGGCCGAAGCCCTGCGCCGGACACGACGGAGTACGCCGCACCGTCAACCGCTGACGGCGGCCGGCAGGACAGGCCAGCCCGGACCTCGGACCCGATCATCTAGGGTCGGGGAATGATCCGACGGGTGGTGGTGGCGTTGCTCGCCCCGGTGGCCTGGTCGCCGCCCGGCATCGAGCTGGTGGACTGGCGTACCGCGCTGGCCGAGGACGTGGTGGACCTGCTCGCCACCCTCGCCGAGGTGGAGACCGCTGTCGCCGTGACCCCGGCCGACCGCTGGCTCGCCGACGCGGTGCTCTGGCCCGGCACCGCCGTGTACGAGGTGCCCGAGCCGACCGTCAACGCGGCGCTGGCCGCCCTCGACGGGTACGACCAGGCCGCCGTGGTCGCTGCCGACGCCCCCGACCTGCCGGGGCTCACCCTCGGCAAGCTGCTCCGGCCACTGACCAGCCGACCCGTCGCCGTCGCCCCCGTCGAGGGCGGCGGTTCCGGGCTGCTCGGTGTGGCGTCCCGGTTACCCGTACCCGGATGGCTGCCGGTGCTGGACCTGGAGGTGGCCGGGCCGGCGGACCTGCGCCGCGCGGCGCCCGCCCCGGCCGACGTGGCGGTCACGCCCGGCTGGCACCGGCTGCGCGGCCCGGCCGACCTGGCCGCCCTGGACCCCGCAGTCGAGGGCTGGGACGCCACCCGCGCCCTGCTCTCCGGCCGCCGCACCTGAGCGGCGAACCCCGCCCGGCCGGGGCCGGTGCGAAAGCAACGGACCCGGACCGGCCGGACCGACCCGGTGCTCGGGCGGATCCGGCCGGTGTCGCGGCTGGTCGGGGCTGGCGGTGTCGTGGCTGGTCAGGGCCGGTCGGTGTCGCCGTCGTCGGGGCCGGGCCGGTTGCCCGGTGCCTGCTCCTCGGGGCCGCCGGGGGCGGTGAAGTCGAAGTTGGCCAGCTCGTCGTCGAGATCCGCCGAGGTGGTCGCGAACGCCACCGGGTCGGCGAAGTCCGCGTCCGAGGGGAGCAGGTCGGGGTGGCCCCAGACCGCGTCCCGGCCGGCGATGCCCCGGTGCTCGGTCAGCGCCGCCCAGAGCGCCGACGCCTCCCGCAGCCGGCGGGGACGCAGCTCCAACCCGACCAGGGCGGCGAAGGTCTGCTCGGCCGGCCCACCGGCCGCCCGGCGACGACGGAACGCCTCACCGAGGCGGACCACGTTGGGCAGCCGGTCGGCCGCAGCGCTGTCGACCACGTGGCATACCCAGCCCTCGACCAGGGCGAGCACCGTCTCCAGCCGGGCCAGGGACGCCTTCTGCGCCGGCGTGTCCTCCGGGGTGAAGATCCCCTCCAGGGCGATCGCCTGCATCGACTCCGGGTCGGTCGGGTCGACCCGGCCCATCGCCTCCTCGATCGCCTCCCGGTTGACCCGGATGCCCGAGGCGTAGTTCTCCACGGCGGTCAGCACGTGCCCGCGCAGCCACGGGACGTGCTCGAAGAGCCGCTGGTGGGCCGCCTCACGCAGGGCGACGTAGAGGCGTACCTCGTCCTCGGGCAGCTCCAGGCCCTCGCCGTACACCCGGATGTTGGCCGGGATCAGCGCGGCGGTGCCGGCCGGGCCGAGCGGCAGGCCGATGTCACCGGCGGAGAGCACCTCGGCGGCGAGCTGGCCGAGCGCCTGGCCGAGCTGACCGCCGAAGAGCGCCCCGCCCAGCGTGGCGACCATCGACTGCATCGGCCCGAGCTGGGCGCGCGCCTCCGGCGGGACCAGGTCGCCCATCGCGCCGACCATCCGGCTGGCCACCGGGTCGCAGAGCTTGCGCCAGACGTCAAGCGTCTTGTAGATCCACTCGTTGCGGTTCCACGCCACGGAGGTGCGGATGCCGGTCGGCCAGGCCGACGCCGGCTCCAGCCAGAGGTCGGCCAGGCGCAGCGCCTCCTCCACCGCGTGCCGCTCGTACGGGGAGGCCATCGGGTCACCCGTGGCCGCGAGCTGGCTGGCGGCCACCTGCCGGGCCAGGTCCCAGTTGACCGGCCCGCTGCCCGGCGCGGAGAGCAGGTGCTGCAACTGCGACATGAACTGCTGCATCTGCGCGGGATCGTTGGGGTCTGGTGGTTGCCCACCCGGGAGCGCGAAACCGAACGGAATATCAGGCACGACGTCTACGGTACGCGCGCCGCGCCCCTGGTCGCCGCCACTGGCGTTGCGCTGAGGGCGAAGTCCGCCGCAGTCCGCGGGTACCGCCGCGACCGGTCGGTACGCTCTGCCGCATGAGACGTCGTGGCGTGACCGTCCTCCTCGGTGCTCTGCTCACCACCCTGCTCAGCATCGGCGTGCTCGGCGCACCCATCCCGTACGTGGTGCTCGGCCCCGGGCCGACGGTGAACACCCTCGGCACCTCCGACGGCCGGGAGATCATCCAGATCACCGGCCGGGCGACGTCCACCTCCGCCGGCCAGCTCCGGATGACCACGGTCGGTGTGCAGCCGACGGTGAAGCTGCGCGCCGCGATCGCCGGCTGGCTGTCGAAGGACGAGGCGGTGGTGCCCCGGGAAATGGTCTACCCGCCGGGCGAGTCGCAGGAGGAGGTCGAGAAGCGCAACGCCGAGGACTTCCAGAACTCGCAGAGCAGTGCCGAGACCGCCGCGCTGGTCAAGCTCGGCTACCCGGTCGAGGTGGTGGCGAAGGAGGTGGCCGCGGACGGGCCGGCGGCTGGCGCGCTGAAGGCCGGTGACGTCGTCAGCACCGTCGACGGCGTCAAGGTCACCTCCGCGACCCGGCTGGTCGAGCTGATCCGGGGCAAGCCCGCCGGCACCGCGCTGACCATCGGGTACGTCCGCGACGGCACCCCCGGCACCGCCACCGTGACCAGCCGAGAGTCCGACGGCCGGCCGCGCATCGGCGTGGTGCCGGACCAGCGGCAGCCGCACCCGTTCACCCTGAAGATCGACCTGAACGACATCGGCGGCCCGAGCGCCGGGCTGATGTTCGCCCTCGGCATCATCGACAAGCTGAAGCCGGAGGACCTCACCGGCGGGAAGGTCATCGCCGGCACCGGCACCATCGACGACGAGGGTCAGGTCGGCCCGATCGGCGGCATCGCGCAGAAGCTGGTCGGCGCGAAGAAGGCCGGTGCCAAGGTGTTCCTGGTCCCCGCCGACAACTGCGCCGAGGCGGTCCGTAACCCGCAGCCCGGTCTGCCCATGCTCAAGGTCGGTTCGCTGGACGACGCATTGGCCGCGTTGGACACGTTGCGCGCCGGTGGCGAGCCGACCCGCTGCTGAGGCCGTGCCCGTCCCGGGCGGCGGGACCGACCCGGGGCGCGACCTGACCTGAGACGTTCAGGAACACCCCGTACTCTGGGTGCCTGTCCGGAGCCGATCACATCGAGCGTGCGGAGCCAAACAGTGGTCATGCGTAGCAGCCCCCTGCCGAGGATGAGTCGGCGCGGACGCGTCACCATCGGGGTCCTGGTCGGGGTCTTCCTCCTGTTCACCCTGCTCGGCTGGGGGGTGCAGGCGTGGACCGACTGGCTCTGGTTCGACGAGGTCCGCTACACCCAGGTCTTCACCGGCGTGCTGCTGACCCAGGTGCTGCTCTTCCTCGCCGTCGGGCTGGGCATGGCCGCGTTCGTGGGCGGGAACCTGTGGCTGGCGTACCGGCTGCGGCCGAAGCTGCGTCCGCACTCGTTGGAGCAGGCCACCCTGGAGCGGTACCGGATGCTGCTCACCCCCCGGATCGGCAGTTGGATCAGCCTGACCGCCGTGGTGCTCGGCCTGTTCGCCGGTCTCTCCGCGCAGGGCCGCTGGACCCAGTGGATGCTGTTCCGCAACGGCGGCGACTTCGGCGTCAAGGACCCGGAGTTCGGCATCGACGTCGGCTTCTACGTCTTCCAGCTGCCGTTCTGGCGCTACCTGCTCGGCGTCGGCTTCACCGCCGTGGTGCTCGCCCTGATCGGCGCGCTGGCCCTGCACTACATCTTCGGCGGGGTGCGCCTGCAGGGCGTCGGCGATCGGATGACAGGCGCCGCCCGCGCCCACCTGAGCACGCTCGTCGCGGTCTTCGTCCTGCTCAAGGCCGTCGCGTACGTGCTGGACCGGCGGGCCATGCTGCTGGAGTACAACGAGGGCGCCAAGCTGTACGGCGCGGGCTACGCCGACGTCAACGCGCTGCTGCCGGCGAAGGAGATCCTGGCGTACATCTCGGTGGTGGTGGCCATCGCCATCATCGTCTTCTCCAACGCGGTGATGCGGAACCTGGTCTGGCCGGGCATCTCGCTGGCCCTGCTCGGCGTCTCCGCCGTCGCGATCGGCGGCATCTACCCGTGGGCGGTGCAGACCTTCGAGGTCAAGCCGAGCGCCCGGGACAAAGAAGCCCCGTACATCCAACGCAGCATCGACGCCACCCGCGCCGCGTTCGACATATCCGAGGTGCAGACCGAGGGGTACGCCGCCAGCAACCTGGTGCCACCGGCCAGCCTGGCCACCGACACCTCGGTGGTGCCGAACGTCCGGCTGCTCGACCCGCAGCTGGTCTCCGAGACGTACACCCAGCTCCAGCAGGTCCGGGGGTTCTACGACTTCGGCCCCAAGCTGGACATCGACCGGTACTCGGTGGAGAACAAGACCTCCGACTACGTGGTCGGGGTCCGTGAGATCAACTATGGCGAGCTGACCGACCAGCAGAACAACTGGATCAACCGGCACACCGTCTACACCCACGGCTACGGCCTGGTCGCGGCCCCGGCCAACCAGGTGGTCTGCGGTGGGCAGCCGTACTTCGTCTCCGGCTTCCTCGGTGAGAAGGCGGAGGAGGCGTGCTCCTCGCAGGCCGAGCAGATCCCGGCCAGCCAGCCGCGGATCTACTACGGCGAGCGGATGCAGGCCGACGACTACGCCATCGTCGGTCAGACCGAGGAGGGCAAGAACGCCGAGTTCGACCGGCCCACCCCGACCACCGGCGGCGAGCAGTACTACACCTACACCGGTGAGGGCGGCGTCGAGATCGGCTCGTTCACCCGGCGGCTGCTCTACTCGATCAAGGAGCAGGAGACGAACTTCCTGCTCTCCGAGGCGGTCAACGAGAACTCCAAGCTGCTGTACGTGCGCAACCCCCGGGACCGGGTGGAGAAGGTCGCCCCGTTCCTCACGTTGGACGGCGACCCGTACCCGGCGGTGGTGGGCGGCAAGGTCCAGTGGATCATCGACGGCTACACCACGGCGGCGACCTACCCGTACGCCGAGCGGATCAACCTGCAGCAGGAGACCACCGACGAGCTGACCAACCGGGGCACCTTCCAGCTGGCCCGGGAGAACGTCAACTACATGCGCAACTCGGTGAAGGCCACCGTCGACGCGTACGACGGCACGGTCCGGCTCTACGAGTTCGACGACAGCGACCCGGTGCTCAAGGCGTGGAACAAGGCGTTCGGCGGGGACCTGGTGCTGCCGAAGAGCGCGATCCCGGCCGACCTGGCCGCGCACTTCCGCTACCCGGCCGACATGTTCAAGGTGCAGCGCAACCTGCTCACCAAGTTCCACGTCACCAACCCCGGTGACTTCTACTCCGGCCAGGACTTCTGGCAGGTGCCGAACGTGCCGGACGCGCCGGACAGCGGGCAGAAGCAGCCGCCGTACTACCTGTTCACCCAGTTCCCCAACCAGGACGCCCCGCGCTTCCAGCTCACCTCGGCGGTCACCCCGAACGGCCGGCAGAACCTCGCCGCGCTGATCTCCGGGTCGTACGTCGACGGGCAGCCGAAGCTGGAGGTGCTGGAGTTGCCGGACCAGACCCGGGTCTCCGGTCCGGTGCAGGTGCACCAGCAGATGACCAACAACGCGACCATCCGGACCGAGCTGAACCTGCTCTCCTCCAACCAGGCGCAGGTGCAGTACGGCAACCTGCTGTCGCTGCCGTTCGGCAACGGGATGCTCTACGTCGAGCCGGTCTACGTCAAGAGCAACCAACAGGACGCGTACCCGCTGTTGCAGAAGGTGCTCCTGTCGTACGGCGACGGCGGCTCGTACGTGGTGCTGGCGAACAACGTCACCGACGGCATCAAGCAACTCGTCGAGCAGGGCAAGAAGGCCGGTCAGGGCACTCCGCCGTCCAGCGGCACGCCACCCCCGTCCAGCGGCGGCACGCCCACCTCGCCCTCGCCCGGGGCGACCAGTGCACCGCCGGTCTCCGGTGAGCTGGCCGCCGCCGCGCAGCGGGTCCAGACGGCGATCGCCGAGGTCAAGGCCGCGCAGGCGTCCGGCGACTTCGAGCGGTACGGTCGCGCGTTGAAGGCGCTGGACGAGGCGATCACCGCCTTCCAGCAGGCCCAGCAGGGTGCCACCGCGTCGGTTGCGCCTAGCGGCAGCCCGTCCGCGACGCCGTCACCGTCCGGCGGTTGATCCGCCCGCTCCTGGTCGACGGGGCCCACGATCCGAGTCGGGATCGTGGGCCCCGTCGCTTGTCCGAAGGGTCGTTCCGGCAACCTGTCGGCTCGGCCCGTCCGAGCCCCGACCCGCCCGCGGGGCCCGTTTTGCGGGTCCGGGGGTCGGTGCGCTACGGTTAACCAGGCGACGCGGGGTGGAGCAGCTCGGTAGCT